>NZ_CP041330.1:2153360-2460313 GCF_013394165.1 Pseudoalteromonas sp. Scap06 | reverse complement strand
TTTTGTATAAGCTCTTGCTAGTCGAATAGCAGCAGATGTTGCATCACTGCCATTTTTACCAAAACGCACCATTTCAGCGCAAGGTATTAGCTTTGTGAGTTCTTCGGCGACTTCCATTTCTAATCTATGAGGAAGGGAGAAAGTGATCCCTGAGCTAAGCTGGTCTATAACAGCTTGATTCACATCAGCATCACAGTAGCCTAAAGAAACAGAAAGTAAGCCATTCACAAAGTCAATATACTCATTATTATCTGCATCCCACACTTTAGAACCTAAACCTCGTTCAATAAATAAAGGTGCTGCATTCTGTGGGAACGCAATTCTACTCTTACTAAAAGTTTGGGAACCTAGAGGAATGGTTTTTTCAGCTCTATGTAGCCACTCCGCTGAATTAGTGTAATTATTCATAGCCTTCTTCTTTATCTTGTTTTAATGATTTAACCATTCCCTCATTTCGAGCAATTTGGGGGTTTAATAAGTTCAGCTCTGGTTTATGTGATAACAATTCCAGTATATCTTGATAATTAAAATTAGGCTTTTTTACATATAAATTTTCATATATTGATGAAATCAACTCAAAGTCTTTGGGTTCGTCAACAGTCCATCTATAGGCAGACAGGTCTTGCTCACTTTGGATATTCTGTAACTTATACTTATCAGGGTGACTTGTTATATAAGGTGTTACGTGTTCTAACTCAGAAGGCTTTTCTGCATATTTATAAGCGTTGTGTAAGGCCTTCTTACTAATAACTTCAATATCGAGACCATCAGGGTATGTGGCTACTAAGCAGTTTGAAGTATAATCATTGTTGTTTTTTAAATGACTATTAATGACATAGTCCATGAGCTCAGGGTCAATCACTGGGCAGTCAGCTGTTATTCTAACGATAGCATCACAAGGGTAATTGAGTTCAGCATGAAAGTACCGGCTGAGAACATTGCTTAAACTTCCTCTAAAGCATAATAAATTATTCTCATTGCATAACTGTTCAATAATGTCGTCACTTTCATCAGTACTTGTGACAATAACTAGGTTGTCTACCAACTTGGCTCGTTGTACACGCTTAGCTTGTTGAATAAACATAGGTAAACCTTGGAGATTCTTTAAAACTTTATTAGGTAAGCGTGTTGATCCTGTCCTAGCTTGCATGAAAGCATTTATCATATTTTTAATCCTAGCGCTTAATTAACCAAGCCATTGCGATGGATTGATTAATGCTAAATTACTTGAAGCTAAAGAGGCTAAAACGTCATCCGAGGGGAGTGTAAGCTTTTTTGCGACGCAGTAGCTGTCTATTAATTGTGTTAACTGTTCTTGTGAGCAACACCCTATAATTGCATTTTCGATATGAGGGGCTTTTTGCGCAATAATTGCTAATGCGAAAGTTAGCCGATTGCAGCCTAATTCATTAATAACACAATTATACTGAGAAAACTCATTATTAAACTGTGAAAAATAAGCGTTATTTTGAATCATTGGCTCTAATAAAAGCCCTTGTAAAAATATCGAGCGAGCGTGAAGCTTTATATTTTTTTCTATTAGCTTATCGATGATTTCAGGTTGTATAAAACGTTGATCTAACCAATTTACAGGAGCTTGAACCAGATCTAAATTAAACCTTTCACTAAGTAATTCAAGCTCTTTAGGGTTATAAACAGAAACACCTATTCGCTTAACTATGCCTTTGGCTTTTAACTGCTCTAGCTGCGAAAAATAGTCTTCCCCTGAACTGCTTAAAAGCAACTCACAATTATGAAATAACACTGCATCAATTGACTCACAGTTCAGATTTTTTAAGCTTTTTTCTACCTGCGCGTGAATATTTTCACCTGATACTTTAGTAACAATAGATAAAGCTTGGCTTAAACCCGATTGACCAATATTACTCTCGCTACTACCATAAGCCGATGCCGTATCAACAACTGTTATACCAGCGTCTAGTGCGAGGCTGAGTATTCGTTTAACCTCATCAGTTTTAACCTGTCCGACAGTATTACTAATGCCATAATCTAAACCAAATTGGGCGGTTCCTAAAGCGATTTTCATAGTTGTTCGGCTAGTGTTTCTATTATGAAATTTTGTTCTGAATTAGTTAATTCAGGATGCAAAGGTATAGTGAGAGCGCAACTGTAATATTTTATTGCATTTGGAAAGTCATTTGCCTTAAAGCCAAGCTCTTTATAATAAGGTTGTATATGAATTGGAATATAATGCAAATGACTCGTTATGCCTCGCTCTCTTAAACTACAGATAAGAGACTCATGTTTTACAACTGCGTCACCAGACAAGGTTAAAATATATAAATGGTAACTAGAGTAGCTTTGTTGTGATTGAGTTAAATGATTAATAGGCAAGTCTTTTAATTTGCTAGAATAGACTTTAGCCAGCTGGTTGCGCTTTGTAACAAATTCATCGAGCTTTGAAAGCTGGCTAAGGCCTAATGCCGCTTGCAACTCAGTCATTCTATAATTAAAGCCGAGTTCAATTTGCTGATAGTACCAAGGGCCATGACTTGGTTCGGTCATTTCACTCGGGTTGGCTGTAATTCCATGGCTACGTAAACGCTCCATTCTTTTAGCAAGTTGTTTATTGTTTGTTACCGCCATGCCTCCTTCAGCTGAGGTGATTATCTTGACTGGATGAAAGCTAAATACGCAAATATCTGAAAACTCACAACTGCCCACTGGGCTGCCTAAATATTTTGCACCAATAGCATGTGAAGCATCTTCAATAACCTTAAAGCCATATTCAACTGCAAGTTGATATATAGCCTGCATATCACATGACTGACCTGCCAGGTGAACTGGGATGACTACCTTTGGTAAACGATTATTTTCTTTAGCAATAATAAGTTTTTTTTCTAACTCATCAGTGCACATATTCCCTGTTGCTACATCAATATCCACAAAATCTATTTGAGCACCACAGTAAAGTGCACAATTTGCAGAAGCAACGAACGAAATAGGGGAGGTCCATACAATATCGTCTTTCCCTACATTTAACGCTAAACATGCAATGTGCAATGCCGATGTGGCACTGTTTGTTGCACATGCATAGGTGCTGCCACAATATTTCGCAATGGCTTGCTCAAAAGCGGGGACTTTAGGGCCTTGCGTTAACCAGTCGGATTTTAAGACATCAACTACTGCGTCGATGTCTTGTTGAGAAATAGCTTGTTTGCCGTAAGGGATCATGGAGTAATAACTTTTAAACTAATGCTTCAATGTTGAAGGCTTCAATTTCTTCAATCGTCATGTAATGAGGGTTGTTTAAAGAGTTATATTCAAAGCCTTGCTGAACTTTTTTTCCCTTTTCATCAAGCGCATTTACTGTAAAGTCATTACTACGACTGCTAAATTTAATGCCTGGTGCAATAACAAAGTGATCGTTATATTCATAGGTTTCAAAACACAGATCGGCAGGGCACATAACCTCATGAAGTTTCTCGCCTGGGCGAATACCAATAATTTTAATAGGTAATTCAGGAGCCATTGCTTTTGCTAGGTCCGTAATGCGAATTGATGGAATCTTAGGTACGAAAATTTCACCACCCAACATGCGCGCGAAATTTGTTAAAACAAAATCAACGCCTTGTTGAAGGCTTATCCAAAAACGGGTCATTTCATCATGAGTGATAGGAATATGATCACGACCTTCATTAATAAACTTTTGGAAAATAGGCACAACGGAGCCTCGCGAACATACTACATTACCGTAGCGCACCACTGAAAAAGTGGTTTTATGGCCGCCAGCAATGTTGTTTGCCGCTACAAATAATTTATCTGAAGCCAATTTAGTGGCACCGTATAGATTAATCGGGTTGGCTGCTTTATCCGTAGAGAGAGCTATGACTTTTTCAACGTTATTATCAAGTGCTGCATTAATAACGTTTTCTGCGCCATTTATGTTGGTTTTTATACATTCCATTGGGTTGTATTCAGCGGCAGGTACCTGCTTAAGGGCTGCAGCATGGATAACGTAATCAACGCCACGCATTGCGCGATTTAGTCGTTCTTTATCTCGAACATCGCCAATAAAGTAGCGCATACAAGGCTGATCAAAATCTTGCTGCATTTCAAACTGCTTTAGCTCGTCACGAGAAAAGATAATAATTTTTTTGGGGCTGTACCGTTCTAATAATGTTTTTACATACTTTTTACCGAACGATCCTGTTCCACCTGTTATTAAAACTACTTTTCCATCAAACATGTGATTTTCTCCACAGCTAACCAGCCTAATATTGCCAAATCTATTTTAAAAGTTAGATTTATACTTATTTACAGCTTTTTTATTTTTTTGATTACCAACTATTTTAACCGCTAATAGTTGCTTTTGATTATCTATTTTAACAGATAGCTGTTCTATTAGGTTAATTAAAAACTCAAGTTCAGTAGCTGAATAATGAGTTTTTTCTCTAGAAAGTGAGCTACTTATGTGAATATCAAGTTTATTATGAATATTCAGCGCTTGCTCAATATCCCAATCTTCTGAGTCAGCAATCAAACTTACTAGATCATTGCAATATGCTCTAGTCTCACTATCTTTAACTTGTGAGCTTGTAACCCGCTTTAAAGACATTATAGTTGTGGTTCTCTTTGTTCAAATGGAATTGCTTCCCAACCTGATTTTATTTCCTTAATCAAGGTAATTACTTCATCAATTTTTTCTATATCGTTCTCGAGGTTTGCGGTTAGTAAGCATCGCTGACAATAATCATATAAAGAGTCTAAGTTAGTTGATACTTCATTATTATGTTCAAAATTTAATACTTGCTGCAAAGCACCAAGTAGCACAATACAATCAGAGATTGCGTTGCCTTTTTTTTCTAACTCTTTACGTTCAATAAACCCTTTAGCAGCTGATAACTTACCAACAATATTAACAAACACGAGTTTGACTTGATCATAAGGCGTCATTTCTTTAACGCTGCTAACTGTAATTTGACGGTATTTATTGATTGATGCGTGCGCCATAGGTAATTCCTTAAATTTTAATTACATGTGTAGAACCTTAAGCAAGTTTAGTTCCAACATAAGTTTGACTATTACTTATCGGCCAAAACAGTCACACCTTTAAGTAATAATAGCAGTTTTTATGAGTTTCTTCTGTGTGAAATCGTATCATTACTGGTGGCAAAAATGTGTTAGGTAATTCATCCTAAGTGGGTAGTCCGTTATAAATAGTTAAAGAGTTATTAGTTATAAAGTATTGACTTTTCAGGCGGTGTGTCTGTTTTTTGGCGTTAATGTCAAAAAATCGCCGCTATTACTTGCATCCAAATCCAACTGGCTTACAATTTGATTAATAAAACAAATTAGTGAAATAAATGGCTCGCTAAAAAATGATCTTAATTTTAGATAATAATAATAATCGCTCTATTGGATTATATGCATCGCTTACTTTTATTGGTGAGGCGGTACAGTTGCAAACAGAAGCTGACTTTGAGCAGGCATGTAGTCACTATCAAAACAAAGAATGTATTGTGGTGTTAGGGGCGCTGCAATCTTTAGATCATGAAAGTTTAATTAAACGCTATCCAACATTTCCTTTTTTACTGATTGGTGAAACGCTCAAACCGCTACTGAGTCTCGCCAATGTTGTTGGACTAATTTGTGAGCCATTTACTCATGAAGTTACCACTCAGTTACTCCATGATTGTCAGCAATATCAGCGTATGCTGCCTCATGAGCATCAACATAATAAAGAAAAAAGCACCTTTGATGGCCTTGTAGGTGAAACCAAAGCTGTAAAAGATTTACGCTTTTTAATTACTCAAGTTGCTAAAACCGATGCCAACGTGCTTATTTTAGGTGAGTCGGGCACGGGTAAAGAAGTAGTTGCTCGTAATGTGCATCTGCTTTCTAAGCGTAACAAAGGCCCATTTGTACCAGTAAACTGTGGGGCAATTCCTGCGGAGCTACTAGAAAGTGAACTATTTGGCCATGAAAAAGGTGCATTTACCGGGGCTATTTCAGCACGTAAAGGCCGGTTTGAATTGGCGCAAGGTGGCACGCTATTTTTAGATGAAATAGGGGATATGCCGCTGCAAATGCAGGTCAAGTTACTGCGAGTACTACAAGAGCGTAGCTATGAGCGCGTTGGCGGTACCAAAGCGATTCAAGCCGATGTACGTGTTATTGCTGCAACCCACCGTGATCTTGAAAGCATGATTGAAAAAGGCTCATTCCGAGAAGACTTATACTATCGCTTAAATGTTTTTCCTATTGAGAGTCCATCACTTGCTCAACGTGCAGAAGACATCCCTTTGCTACTTAAAGAGCTAATGCGCCGTGTAAATGAACAAAGCGGCACTACGGCTAAGTTTACAGAGCGTGCTATTGATAGTTTAAAAGAGCATTCTTGGCCAGGTAATATTCGTGAGCTCGCTAACTTAGTTGAGCGTATGGTTATTATGTTCCCAGACAAGGTGGTTGATGTTCCTGATTTACCTAATAAATACCGCTACATTGAAGTTGAAGCCTATGAGCCACAGTACCCAGAAGAACTGATGGAGCGTGATGCGTTTAATGATATTTTTAGTGGCGGATTCAGCGAAGACGAAATAGACCTCGAAGATGATTTTGCTCAAGCGGCACCCGGTTTATTGCCCGATGAAGGTATTGAGCTTAAGGAGTACTTAGCTGAGCTTGAAATTAACTTAATCACCCAGGCATTAGAGCGCTTTGATTACGTTGTTGCCCGTGCTGCTGAAGTACTAGGCGTAAGGCGAACCACACTGGTCGAAAAAATGAAAAAGTATAATCTTTCTAGGGATTGATTAAAACCGCTAATAAATTGAACTGTAGTTAATAAAGTTCTATGTTATTTTTAATTTTGGCTTTAAAACTTGATTTGCCTCCCATTAAATAGTGACAATTTAATGGTGTGCGGTGCTCTTTTTCTTATTGTACACTCCTAAGTTAATGAATAATCTAGCATGTGTTTTATGCAGGTAACGCTTTCTATACAAAGTAAAGTAAAATAAGGTTAAAAATGAACGAAGCAATCGATGGAAATAGAATGTATGGGTGGGCAAAGGAGCTATTTCCAATCAATCGAAGCCTTACAGGTGATGGTGTAAGAGAAACATTGAGATATATCAAACAGTTTGTACCGGAACTGGTTGCACATGAGGTTCCTTCAAATACTATCGCTTTTGACTGGAAGGTACCGCAAGAGTGGAAAGTAAATAACGCATACATAATTGATCCTAATGGTAATAAAATATGCGATTTTAAAGTTAATAACCTACATCTAATGGGTTACTCAGAGCCTGTTAATAAGACACTTTCTTTAAAAGAATTACAAGCCCACCTTTACAGTATAGAGGATATGCCTGACGCAATACCATATGTTACATCATACTATGAGCGTAATTGGGGATTTTGTCTTAGCCACTCTCAACGTTTATCTTTGACTGAAGGTAGTTACCAAGTTGTTATAGATACAAATTTATTCAATGGGCATTTAACGTATGGAGAGTTTGTTTTACCTGGAGAAACAGAAAATGAAATTTTGCTTTCTACATACATATGCCATCCTTCTTTAGCTAATAATGAATTATCTGGACCAGTTGTTTGTATGGCATTAATTGAGCAACTTAAATTAATGACTGACCGTAGATATACTTACAGAGTTTTATTTTTACCAGAAACCATAGGATCAATAGTTTATATTTCAAAACATTTAAAACGTTTGAAAAAGCATCTGAAAGCTGGATTCATTGTCACATGTGTCGGTGATGAAAGAGAGTACTCTTACCTAAGTTCACGCAACTCTCGTACTTTAGCCGACAGAGCAGCACTAAGTGCTTTAAAGAATTTAGTTGGTAGTTTTAAACAGTATTCTTTTCTTGAGCGCGGTAGTGATGAGCGTCAATTTTGCGCTCCTGGTGTTGATTTACCTGTATGTTCAATTATGCGGAGCAAATACGGGGAATATCCCGAATATCATACATCATTAGATGATCTTACATTAATTACACCTGCTGGATTAAGAGGTGCTGCAGATGTAATTGTTGGCGCTATTCAATTATTAGAAAAAAATAAAGTATATAAAGCAACTAATTTATGTGAGCCGCAACTTGGTAAAAGAGGATTGTATCCTAATACGAGCAATATGCAGCAAGATTATACTCAAGTAAAAATGCTCACTAATTTACTAGCTTATGCAGATGGAGGTAGTGATTTATTAGAGCTTGCTGATAAGATTCGAGCTAATATTTTTGAGCTTTTACCTTTAGTTGAATCTCTCGAAAAAGCTGGTTTAATCAAAGTTCAAGACTAAATAGGGTAGAAGGAGCGCATAAATGCGCTCTTTTGTTAGTTTAATTTAATTACAGCAACATACCAATTGTAAGCTAATCCGAACCAATCCATTTTTATTTCTGCGCATTCACAATATTGTGAAATATTTGAAAAGCAGCTCAAAAAATCATCTTTATCTTCAAAGCGACGCATGACTTGACCATTGCGAACTCCGAAGTAATCATTTTTAATTCTCACATACCCTTTTTCGAGCTCTTCACACGATTCGTAAATAAAAGCTGAAGCAGTTGGAACAGATACGATTAGATAGCCTTTTGGCTTTGTTACTCTTACGAATTCATCAATATGTTTTTGATAATCAAAACTTTCAGAACTCATATAATAACTACTATTCCAAGATATTAAATAATCAAACATATTCGCTTCGAATGGGATTTCTTCGCAGCTACCTATTCGTAAGTCTAATTCTTGGCCTTTAAACTCCTTTCTTTCAGAGGCATTATTTACGATATCTTTTGTGATTTCTACCCCACTACTCAATAAACCAAGTCTATTAAAAAGAGGGAAATTACGGCCATCACCAAAACCTACATCTAAAATTTTCTTACCTTGAAAATTTTTATCTAGAAACTCTAACTTTGGAAATTGCCCTAAAAAAATTCTAATAACTGCTTCTGGTGGGTAGGCTATTTCTGTGTTTTCAGCATATATGCTATTCCATGATTTATCTCTATCATACTTCATTGTAGTATTATTACCTTTATATAGGGTTAGGTATAATGTTTAACACTTAAGATAACATTTCATAAATACGGTTTACAATATTTATAGGAATATCTAGCTGCCAAGGTTATTAATAGTGGCTTGTATTTTGCTTTATACTTGAAAGCTAGTAAAAACTTTAAGTATGGCAATGTTCATCGACTGGTCTTCGAGTAGAGGCAAAATAAGCGCACTTTTAAGTAGTGCTCCAATTATTAAAAGGTATTAGTGATGAAGTATCCAAAAATACTAGAATGCACTTTAAGAGATGGAAGTTATGAAATTGACTTTCAGTTTTCTAAAAATGATACAGTTGGTATTTGTAGTGCACTAGATTACTGTGGATTTGAGTTAATAGAAGTTGGTCATGGTGTCGGTCTAGGTGCTTCAGAAAGAGGTATAGGAGTTGCTCTTGAGACTGATGAAGTCTATATGAAAGCAGCGTCTGAGAGTGTAAAAAAAGGTAATTGGGGGATGTTTGCAATTCCGGGGATTGCAAATTTAGAACACCTTACGTTAGCTGAGTACCATGGAATGGATTTTGTTCGCTTAGGTTCTACAATATCTGATTTTAAAAAGTGTGAAAAATTTATAAGCTCTGCGAAAAATAAAAGTATGCTCACATACGTCAATTTCATGAAGTCGTATACTGTTTCGCCTAGCAAGCTGGCTAAGGCTGCAAAGGCTGCTTTCGAAATTGGGGCTGATGCTGTTTATGTAGTGGACTCAGCAGGCGGAATGCTACCACAAGAAGTAACGGAGTATGTTCAAGCAATACTTGCTGAATGCCCTAGTCTAACAGTTGGATTTCATGGGCATAATAATTTGGGGTTAGGTGTGGGAAACGCTCTTGCCGCTATCAATGCTGGTGCTGAAATTATTGATTCGTCGCTGCAAGGATTTGGACGTAGTGCCGGTAATACAAGTACAGAACAAATTATAGGGTGCTTGGCTCGTATGGGATTGGAGGGAAAAATAGATCCAATACAAGTAATGGATTTAGGTGAAGAACTCATAAAACCTTTGATTAATAAAAATGGTCTTTCATCTATTGACACTATATCAGGGATGTCATTATTCCATTCTAGTTATATGCCTATAATTTTTGAAATGTCACAAAAATATAAAGTTGATCCAAGGCATTTAATTATTTCTGTTTGTAAAGAAGATACTTGCAATGCACCTGAAGAAATGGTTGAAAGGCATGCAATTGAGCTGTTAAAAATACAAAAGGCAAAAGGGTATTGGAAGCCGAGTTATAAAAATTACCATGTGAATGAGCAAGTAATTCTATGATAAAAGAACTATTTAAGTCAGCAGAACAACACTCTTTTGCAATAATACAAGGTACTCAAAAGATTACTTATTTAAATTTTGAGAGTCAGGTAATGTTTTATATGAATCAGTTAACTAAAGCTGGTGTAAGTCAAGGTGATAAAGTAGCTCTAGAGCTCGAAGATAAATTGGAGTTTTTTGTAATTCTTGTTTCATTGTTCACATTAGGTGCAAAGGTCTTACCATTATCAGCTAACTACAATGAATGTTATAAATGCACATTGCTGGACATCTTTAACCCTGACAAAGTAATTAACAATGTTGGCGAATTTGAAGAATACATACCCGAAAAAAAAACGAATAGCTTTATCTATAAGGATAGTTCGAATAATGCTCAGGTTATTACCTTTACTTCAGGGACTACAGGTACACCAAAAGCGGTATGCCACGACTTAAAAAGCTTACTTGTTTGCGCTGAAGCGTTTAACAAACATAATGAAATCGGTTGTGAAGTTAAGATGTTGCATGTAATGCCTTGTTTTTACATGGCTGGTATTCTTAACACTTTTTTATGTCCATTAATAGCTGGTGGATGTGTCATTTTAAGTACAACCTTCTCGGCTAGTAATGCCGCAACTATCTTTAAGAATTTTGCTAAATATAGAGCAAATGCTATTTGGCTAAGCCCTTCAATGTTAGCCCTTTCATCTAAAATGACAACCGATAGAGATACTATAGGCTGGGTAAGTGATTGCGCAGCAAAGATATTTATCGGTACTGCGCCTCTTATGCAAAATACAAAAAAAGAGTTTGAGCATAAATTTGCACATGAAGTTTTAGAAAGTTATGGCACAAGTGAGCAGTTGTTTATATCTTGTGCGAAAGTCGGTGAAGGGCATTTGGACGGAGTTGGTCGGTGTCTGGATCTTGTAAATGTAACTTTTTCTGATTCGAACGAAATACTAATTGATTCTCCTTGGGAGATGCTTGGCTACTTAAACGCTGACTCAGAGTGCCCTGCTACAGGTGATATTGGAAAGTCATCATCAGGGGTTTTAAGCATAACTGGACGTAAAAAAGATATTATTATTAAAGGTGGAATTAATATAAGTTCGAGGTATATAGAGGATGTTAGTTTGAAGTATGCTGGTATTATGGATGCTGCAGTAGTTGCAAAGCCCCATGATTTTTGGGGTGAAGTGCCAATATTATTTCTTTTATCAGAGCATGATTTAAATATTAAATCTATAAAGGCGTGGTTGGGTACCTTGTTACCTTCAGAGTTTCTTCCTGAAAAAATAATTGTTTTGAAAAGCTTTCCTACTTCAGTCACGGGAAAAGTAATGAAAGCAAAGCTAATCGAAAAGTACTTAATATGATTATTGGATTCTCCCATCTTACTTGGAATTCAGCTTTTGTTGAGCGAGATATCTCTAAATTTAAAGAGTTAGGATATGAATCGGTATTTGATGAAAAAGAGTTAGAGAATAACTATTCAAAAAAGGATTTACTTGCTTCCTATTCTGCGAAACATGATATTAAATTACTTAAACGAAGTGATTCATATGACATTGAGATTATTAATCACCATAGTAAAAACATGAATGTACAAAATCGTTTATTTTACAGTGACTCAATGATGACTATTTTGATACCATCAGGTTGTTTTGCAAAGGAAATTGATTTTTGGTGTGGGCTAGGTTTCAAAGAAAGTGGAAATTGCCTAAGGTTATCTAGACCTGTAAAAACATGGAACCTCGATATCTCTTTTGTTTCAACGGAACAAGATCTTGTAGAACAAAAACTGGATCTACAAGGCTTTACATCAATTGCATTTATAGTAAAAGATTTAGCTCTGTTTAAGAGTAAACTAAAAAATAAAGTAATTTGGATTTCTGAGATATTTACTCTTGAAGTTAATGAACAGAAGATGGATATACTCCTATTTAAAACTCCCTCAGGGGTAATAATAGAACTCATCGAGGTATTAAAATGAAAATAACAGATTTAACAATGTTGCTTGAAGAGGGGATGCAAACATTTGCAGCTCATTGGCACCCCTTTTTTGAATCAACTCAGTTAGGACGACACGGAATTGAAAATAGAGAAACGCGAAAAATTGTATTAGGTACACACACTGGAACTCACATAGATGCCCCAAGGCACTTTATTGCTGATGGTGAAACAATTGAAAATATACCATTAGCTCAATTAAATGGGCCTGCACGGGTTATTGACTTTTCGAATCTTGCAGATAAACATGAAATTACTAAAGATGAGTTGACATTAGCTTTAGGTTCCCAGTGTCCGGTTCGCCTTGTTGCCAGGTTTGACTGGGATTTAAAATTAAACACTAATGAATACTACACAGACCATGCCTTTTTTTCTGAGGATGCTTGTCAATGGCTGGTAGATAATGGGTGTAAGCTTATCGCCCTAGATACCCCCCAGCCTGACAACCCTTTAAATGGAAGAGGGGCAGAAAAGGATGCACCTAACCATAAAATACTGCTTGGTGCAGGTGTTGTTATCGTTGAATATTTAATTAATATTCGTTCGATTGAGAGCGAAGAATTTACGCTTATCGTCGCACCCTTAAAAATTAAAGGTGGCGATGGGGCTCCAGTTAGGTGTTTTGCAATTGAGTAAGAGTAATGAAATGCTAGTAAAAGAAAAGCTAGTGCAGTGGTTTGTTTCCAAAAGCCAGATGGAAAATATTGATACAACGTTAAATTATTTTGAATCCGGTTATATTGATTCATTTGACGTGCTGATGTTAATAGAGTTCTGTGAATCAAGCTTCAATGTAGTGCTTAATGAGATACATTTTGAAGATAGAAGGTTCTCTTCAATTGATGGGTTGGTTGATATTTTAAACGATTTACAGGTGCAATGAATTGCAAAACTATCATTATAGTAGGACTGATTTTGAGTTGGCTTTACAATCTGTAGGGATTTGTAAAGGTGATACTGTTTTTTGTCATAGTAATGTTGGTTACCTAGGTTACCCGGAAGGAGTTACTTCCAAGCAGCAATCCTTAGAGTTAATACTTAGTACTTTTTTAAATTTACTAGGAAGCCAAGGTACCTTAGTGGTACCTACCTTTACTTATTCATTTGGTAAAGGAGAGAATTTTAATGTCAATGATACAGCGTCTGACTGTGGTATGTTCTCAGAATATATTAGGACTAATCCATTGTCAGTGCGAAGCAATGACCCTTCTGTATCTGTTTCTGCTATTGGAAAGTATGCTAGTTTCTTAACAAATAAAGTATCTGAAAATGCCTATGATGAGGGAAGCGCTTTTTCACGACTCGTTCAATTAAAGGCTAAGGTGCTTAACATTAACTTTGATGCAGGCAGTACGTTATTACATTTTTTTGAAAGAGTACATAATGTATCTTATAGGTTTGACAAAACATTTTATGGTAAAAAGTTTGATGGCAAATGCTATATTCCATGCAAATCAACCTTATGGGTTCGAGATTTAAACATAGAGGGGTCTCAGGCGAGTTTCGAGCGCTTTAACCGTTATGCCAGTGATAAAGGTATTTATAAAAGGGCTAAGGTAGGTCGAGGTGGAATTGGCTGTATTTCTGTCGAAGATATGAACAAGGCATTCTCAGAGTTATATGAGAAAGACCCTTGGTTTTTAACAGATAAACACATTTAATTTTTTAAAGATAATGGAGTTTTTTCGAACATTTAAGAATATAAGTGTTAGATTAATTATGAAATGAATCAATAAAAAGTATGAAAACAGCACAATGTAACGCTTTTAACTAGACTTAATTGGCATCGTTCAGGCTAACTAAATCTATTTTAATTACTAACCTATGAGTACTGCGCGATATCTTCTTCCTTCCTAAAGCAATCATTACTATGATCGTTAACCATTCCACAGGCCTGCATGTAAGCATACACTGTGGTTGGGCCTAAAAATTTAAAGCCACGCTTTTTTAAATCCTTCGCAAATAACGTCGATGCCTCAGTAACTGCAGGGTAGTCGGCCAGTGTTTCTAGATCGTTTACCTGAGGTTTATTACCAACAAACCGCCATTGATAATCACTAAAACTGCCAAATTCTTCTTGAATTGCAATAAAGCATTTCGCGTTATTAATTGTTGCGACAATTTTTAAGCGGTTGCGAACTATGCCCGCATTTTGCATTAATTTTTCTATATCGTGTTCAGTAAAGGCCGCTACTTTGTGTACATCAAAGTTGGCGAAGGCATTTTTATAATTCTCACGCTTTTTTAATATTGTATACCAGCTAAGTCCTGCTTGTGCCGATTCTAATGTTAAAAACTCAAAAAGTAGTTGATCCTCATACACTGGGACGCCCCATTCATGATCATGATATTCCACATAGTCAGGTTTTGTTGTATCTAACCATGGGCAGCGGCACTGAGTCTCTTTATTCATACATTTTCCTTTGCGCGTCATTTTTACGGCACGTGTTTTTACGGTTTAATCTATTGAATTTACTGTAAAATAATTTTGGTACACATTATGCATTAGCTACTGTATCTACATTATTTTAGAGAGTTGATTATGGCCCTTGCAAGTGTGCTAAAACCCCAGTTTATTTCTGCTAACCAGTATAACCCATGTTTACTGCAAGAGGAGTATGTTGGTGAGTTGAGTGATTTGCGTCAACAGGCAAGTTGGCTTTCTCATTTAGTTGATACTATGCCTGCGGGCGTGATTGTACTCGATGGTAAAGGAATGATCGCTAAAGCGAATCAAATTGCTATCGATATGCTCGGTGAACCACTAGAAGGTGAGAAGTGGTTTAGTGTTATTCAGCGCTCATTTCGTCCTCATCAAGATGATGGTCATGAAGTGTCGTTAAAAGATGGACGCTTAATAAAACTCGATATTACCGCACTTGCGCCAGAGCCTGGGCAACTTATATTAATGACCGATTTGACTGAAACCCGACGCTTACAAAAACGAGTCGCGCATATGCAGCGTTTAAGTGCGTTAGGTAAAATGGTGGCATCTTTGGCCCATCAAGTACGCACACCGTTATCAGCAGCGATGTTGTATGCTGCCAACTTAGGCTCAAAGCGCTTACCGGAAGCATCACGCGGCAGTTTTCACACAAAATTAATGTCTCGCTTGAAAGATTTAGAAACCCAAGTAAACGACATGCTGCTATTTGCTAAAAGTGGTGATCAACAGGTAGTTGAGCAAGTGTCGATGCAACAGTTACTCAGTGAAGTAAAAGCTGGTGCCGATGCCATGGTAGCGCTCAATGATAGCGAATTAAATGTGAGCTTACCTGAACCCGATATAGAAATCATGGGTAATAAAACCGCATTAGCAAGCGCTATTCAAAACCTAATTCACAACAGTATTCAAGTTATTGGCAGTGGCGCGCAGGTTTACCTTAGCGCCCAGCGTGACAAACAAGACTCTGACTTTGTACGCATTAGCGTGAGTGACAATGGTCCAGGCATTGACTTAGTCCAGAGCGAGAAAATATTTGAACCTTTTTATACCACTAAAAGCCAAGGTACAGGCTTAGGGCTTGCCGTTGTTAGTTCGGTAGCCAGTGCGCATCAGGGAAGGGTGGAGGCAAACAACAACCCACACGGGGGAGCAATTTTTAGTATGTTGCTGCCTATTAGTGTCACATCTAAATTAGGGGAGTCACATGAGTAACACTATTTTAGTTGTAGAAGACGACGCCGGACTTCGTGAAGCATTAATTGATACTCTAGAAATGTCGGGCATCGCTTGCACGGCAGCCAGTAGTGCAGAGCAAGCCATGTTGTTATTAAAAAAAGATGTATTTTCACTGGTGGTCAGTGATGTACAAATGGGCGAAATGAGTGGCTTAGATTTATTACGCAGTATTAAATTAAATCACCCTGATTTACCCGTTTTAATGATGACGGCCTATGCCACTATTGATGATGCGGTTGAAGCCATGCGCCTAGGCGCGATTGATTATATGGCTAAGCCATTTGCACCAGAAGTGCTATTGAACATGGTGAGCCGTTACTTACCTGAAAAGGAAAAAGAAACAGACGGTCCTATCGTTGCCGACCCTAGTAGTATTCAATTACTTGAACTTGCAGGTAAAGTTGCTCGTTCAGATGCCAGTGTAATGGTACTTGGGCCAAGTGGCTCAGGTAAAGAAGTGCTGGCACGGTATATTCATGACAAGTCAAAACGCTGCAATGAACCATTTGTAGCAATTAACTGTGCTGCTATTCCTGAAAACATGCTTGAAGCTACTTTGTTTGGCTACGAAAAAGGCGCGTTTACTGGTGCGATTCAGGCCTGCCCGGGTAAGTTTGAACAAGCACAGGGTGGGACTATCTTACTTGATGAAATCACCGAAATGGATTTAGGCTTACAAGCTAAACTACTGCGGGTATTACAAGAACGCGAAGTTGAGCGTTTAGGCGGTCGGAAAACTATTTCGCTAGATGTACGTGTGCTTGCAACCAGTAACCGCGAATTAAAAGAGGCCGTTGCTGAAAATCAGTTCCGCGAAGATTTATATTATCGACTCAATGTGTTTCCTTTACTGTGGCGACCTCTGTGTGAGCGTCCTGGCGACATTATTGTACTGGCTAAGCATTTAATTGAACGTCACTTAAGTAAAAGCAAAGAGCCAATGGCGTATCTAGATACAAGCGCTGAACAAAAGCTACTTAGCCATAGCTGGCCGGGTAACGTTCGAGAGCTGGATAACGTTATTCAACGTGCTTTAATTTTACGCAGTGGCAGTACTATTGATGAGCATGCAATTTTTATCGAAAATTTAACCCCAACTCAGTTTGTGGTTGAAACAACGTCAGTGCCTGAGCCTATAAACAATAGTCTCAGTAACGCTTATTATGATGAAAAAACAATGCCCGAAGATGAGCAAAAAAATGATTTGCTCGCCTTAGACACGGGGAGTTATAAAGATGAGCTTAAAGATAAAGAGCATCGCATAATTCTAGAAACCTTGGCGCGTTGCCAAGGGAAACGTAAAGAAGTAGCCGAAACCTTAGGTATAAGTCCACGTACTTTGCGTTACAAATTAGCGCAAATGCGCGATTTAGGTATTTCCCTCCCTGCATAACCTCAACAGCTCTAAAACTAAGTAACTGATTTTAGGGCTGTCAAAACTCTGACTACGCAAATAAACATAGTAAACCATTGTTCTAGTTGAATTTTATTTTTGGCATGTTTTGTGCTTTATTCTCTTTAAGAGTTTACTGCATTATCAGAGACAATTATGAAAATTCAAAACAGTGCTTTATTTCAAGAAATGCAATCTATGGCTTCAGAAGCCACGCGTAGTAACCAAGTTAATAACTTGCCAACGCAAGTGCAATCAACGTCTACAGCACAATTTGGTGATATGTTGAGTAATGCACTTAATACAGTGCATGAGCTTCAGCAAGACACAGGACAAAAAAGAAAAGCAGTTGAGATGGGCGACAGAAGCGTATCGCTTGCTGAGGCGATGATTGCCTCGCAAAAGTCTTCTGTGGCATTTGAAGCTACGGTACAGGTTCGTAATAAGCTTGTTGAATCTTACAAAGAAATTATGAACATGCCTGTTTAACTAGGTAGTGGAGAATTATTGTGGCGCAATCTAATCAATCAACAGATCTGGCACTTGCTGATGGCATGATGGAGCAAAGTGAAACTGAAGATCAACAAGAGCAAAAATCGGGCTATTTCAGCGCCCTAGGTGGTGTTGATGTTTTACGTCAAATTACCCTGATTGTTGCATTGGCCATTTGTTTGGCTATTGCTATCTTCGTGATTATCTGGGCTCGTCAGCCAGATATGCGCCCATTAGGTAAAATGCAAACTCAAGAGTTAATTGAAACACTCGACTTTTTAGATGCGCAAAAAATTGACTATGAACTTGATGGTAATGTGGTGTCGGTTGATGAAACTGAGTATCAAAATATTAAGTTACTGATGACACGTGAAGGTTTAGATCAAGGGCCAACATCAGGTAGCGATATTATTATGCAAGACATGGGGTTTGGAGTAAGCCAACGTTTAGAACGTGAGCGCCTTAAACATGGTCGCGAGCAACAGCTTGCCCGTACTATTGAAGAGCTAAACAACGTTACTCGCGCCAAAGTACTATTAGCTATTCCAAAAGAAAATGTATTTGCTCGTCGAGAGAAAAAACCCTCAGCAACAGTAGTACTAACGCTTAAGCGTGGTCGCTCATTAGATAGCGAAGAAGTTGACTCAGTAGTTGATATGATTGCTTCAGCGGTGCAAGGCCTTGAGCCTTCTCGCGTAACGGTGACCGATCAAAACGGTCGCTTACTAAATTCAGGTTCGCAAACCTCTTTGGCTGCACGCTCTCGTAAAGAATACGACCTAGAGCGTAAACGTGAGCAAGAATACCTAGAAAAAATTGACAGCATTTTAATTCCCGTCGTTGGTTTGGGTAATTACACCGCCCAAGTAGATTTAAGCATGGACTTTAGTGCAGTAGAAGAAACACAAAAACGTTACAACCCAGATTTACCGGCAGTAAGAAGTGAAACCACTTTCGAAGAAAATAATATCGGTGGTTTAGCGGTAGGTATTCCTGGTGCACTTACTAATCAGCCTCCTGTTAACTCAACGATACCTGAAGATGCAATGGCTGGCGGTGCAGGCACTGCAACCTCACCAAGTCGTACTCACAAAGAAGCTACCCGTAACTATGAACTTGATACCACTATTTCTCATAAACGTCAGCAAACGGGTGTGATCCGCAGAATTAGTGTGTCTGTAGCGGTCGATTACTTACCCACGGTAGATGAAAACGGTGAAACAACCATGACACCACGCTCGGTAGAAGCTTTGTCAAATATTCGTCGCTTGTTACAAGGTGGCGTAGGCTTTGATATGCAACGTGGCGATGCACTTGAAGTAGTGACCGTGCCATTTGTTCGTGAAGACTCAGCGCTTGATTTCGAATTGCCTTTATGGGAACAAGACTGGTTTATGAAAATGATGCGCTTAGTATTGGGTGCGCTGGTTATTATTGTACTGATTTTAGCTGTAGTTAAGCCTATGCTTAAGCGATTAATTTACCCAGATAATACACTTGAAGAATATGATGAAGACTCTCTTAGTTCAGGTGTTGACCTTGGTGACAGCACATTAGATATGCTAAATAATGACTTTGATTCTGCTTCAGTTGGCTTCTCAAGCGATGGTACACTACAGTTACCAGACCTACATGGCGACGAAGACTTATTGAAAGCGGTTCGTGCCCTTGTAGCCAATGAACCAGAACTATCATCACAAGTAGTGAAAGCGTGGTTAACAGAAGATGACTGATCAAGAACAAAAACAACTACCACCGGCGTTTGATGTTGATAAGCTCGATGGTGTAGATAAAGCGGCGATATTATTGCTAAGTTTATCTGAAGAAGATGCAGCGCAAATCCTAAAGCACTTAGAGCCAAAGCAAGTGCAAAAGGTAGGTATGGCCATGGCGGCAATCGATGATTTGTCGCAAGCTAAAATCAGCGCAGTGCACAACTTGTTTATCGAACAAATTCAAAGCTTTAGTACGATAGGTTTTCAGTCTGAAGATTTTATCAAAAAAGCACTTACTGCTGCATTAGGTGAAGATAAAGCTGCCAGCTTGATAGACCAAATTGTTATGGGCTCAGGCGCCAAAGGGCTTGATTCATTAAAATGGATGGACTCAAAGCAGGTAGCGAATATTATTCGTAATGAGCATCCACAAATTCAAACAATTGTGCTTTCTTATTTAGAGCCGGAACAATCTGCTGAGATTTTAGCGCAATTTCCTGAAAAAGTGCGCTTAGATTTAACCATGCGTATTGCCAATTTAGAAGAAGTTCAACCAGCGGCTTTACAAGAATTAAACGAAATTATGGAAAAACAATTCGCTGGTCAAGCGGGTGCACAAGCTGCGAAGATGGGTGGCTTAAAAGCGGCTGCAGATATTATGAACTACCTCGATACCAATGTTGAAGGGCAGTTAATGGATTCTATCCGTGAGCATGACGAAGAAATGTCGCAACAAATTCAAGACTTAATGTTTGTCTTCGAAAACTTAATGGATGTAGAGGATCGAGGTATTCAAGCAATTTTACGTGAAGTGCCTCAAGATGTTCTGATGAAAGCCATTAAAGGCACTGACGAAGCGCTTAAAGAGAAGATTTTGGGTAACATGTCAAAACGTGCAGCAGAAATGCTTGCTGATGACTTAGAAGCTATGGCACCAGTGCGTATTAGTGAAGTAGAAGCAGCACAAAAAGAAATACTGTCAACAGCTCGTCGTCTATCAGATTCAGGTGAAATTATGCTTGGTGGTGGCGGTGGTGAGGAGTTCTTATAATTTATGAGTAACTCAAAAGGTCGCCCGTTACACGCTGATGAAGCTGATGAGCTATTAAAAAATTGGCCAATTCCAGATGTTGCGCCAGATGAGCGAAGTTTTGGCAATCGTTCGACCGCTTTTGGTACGCCATTGGCAGAGCTATACCATAAAGAAATGGCCAAAGAGCAAGATGAAGAGCCCGAAGAACAAGAATTACCTTCTCTTACTATGGTGGAGCTTGAGCGCATTCGCCAAGATGCGTATGAGGAAGGTCTTAAGCAAGGACACGAGCAAGGCTATATAGATGGTTTTGATAAAGGCGTAACTGAGGGAAAAGAAGCTGGTTACAAAGAAGGTGTTGAGCTGGGTAAAACCCAAGGTCAAGAAGAGGTTAAACCTTTGATGGATGAGCAGTTAACTCACTTACGCAGCTTGTTAGATAGTTTATCTGATCCACTTAAAAAAGTGGATGAGCAAGCAGAAAAGCAGTTGGTACAGTTAGCAACTATGCTTAGTGAAGCAATCATTTATCAAGAGATAAAAACTTCGCCTGATATTATCTTACATACCTTGAAAAAAAGCATTGATGCATTGAATGCAGAGCAACAGAAAGTTAAAATTCATCTTCACCCAGAAGACCTAACACTTATAAAAACCAGTTATGGCGAGCAAGCTATTGAAGATAATCATTGGCAGTTAATTCCAGAGCCTACATTGGAGCGCGGCGGTTGTGAAGTTAAGACAACACTATCGTCTTTAGATATGACCTTGAAAACTCGTGTCAAAGAAACATTGGATAGTTTTTTGCATAATAGTGGTATCTAACTTTTTATTGGCGTGCAATGTCTGTGAGCGATACTTCATTAAGCGAACGCTTATCTCAATACCAACAACATATTAAAACCCCAGCCCCTGCGGTTGCGGGTGTTTTAACCCGTGTGGTTGGTTTAACACTTGAAGCAAAAGGCCTGCGAGCTCCAGTAGGCAGCCAATGTAAAATTGAAACCATGAGCGGCTTTGTTGATGCCGAGATTGTTGGTTTTAATGATCAAACCTTATATTTAATGCCCAATGATCATATCTCAGGTGTACTTCCTGGTGCCCGAGTTATTCCTCAAGTTAATGACACTGGTTTACCTGTTGGTATGAGTTTACTTGGCCGAGTTATCGACGGTTTAGGGCGACCTTTAGATGGGCTAGGGAAAATAAACGCAGAACACACACTTAAATTCGCTCAAAACGCAATAAACCCACTGGCAAGACGCCCCATTAGTAAACCCATGGATGTGGGAGTTCGCGCTATTAACTCAGTAATTACCGTAGGCCAAGGTCAGCGTATGGGCTTATTTGCAGGCTCCGGTGTGGGTAAATCTGTACTATTGGGCATGATGACTCGAGGCAGTGAAGCCGATGTAATTGTAGTGGGTTTAGTTGGTGAGCGTGGCCGAGAAGTAAAAGAATTTATTGAAGAAATACTGGGTGTTGAAGGACGTAAACGCTCAGTTGTTGTGGCAGCGCCTGCTGATGCTTCACCATTAATGCGATTAAAAGGCTGTGAGAGTGCAGTCACCATTGCAGAATACTTTCGAGATCAAGGGCTAAACGTATTGTTACTGCTTGACTCGGTAACGCGTTATGCCATGGCACAGCGTGAAATAGCACTTGCTGTGGGTGAGCCTCCTGCTACCAAAGGTTATCCGCCTTCAGTATTTGCTAAATTACCCGCATTAGTGGAACGTGCTGGTAATGGCGGAGAAGGGCAAGGCTCTATTACTGCCTTTTTTACTGTACTGAGTGAAGGTGATGACATGCAAGACCCGATAGCCGATGCCGCACGTGCCATACTTGATGGGCATATTGTTTTATCGCGTGATTTAGCCGACAGCGGTCATTACCCTGCTATTGATATAGAAAAGTCTATTTCTCGAGTGATGCCACAAGTGGTTTCTGAGCCACATATGCAGCAAGCTCGGGTACTTAAACAAGTATATTCTATGTATCAACAGAACAAAGATATGATCACCTTGGGTGCTTATCAAAAAGGCAGTGACCAAATGCTTGATCAGGCAATAAACATGATGCCAAGAGTGAACGCATTTTTACAGCAAGGCATGCGTGACGTGATTAGTTATGATGATGGCCTACAAGGGCTCGCACAATTATTAGGACAAGCATAATGGCAAAAAATAAACTACATTTGCTGCTTAAGCTTGAAAATGAAAAAGAAGAAACATTACGCATGAGCTACTTGCAAGCAAATCAAAACTTGCAGCTAAATCAGCAAAAGCTTCAAGGCTTAAATGACTTTCGACTTGAATATACGCAGCAACTTCATATTAAAGGGCAATCGGGCTTATCAAGTGCTGGGTTTAGCCAGTATCACGCATTCATAGCTAAGATTGAAGAGGCGACTCGCCAACAAGCGAGTACCGTTAATACTGCAAAACAAGTCGTGAGCCAGCGTAAAACGTTATGGTTAAAACAACAAGTTAAAGCGAAAGCGGTTGCTAAGCTAATTGAAAAGCAACAGTTAAAAGCGGATATGCTGGTGGCTAAGAATGAACAAAAAATGTTAGATGAGTTTTCTTCTAATCAATTTTATCAAAGAAATAAAGCACTGTAAGGTAGGCATACTAATTGCTTATGTTCTATAAGAGCAATGTTTTTTAGGATTGTGCGGTGGGCTGTTGCCGCTTTTATTAGGTGATTTATGGCGATGAATGATATTTCAATGTTGGCGGTATCTGAGCAAGACTCATACCTAGTTAATAAAGACAGTGATAAAGCAAAATTAGATAGCAGTAATGATGCTGGCTTTTTTGACCAACTAGCACTTGCTAACCAAGCTTCTGATACACAAAATGCAGAGGTTAAGGCGCCAAAAAAACAACCATCAGATGAACCATCCGATCCAAAAGAGCAAACTAGCGAAGAGAAGCCTTTGAGCGGTGAGGATATGCTGGCGCAAATTAATGCGGCACAGGTAATCGACACCTCAGTAAAAAATAACTCTCATGGCGGCGCAGAGTTAATAGACAAAAATGGTGTCAAAATAAACATTAAGCCTGAAGATAAGCTTGCACCTATTGTTATTAATTTGCCAAGTGATGAAATTGTTGATGATGCAGCTATTTTACAAGTACAAAATGCTGTAGGTGCTGAGTCAGCGAGCAAAACTGCTGTTGAGTCTCCACAGCTTGGTACTCAATCAATAGCGACAGCTGCCACAGCTGGAGAATCTGAGACTGTTAAAAATGAGCAAGCGGTTGCAAAACCATCAGATAAGCCGACTGATTCTACAGGCACTAAAGCATCGATAGATGCGTCTGTTTTGGCGTTGTTATCAAAAGATGATAATGCAATAAAAGCTGATAAATTCTTAGCAAATTTAACGCCTTCACAACAAGGTGAACTTGCTACTGAGCTAGATGCGATGAGCAAGCCCATTAATAAAGACAATGTAGCGGATTTAAAGCAGTTACTCAGTAAGTATGTTAGCGAAAGCGAGAAACCGCAAACTCCTCAACAAGCCATTAATGCACAAATAAGTACGCTAACGACCCCAGAAAAACAGGCATTGCTTAATCAGTTGCAGGGATACATTAAAAGCGAGCCTATACCTACTAAAGAACTTACCTTATTAAAAGGGGTTATCAGTGATTTAGAAACTGCTATCAACGCAGACACTTTGTCTAGTGCCAAAGATAAGCCGTTGTTTGCTAATAATACGTTGATAGCAGGCGTTACACCTAAAACACAACAAGGTACAGAGTCGGCTAATGTAAAACCTGAGCTAAAATCAGAAAGCTCTAAATCGATAGCCGAAACGCCTGAGGAGCTTACTAAACAGCTTGATGTACTACAAAAAGAGAGTATGCGCGCCACTAACGCAGAACAAATGCCACCGCGTGCTGCACAGATTTTTTCTCAAATCATTAATATATTCGATAAATCGTCGCTTAATACTATCGCTAAATACGATACTTTAGGCTACGAGCAAGCTATTATTGAAGCGCAAAGTTTACAGGCTGGGCAGTTACAAAGCACTGCGCAAGCTAAACAGGTGAGCATTGATCCTGCCACCTTACAGGCATTAAATATTATTAAAAGTGATGCCGCAAAAATGCTACAAGAGCGCGTTACTTCAATGTTAAGCATTAATAACAAAGAAGCTGAAATTCGTTTAGATCCACCTGAAATGGGCAGTATGCAAATTCGTATTCGAAGTGATGCGGAGCAAGCACAAATAAACTTTGTAGTGCAAAATCAGCAAGCCAAAGAAGCGCTGGAGCAATCATTACCTAGGCTTAGAGAATTATTAATGCAACAGGGTTTAGAACTAGGTGAAAGCAGCATTTCTTATGGTGGTTCATCTCCAGAACAAAACGAGCAACAAGAAAGTCAGCCACAAGGTCAAATGGCTAATAATAGCTCTTCAGATGAGACAAATAGTGAGCAACCAGATAAGCAAACACATAGTTCTGGACAACAAACGTCATCATCAATAGATTACTATGCCTAAGTCCTGCTATTATAATAGTTAAAACAAGCAAATACCTTTGCGAATAAAGGAAATACAATGGCTGAAGATACTAATTTAGAAATAGAAGAAGTCAGTAAAAATAAAAGCAAACTCATTATAATTATAGCCGCTGTATTAGTTATTGTTGGCGGTGCAGCTGGTTACTTTTTACTATCGGGTGATGATGAGCCCGTAGAAACTTTAACAGATGATGCCGCCAGTGGTGAAGTAGCCGCAGAATCATCAAGCTCCTCGGCAACGGTCGGCAGTGCGCTATATGTTGCTATGCCAAGACCTTTTATATTTAATGTTCCAGGGGCGAGTCGCGATAGAATTGTACAAATTAAAGTGCAATTGCTGGTGCGCGGAGATGGCAATGAAGAAACTGCTAAAAAGCATATTCCACTGATTGAAGGTACGCTATTGAGTGTATTTTCAATGACTACCGCAGATGAACTAAGCACCAGTGTAGGCAAAGAAACACTGCGCTTTACTGCGCTTGATAAAGTACAAGCTGCAATGATGGATGTGGAAGGAAGTAAAGTAATTGAGCGGGTACTGTTTACCGGCTTTGTGATGCAATAAGGGGTCAGTGTGAGCGATTTATTATCCCAAGACGAAATTGATGCGCTATTACACGGTGTTGATGAGGTCGAAGAGGAAGATATACACGACGGTGAAGACGGTGAGGGAAGTACGCTACAGTATGACTTCTCTTCGCAAGATCGCATCGTGCGTGGTCGCATGCCGACACTTGAAATTGTTAATGAGCGATTTGCGCGTCATATGCGAATTAGCTTATTTAACATGATGCGCCGCACCGCTGAGGTGTCAATTAATGGCGTGCAAATGATCAAATTTGGTGAGTATATTCATACCTTATTTGTACCAACCAGTTTGAATATGGTGCGTTTTCGCCCATTAAAAGGCACTGGTTTAATTACCATGGAGGCGCGCTTAGTCTTTATACTGGTAGATAACTTTTTTGGTGGCGATGGTCGTTATCATGCCAAAATTGAAGGGCGTGAATTTACCCCAACAGAGCGCCGTATCGTGCAAATGCTGCTAAAAATAATCTTTGAAGATTACAAAGAAGCATGGGCGCCGGTTATGGATGTGTCGTTTGAGTATCTCGATTCTGAGGTGAATCCCGCCATGGCTAACATTGTTAGCCCAACCGAAGTGGTGGTTATTAGCTCTTTTCATATTGAGCTTGATGGCGGCGGTGGTGACTTTCATATTGCGCTGCCTTACTCAATGCTCGAACCTATTCGAGAGCTACTGGATGCAGGTGTTCAGTCTGATACTGAAGATACCGATTTACGTTGGAGCAAGGCACTTCGCGACGAAATAATGGATGTAGAAGTCGATTTGTCGACTCAGCTACTTGAAGTTGATTTAAGCTTAAAACAAATTATGGAGCTTAAGGCGGGGGATATTATTCCTGTTGAAATGCCAGAGCATATTACTGTGTTTGTTGAAGAGTTACCAACATTTAGAGCTAAAATGGGTCGCTCACGCGATAACGTTGCGCTACAAATTAGTGAAAAAATTAAACGCCCTGATTCAGTTAAATCTGAGCTGCATGTCTTTACTAAAGGCGGCAAAAAAATTGATTCAGATGCAGAATTAGCAGAACTAGAAGATGATTTACACCTTTCAAACGGTGTAGACTTAGACTGGTAATTGATTAAAAGGTTAAAAGTATGAGCGATGATCAAGATACGATGGACGAATGGGCAGCAGCACTTGCTGAGGCTGAGGGAACTGACGATGATAGTGCAGAGGTTAAAGTAACCGAGCTTGATGAGCTGGATGATTCAAAGCATGAGCTCAGCGGTGAAGAAAAACGTAAACTCGACACTATTTTAGATATTCCCGTTACTATTTCGATGGAAGTAGGGCGTTCTAAAATTAATATTCGTAACTTATTACAACTTAACCAAGGTTCAGTTGTTGAACTTGATAGGGTTGCAGGTGAACCGCTAGATGTATTAGTTAATGGTACGTTGATAGCACATGGTGAAGTGGTTGTGGTGAACGATAAGTTTGGTATTCGCTTAACGGATGTAATTAGTCAGGTTGAACGGATCAAAAAGTTACGATGATAGCATTACTTGGTTTAAGCAATTCTGTGTTTGCAGCTACCGATGCTGCAACACCCACCACAGACATTATTTCAATGGTTATGTCGTTAGGTGTGGTGGTAGTGTTAATTTTAGTGTTGGCTTTTTTTGTTAAAAAGCTTAATCCAAATTTAACCAATAACGATGAGTTTAAAGTGATTCGCAGCCTCCCTTTAGGCTCACGCGAGCGTTTGATGGTAGTTGAGATAGATAATGCACAGCATCTATTAGGTGTAACTCCACATAGCATTAATTATTTACACAAACTAGAAACCCCCCTAACAGAGAAAGAGTTACCAGAATTAGCGAAGCGTTTTGGCAAAATGTTAAATCCACAACTTAATCAAAATAAAAAGAATTAATATTATGACCAAATGGCTGCTTATTATTCTTGCCACCGTGTTCATTCCTGGTGTTAATGCGGAAGGAATTGACGCGCTTACGATCACAAGTAATCCTGATGGCACGCAAGACTATTCAGTGACGCTACAAGTGTTAGCGATCATGACGGCAATGAGCTTTATTCCAGCAGCCATTATCATGATGACCTCGTTCACTCGAATTATTGTTGTTTTAGCTATTTTGCGCCAAGCGATTGGTTTACAACAAACGCCTTCTAATCAAGTATTACTAGGTATGTCGCTGTTTTTAAGTATTTTTATTATGGCGCCTATTTATGAGCAAATAAACGAACGTGCAATCGAACCGTACTTAAGTGAACAGGTAACATCACTAGAAGCACTCGATTTAGCTAAAGAGCCAATGAAAGCTTTTATGCTTTCTCAAGTACGATTAAAAGACTTAGAAACCTTTGCAAAAATAGCTGGGTACGATCAGCTTGATTCACCCGAAGCAACGCCAATGATTGTTCTTATTCCGGCGTTTGTGACCAGTGAGCTACAAACGGCCTTTATTATCGGTTTTATGTTCTTCATCCCCTTTTTGATTGTCGATTTGGTGGTTGCATCGGTGTTGATGGCCATGGGTATGATGATGCTATCCCCCATGATAGTATCGCTACCGTTTAAGATTATGTTGTTTGTATTGGTTGATGGTTGGAGCTTGGTGATGGGGACGCTCGCTAAAAGCTTTGGGTTGGGCACATAGTGGTGCTTTCTACTTTGAACCAATCACTCTAGGAGTCGCCCATGGAACCTGAAGTATTTGTTGATATTTTAAGTGGAGCCCTGTTTTTAGTGATTAAGCTGGTGTCTGCTATTGTGGTACCTGGTTTAATTATTGGTTTAGTAGTGGCAGTATTTCAGGCGGCAACCTCAATTAATGAACAAACACTGAGCTTTTTACCGCGTCTATTAATTACTATTAGTGCGTTAATAGTGGGTGGACATTGGTTTACTCAAGAGCTGATGGATTTTTTTAATCGCTTAGTGCTTCTTATACCCGAAATAGCAGGTTAACGATGGAGTTCCCATTTTCCGTTGTTATTCAATGGTTAAGTGATTTTTTACTGCCCCTGGTGCGTATTAGCTCAATGATCATGATAATGGCGGGTATTGGCGCCAAAAACGTCCCTTCTCGAATTAAAATGGGCTTGGCTGTTGTAGTCACATTTTTAGTTGTGCCTGTTTTACCTCCCGCTACATTTACTAATTTATTTTCTTTTGAAATGGTTTTAGTGGTGCTACAACAAATGCTGATTGGCGTTGCGATTGGTTTTGCATCCACACTACTGCTCAATACATTTGTGTTAGCCGGGCAAATCCTTGCTATGCAAACTGGTTTAGGTTTTGCGTCTGTTGTTGACCCCTCAAATGGAATGAGTGTGCCTGCTGTAGGGCAGTTCTACCTCATTTTAGCTACCTTGTTATTTTTTGTATTTAATGGCCATTTAATGATGATTCAAATGGTGGTACATAGTTTTCAGGTATTGCCAATTGATGGTAATTGGTGGGCGGTTGATCATTATTGGGACATAGTGACATGGGGTGGTTGGATGTTTACCACTGCACTAGTGCTTTCGTTAGCGCCATTAACGGCCATGCTTGTAATTAATATGTCATTTGGCATCATGACCCGTGCTGCCCCACAGTTAAATATCTTCTCTATAGGCTTTCCGTTTACCTTAGTGGCAGGGCTCGTTATTATTTGGGCTACCCTCGGTAACTTTATCACTCAGTTTGAGTTCCAATGGCTAAAAATGGTTGAGCTAATGTGTACTCTAGTTGGTTGTTCCCCTTAGGAGAGCGTAATGGCTGAAGATTCAGGACAAGAAAAAACCGAAGAACCCACGCCCAAAAAAGTTGATGATGCCAAAAAGAAAGGCCAAATAGCGCGCTCTAAAGAGCTAGGTACTATGTTTGTACTTATTTTTTCTGCTATTTCTCTATTAATGTACGGCCCTGAAATTGGCAAAGGCTTGTACCGAATTATGGGCAGAATGCTTAGTCTTAATCGCAATGAAACCTACGACACCACAAAAATGTTTGCGGTGTGGGGGGAGGTGGCCGACGTACTGTTATTTCCTATGTCGATGTTTGTACTTATTATTGTACTCGCTGCGTTTATTGGTAACACCATGCTTGGCGGCTTTAATTTTAGCTGGCAGGCAGCTGCGCCCAAAGCCAGTAAAATGTCGCCAATGAAAGGTTTTACTCGGATGTTTGGCCCGCAAGCGGCTATTGAACTACTTAAATCATTATTAAAGTTTGGCCTAGTGGCAACTTTCGCTATCTTTTTAATTAATGTTTATTTTGATGAAATATTACATTTAAGTATAGAAAGTGCGCCAGGCAATATCGTGCATGCTTTGGAAATATTAGCCTGGATGTTTTTAGGGTTATCTTGCACCTTAATTATTATTGCAGCTATTGATGCGCCATTTCAAAGTTATAGCCATAACAAACAGCTTAAAATGACGATGCAAGAAGTAAAAGATGAATATAAGAACTCTGAGGGGGATCCGCAAATCAAAGCGCGTATCAGGCAAACCCAACGTCAAATGTCGCAAAAGAGAATGATGCAGGATGTTCCCGATGCCGATGTTATTGTTACCAATCCTACTCATTACTCAGTGGCTTTAAAATACGACACAGAGCGAGCTGGAGCGCCTATTGTACTAGCCAAAGGTGTTGACGAACTCGCTATGCAAATTCGTAAAATTGCTTTAGGTAATGAAGTGCCTATTGTTGAGTCGCCTACTTTAACGCGAGCGCTTTATCATACTGCTGAAGTAGGGGATCAAATTCCCGATCAGCTATTTACTGCTGTTGCTCAAGTGCTTGCCTATGTATTTCAACTTAAACGGTTTAAAAAAGGCCGTGGAAAACGCCCTGTCGCGCTTAATAAAAAACTGCCAATCCCCGATGAATTCAAGTATTAACCGCTAACCAACTAACTTGGAATAGTTATTGCAATTTCAGCGTAGTGTCAATTTTTTGAAATTGTAGAGTTATGGAATTTAAAGCGGTATTACAACAACTTAATAAAGATAAAAAAGAATATGCAAAGGGCGTTGGTACACCGCTTTTAGTCTTAGCTGCGCTTGGCATGGTTATTTTACCCCTGCCTCCATTTCTGCTTGATATATTATTTTCGTTTAATATCGCGCTTGCATTAGTAGTATTACTGGTCACTGTATATACCATGAAGCCGCTTGAATTTGGCATGTTTCCAGCTGTGTTGTTAATCGCCACGATCATGCGTTTAGCACTTAATGTAGCCAGTACTCGGGTGGTACTACTTGAGGGTCATAATGGTGGTGATGCTGCTGGTAAGGTAATTGAAGCATTTGGCTCGGTGGTGATTGGTGGTAACTACGCCGTGGGTTTAGTGGTATTTTTGATTCTAATTATCATAAACTTTGTGGTAATTACCAAAGGTGCAGGGCGTATTTCTGAAGTGTCAGCACGTTTTACCCTTGATGCTATGCCGGGTAAGCAAATGGCGATTGATGCAGATATGAATGCTGGCTTTATTAGTGCAGAGCAAGCCAGAGAACGTCGTGATGAAGTAACCCGTGAAGCCGACTTTTATGGTTCTATGGATGGTGCTAGTAAATTTGTAAAAGGCGATGCTATCGCGGGTATCGTTATTTTAGTGATTAATATTGTAGGTGGTTTATTTGTTGGTATGATCCAACATGATTTGAGTTTTTCCCGTGCCATGGAAGTGTATACACTATTGACCATTGGTGATGGCTTAGTAGCGCAATTACCTTCATTACTACTTTCAATTGGTACTGCGATTGTTGTAACGCGTCAAAATGAATCGCACAATATGGGCGATCAGTTTAAGCAGCAGCTAGGAAACGAAAAATCGTTATTTATTGCCTCTGGTATCCTCATTACTATGGGTTTAGTCCCAGGTATGCCGCATATTGCATTTTTAAGTTTAGGGGCGCTTTTAGGTTACCTTGCATACTACACGCAGCAAAACAAACTTAAATTAGCAGCTGCTGAAGCCGAAGAAGCTGAAAATGCAGCCTCAGGTACCGGAATTGCGGCTAAACAAGAACAAAAAGAACTGGGTTGGGATGATGTACAGCAAGTTGATGTTATTGGCTTAGAAGTGGGTTACCGGTTAATTCCTTTAGTAGACCAATCACAAGGTGGCGAGCTATTAAACCGTATTAAAGGGGTGCGTAAAAAACTATCTCAAGAGCTAGGTTTTTTAGTGCCGCCAGTGCATATCCGCGATAATCTTGAGCTCGACCCAAATGCGTATCGCATCACCATGATGGGTGTATCAAGTGGTGAGGGTGAGCTTAAACACGGCGATGAACTGGCAATTAATCCTGGCCAAGTGTTTGGCCCGCTCAAAGGCATTGAAACTACAGACCCTGCATTTGGTTTAGATGCGGTATGGATAAAACCAGATCAAAAAGATGAAGCGCAATCTTTAGGTTATACCGTAGTTGATTCAGCAACCGTTGTGGCCACTCATATTAGCCAGTTACTCACAAATAGCGCCGCATTATTGCTTGGCCACGAAGAAGTACAAAACTTATTAGATATGTTAGGTAAAAGTCACCCTCGCTTAGTTGAAGGGCTGGTACCGGATGTATTACCGCTGACCACCATCGTTAAAGTACTACAAAACTTATTAAATGAAGGGGTAGCAATACGAGATATGCGTTCGATTGTTCAAACCCTTGTTGAGTATGGCCCTCGTAGCCAAGACCCTGATGTATTAACGGCTGCAGTGAGAATATCGTTGCGTAGATTAATCGTTCAAGATGCTGTTGGTATGTCTTCTGAAATCCCTGTCATAACCTTGGCGCCTGAGTTGGAACAGATGTTGCATCAGTCACTTCAAAATGCAGGTGATGAAGGTGCCGGAATAGAACCAGGACTTGCTGATAGACTTCAAACATCATTGAATGAAGCACATCAAAATCAAGAAATGGCCGGTGAACCTTCAATATTGCTAACGTCAGGAATGTTACGCACTGTGTTATCTCGATTTGTTAAATACACCATTCCAGGATTGCGAGTGATGTCTTATCAAGAGATACCAGATGAAAGACAGATCAAGATTGTCAGCTCTGTAGGCCAACAATAAGATTTTAAAGGGGTTTGAATTATGAAAATTAAACGTTTTTTTGCTAAAGACATGCGCACCGCACTAAAAGAAGTAAAAGAAGAGCTTGGTGTTGATGCGGTTATTATGTCAAATAAGAAACTAGCTAATGGCGTTGAAATTGTTGCTGCTGTTGATTACGACAAAGCCGCGACAAAAGCGCCAGAGCAACCTCAAAGCCAACCAGCTGCAAGTGCTTCATTTGCACATACCCAGAGCTCACATAACTTTGTAAAACCAGAGCCACAGCGTGCTCAACCTAAGCCACAAGCAAAGGTAGCAGACAGTTTACAAGCTTTATTAGAACGTCAATCTCCCCGTCCTCGTTCAGCAGAGCTTGCGTCAATGTTTTCACAATCAGGTATTGATACTTCTGGCCATTATCAAGAACAAGAAGCTGTGCAATCTCGACCTAAAAATATGTTTGAACGTGAACAAAGTGCGCCTGCACGTCCTCGTACTCAAGCTGATAGCTTAGGTTTTGATGATTTAGACAGTGGTTTTGACGATTTAGACTCACCGAGTGCACCGCGTCAGCAAACGATGCAAAACGAGTCGAGTGATATAAGCACCATGCGCGAAGAAATGAACGCAATTCGTCAATTACTAGAACATCAAGTGTCAGGTTTAATGCAACAAGATATGGCACGTCGTGATCCAACCCGTGCATGCATGATTGACCGTTTAGTGGGTATGGGAATAGATAAAGACGTTGCTGAGCAGATGGCATGCTTTGTACCTGATGATGTATCTCGCCAACAAGGTTGGAAAGCCTTATTGAATATGGTTGAAGATCAAATGCAAACCACTAACAACGAAATTCTTCGCCAAGGTGGTGTTTATGCTCTAGTGGGCCCAACAGGGGTAGGTAAAACCACCACCGTTGCAAAATTAGCTGCATTAGGTGCGCAAAAGTATGGTGCTGATAAAGTCGCGCTTATTACCACTGATACCTACCGTATTGGTGCGTATGAGCAGCTAGCAACTTACGGTCGAATTATTGGCTGTGGCGTAAAACAAGTTAAAGATGCAAATGAATTAGCAGAAGTTTTATACCATTTACGAAATAAACGTCTAGTCTTAATTGATACAGCAGGAATGAGTCAGCGAGATTTACGCTTAACTGAGCAGCTTAATACCTTAATGCGTAATCAACGTGTGGATATACGTAGTTATTTAGTATTAAGTGCTACAGCGCAAATCAATGTATTACAAGAGACAGTAAGGCACTTTAAAAAAGTACAGCTTAGTGGGTGTATTTTTACTAAGTTAGATGAGTCATTGAGTTTAGGTGAGATTATTAGTATTGCGATTCAAAATCGTCTCCCAATAGGGTATCTTACTAATGGTCAGCGAGTACCAGAAGATATCAGAGTGGCAAATGCTGAAAAACTAGTAAAAAAAGCTGAGCAATTGTATTTAAAAAGAATAAAAGCACAACAATCAAGACACCAATCAGTGGCGTCGAACACAGTAGAGATGTATGATTAACACAGTTTTAGATCAAGCAAGCGGCCTTCGCAAAATGAGCAACAATAATAATAACGGCGTAAAAGTTATCGCTGTCACCGGCGGCAAAGGTGGAGTGGGTAAAACAAACGTATCCCTTAACACGGCAATCGCGTTAGGCCAACAAGGCAAGCGTGTGCTGGTATTAGATGCTGATTTAGGGTTAGCTAATTGTGATGTTATGCTTGGACTGCGTGTAGAGCGCAATTTGTCTCATGTTTTATCAGGTGAATGTGAACTCGAAGATATTTTAGTTGAAGGCCCCGCAGGCATAAAAATAGTACCTGCAACATCGGGATCGCAAAGCATGGTTGAGCTATCTCCTTCAGAGCACGCCGGACTTATCCGTGCATTTAGCGAGCTTAACACCGATTTTGATATTTTAATTGTGGATACCGCAGCGGGTATTTCTGACATGGTATTGAGCTTTTCTCGCGCCGCACAAGATGTGGTTGTGGTGGTATGTGATGAGCCAACCTCAATTACTGATGCTTATGCACTAATTAAAGTACTGAGCCGTGAACACGGCGTAATCAAATTTAAAATTGTTGCCAACATGGTGCGTAGCTTACGTGAAGGGCAGGAATTATTTGCTAAACTATCAAAAGTAACCGACCGATTTTTAGATATAACCATGGAGTTGGTTGCAACAGTTCCTTATGATGAGAATATGCGCAAATCAACGCGTCGCCAAAAAGTGATAGTTGAAGTTTTTCCAGGGTCTCCTGCTGCGATTGCTTTTAAAACACTGGCGACAAAAATTACTAAGTGGCAAACACCTAGTCAAGCCTCGGGTCATTTAGAGTTTTTTATTGAGAAGCTAGTTAGTAACTAACGATGACAATACCGGTGAATAGAGCTATGGGATATCAGTCAGCACAGAATTTAAATATGATTGTTGAAAAGCATGCCTCATTAGTCAAAAAAGTGGCATGCCATTTAATTGCTCGTTTACCGGCCAGTGTGCAACTAGATGATTTAATTCAATCAGGTATGATTGGCTTAATAGAGGCTTCAAAAAACTTCGATGCCAGTAAAGGCGCGAGTTTTGAAACCTTTGCGGGTATTCGTATTCGTGGTGCAATGATAGATGAAATGCGACGAGGTGATTGGGTTCCACGTTCAGTTCACAGAAAAAGTAGACTAGTAGCAGAGACGATAGTCGCGCTTGAAAACAGTTTAAATCGTGAACCTAAAGATAGTGAAGTGGCTGAAAAACTTGAAATTTCGTTAAATGAGTACCATCATATTTTAAATGATGTCAATGTAAGCAAAGTTTTGGGCATTGAGGACCTTGGTATTGACGATGATGTGATTACACCTCATGGCCAAGATTTAGCACTAGACAAACCTTTCAATAATGTTAAAAATGAACGGTTTAATGAGTCTTTACTCAATGCGATAAAGTCGTTACCGGAAAAAGATGCAATGGTGCTTTCTTTGTACTATAACGATGAAATGAATTTAAAAGAAATTGGGCATATACTCGATGTTAGTGAGTCGCGTGTAAGTCAGATACATGGTCAGGCGATGATTAAGCTTAAAGCAAAAATCAATGACTGGATAAACTAGAAGTAAGTAAATAAAGGTTCAGGCCTCACTGGAGGATGTTTTGGATAAAAACATTAAAATTCTTGTTGTTGATGATTTTTCAACAATGAGACGTATTATTAAAAACCTGTTGCGCGATTTAGGTTTTACCAATGTTCAAGAAGCGGATGATGGGTCAACTGCTTTACCTATGTTGCAAAATCAAGTATTTGATTTTGTTGTAACAGATTGGAATATGCCAGGCATGCAAGGTATTGATCTTTTGAGGGCAATTCGAGCTGATGACAAATTAAAGCATATTCCTGTTTTAATGGTTACAGCAGAAGCTAAAAAAGAACAAATAGTAGCTGCGGCCCAAGCAGGTGTTAATGGTTATATTGTTAAACCATTTACTGCAGGTACATTGAAGACTAAATTAGAAAAAGTGTTCGAACGCTTAGGTTAATGAGAGGGAGAGGCTTATGTCAGCACCTGCTGCGCCTCAGATTACTTTAGAACAAGCTCGCCAGTTGGTTGTTTTTTTAGAAAATGGTGAGCAAGATAAAGCGAATCAGTTAATTTTAGAAACAGCTTCACAAGAGCAATCACAGTTATTTGCTGAGGTAGGTAAGTTAACGCGTCAATTACATGAAGCTTTAAAGAGTTTCGAGTTAGATACGCGCTTAACAGACATTACCACTGATGCCATCCCTGATGCTAAGAAACGCCTCAACTATGTCATGGAAATGACTGAGAATGCAGCCAATAAAACAATGGATGCAGTTGAAGCTAGCTTACCTTTAGCGCAAGAAATTGCTGACGAAATTTCTGATATCAAGCCAACGTGGGATCGGTTAATGAACCGGGAAATTGAGCTTGGTGAGTTTAAGTCACTTTGTCATAGTATTGATAAGTTTATGAACAGCTCTCATCATAAAACTGATGAGTTGCAGATGTTGATGACCAATGTATTGATGGCTCAAGACTATCAAGATTTAACTGGTCAGGTTATTCGTCGTGTTATTGAACTTGTGCGTGAAGTTGAAGAAAGCTTGATCCACTTGTTAACTGCATTTGCAGCACAAGGTGAGGTTGAGCCAACACAACAGACCGAACAACCAGAAGAAACAGAAGATTCCATTGTTGCACAAACACTAGCAGGCCCTGAAGGGCCTATTATTGATAAAGAATCGCGTAATGATGTTGTATCTGATCAAGATGAAGTTGATGATCTATTATCAAGTTTGGGCTTCTAATAGGAGAGTACTGCATGAGCTTTGAAGTCGATGAAGATATTTTACAAGACTTTTTAGTAGAGGCCGGAGAAATCCTTGAGCTTTTATCTGAACAGTTAGTAGAACTGGAAAACAACCCAGATGATACTGAACTACTAAACGCAATATTTCGTGGTTTCCACACTGTAAAAGGTGGCGCCGGCTTTTTGGCAATGACAGAGCTTGTTGATGCATGTCATGGTGCTGAAAACGTGTTTGATTTATTGCGCCAAGGTGTAAGAACAGTTAACTCTGAATTAATGGATGTAATTTTACAAGCGCTCGACACCATTAATGAAATGTTTGCCACAATTAAAAATCGTGACCAGCCAGAACCTGCTGATCCAGAGTTACTTGCAGTCCTTCATAAGCTTGGACAACCACCGACGGCAGAAGAGCTAGCCGGCGATGCTGTAGTTGAGGAAGATACAGCCTCTGTTGAAACCCCATCAGTAGAACCTGAGGCCGCTGTAGAACAACCTAGCAATGATTCTGAAGAAGACCCATTCGCATTTGATGAATTATTTAGCGGCCCAGATAGTAGTAGCTCAGACTCTCAGATTGATGAAATAACTGAAGATGAGTTCGAAAGTCTTCTTGATGAGCTTCATGGTAAAGGCCAGTCCACGCAAGAAAAACAATCCCCATCAAGCGACAGTGATGTAAATGGCGATATTACAGATGATGAATTTGATAGCTTATTAGATGAGCTTCATGGTGTTGGTAGTTTTGGCGAAGTTACTCAAAGCACTGCAAGTACACCACAGCAAGCACCATCAGCTCCTGTAGTAGATTCACAAAATAGTGACTCAAGCGCGGGCGATGATGAAATAAGTGACGATGAATTTGAAGCTTTGCTAGATGAATTACATGGCAAAGGTGCACCTAAAGCTATAGAAGTATCGGCTCCGGCAAGTAAACCTGAGCCCGTAGCCGCAAACAAGTCTGCACCTGCTGCTACACCGAAACCTGTACCAAAACCTGAACCGAAACCGGTACCAAAAGCAGAGCCTGCTAAGCCGGCGCCTGCTCCACAGCCAGCCAAGGCCGCGCCGCCTAAAAAAGCAGCGCCTCCACCGGCAGAAACAACGGTTCGTGTTGACACCAAACGTTTAGACCAAATAATGAATATGGTAGGCGAGCTGGTACTTGTGCGAAACCGTTTGGTGAGTCTGGCAACAAACTCTGACAGCGAGGCTATGGGCAAAGCTATTTCTAATTTAGATGTAGTGACTGCTGATATCCAAGGTGCGGTAATGCAAACGCGAATGCAGCCAATCAAAAAAGTGTTTGGCCGTTTTCCACGTGTAGTTCGAGATTTAGCACGAACGCTACAAAAAGATATTAATTTATTACTTGTTGGTGAAGACACTGATTTAGACAAAAACTTAGTAGAAGCATTGGCAGATCCATTGGTGCATTTAGTGCGCAACTCAGTGGATCATGGTATTGAAATGCCAGATGTTCGTGAAGCATCGGGTAAACCTAGAACGGGTACTGTGACCTTATCAGCTTCTCAACAAGGCGATCATATTCTACTTACCATCCAAGATGATGGTGCCGGTATGGATGCTGAAAAGCTTAAAAAGATTGCGATTAGTAAAGGGGTGCTTGATCACGACCAAGCGAGTCGTCTTTCTGATACTGAAGCGTATAATCTTATTTTTGCACCTGGTTTTTCAACTAAAGAAGAGATCTCAGATATTTCCGGCCGTGGTGTTGGTATGGATGTGGTTAAAACAAAAATCACTCAACTCAATGGCTCGGTGAATATCAAATCAGAAATGGGTGTTGGTACTACTTTAGAAATTAAAGTGCCACTTACTCTAGCGATACTGCCTACCTTAATGGTAATAGTTGGCGAACAAACCTTTGCGTTGCCGCTGGCGGGTGTGAGTGAAATATTCCATTTAGATTTAACAAAAACCAATGTGGTTGATGGCCAGCTAACTATAATTGTTCGTAAAAAATCAATTCCACTATTCTACCTTGAACATTGGCTCATTAAAGGCGCCGATAGAGGTCAGCGAAAAGCACAAGGTCATGTGGTTATTGTGCAAATAGGAACTCAAAAAGTGGGTTTTGTTGTTGACTCGCTCATTGGTCAAGAAGAAGTGGTAATTAAGCCTCTAGACGCATTACTTCAAGGTACACCAGGTATGGCAGGTGCAACAATTACCTCTGATGGTGGTATTGCACTGATCCTAGATGTGCCAAATATGTTAAAGCATTACGCTGGATAATTAAAAGTAGGCATACATTTTATGCCTACCCATTCATTGAATAAGAGAGCGAAATGGCTGTTAAAGTTTTAGTAGTTGATGATTCAAGCTTTTTTCGCCGCAGAGTGAGTGAAATACTTGAACAAGACAGCGGCATTGAAGTTATAGGTTTCGCTGTAAATGGTCGAGAAGCTGTCGATAAAACAGCTCAACTACGACCCGATGTGATCACCATGGATGTTGAAATGCCTGTGCTTGATGGCATCAGCGCAGTTAAAGAGATAATGGCGAGTAATCCCACTCCTATTTTAATGTTCTCGTCGTTAACGCGTGCAGGGGCATCTGCTACCTTAGATGCACTTGATGCTGGTGCGATGGACTTTTTACCGAAAAAGTTTGAAGATATCGCACGTAACAACGACGATGCAATTAAGTTACTACAAAATAAGGTTAAGGAAATAGGTCGCCAGCGTATTGGTAGAATCACAAGAGCGCCAGCCTCTCCTAGTATAAGTAAACCAGCACCAAGCACGTCTGAACGCTTTTCTAATCTCGCTAAAAAGCCAATTGTTCAACCTGATCGCAGCTTCAATAATACAGCTCCTGTACCAACCAGTAGTGGTACATCAGTGCGCGCAAGTGGTAAACAGTATCAACTAGTTGCTATTGGGACATCAACAGGTGGACCGGTTGCACTGCAAACTATATTGACTCAGTTACCTGCTAATTTCCCACACCCAATACTACTCATACAACACATGCCTGCGGCATTTACACCTGCGTTCGCAACCCGATTAGATAGCTTGTGCAAAATTAAAGTAAAAGAAGCACAGCAAGGCGATAGGCTTCAACCTGGCTGTGCATATTTAGCACCAGGTGGGCAGCAAATGATGGTAGAAGGACGGGGTTCAAACAGAACACTACGCGTATTTGAAGATAAAAATGAACGAGTAAGCTATAAGCCTAGTGTTGACATAACCTTTGCTAGTGCAGCAAAAGCATACCAAGGTGATGTACTTGCCGTTATTTTGACTGGTATGGGCGCGGATGGTCGTGATGGTGCTCGTATGCTTAAACAAACTGGCGCTACAATTTGGGCTCAAGATGAAAAAAGCTGTGTTGTATATGGTATGCCGCAAGCAGTAGCAAGTGCAGGATTAGCAAGTGAAAGCATAGGTCTTCATGATGTTGCTGCGCGTTTAAAAAGAGAGATTGGCTGTGGATAAGCTTTCTATTTTAGGATTATTGGTTGCATTAGGTGCTATTGCAATCGGTTATTCTTTAGAGGGAGGTGTGGTATCTGCTCTGTTTAATGGGCCTGCACTTATTATTGTATTAGGCGGCACATTAGGAGCAGTGATGCTGCAAACATCAGCCAATACATTTAAGAAAATGCTTAGTATTACTCATTGGGTTTTTGTTACTGATGACCACGATATTGAAGATACGATTGAACAAGTAAAACGCTGGTCGCATAAAGCCCGCCAAGAGGGCTATTTAGCGCTCGAAAACGAAGCACTTACTCACTCTGACCCTTATGCCACTAAAGGACTGAGTTTATTAGTCGATGGCTGCTCAGATCAAAAGCTTCGTGATACTCTCGAGATTGATTTATTACTTGAACGAGAACGATTGCTGGAAGCTAGCCGAGTGTATGAAGCGATGGGAGGTTACAGCCCAACCATTGGTATTTTAGGTGCTGTGCTTGGACTGATCCAAGCTATGTCGTTTATTAACGATCCTGAGCAATTAGGAACGGGTATTGCCACTGCATTCATTGCGACTATATATGGTGTAGGTTTAGCTAATTTACTGTTTTTGCCGATGGCCAACAAATTAAAGCAACGGGTTGAGCAAAAAATGCTTTACCATGAAATGCTAGCTGAAGGCGTTATTGCCATTAGCCAAGGCGAGAGCCCTATTAATATAGAATTAAAGCTTGAAGCTTACCGCGTTGAACGTCCTATATTACAGGCTCATTAGCGGTTATGCTTCGCCGTCGCTTACGTCATCAAAACGTTAAAAGCCAACATACTGAGCGTTGGCTAGTCTCTTATGCAGATTACATGACCATTATGTTTGCATTTTTTGTTGTATTGTATGCTATTGCAATAAACAAAGAAGACAATATACAAGTTTTATCTGACTCTCTTGAGCATGTTTTTGATAAGTCAGCTAAACAATTTTCTCAGCAAGGTAAGGGAGTAAACGGCGATGCTTTGTTGCTTGAAAGAGTGACTCCCGAGGCTGAAGTTTTATATGGCGAAAGTATTCAAAAACAAGAACAAGGGCCAGTATTGCTCGATGGCCAAAGTGATAATAGCAATATCAGCCAGCGTCACTTAGGTAAGCCACTCGACAGTTTACTGGTCAAACTACAGTCGTCACTCATTGATGAAATACGTAGTGGCGATGCAAGCTTAGAGCTTAGTCAAGATTGGCTGGTTATTGAACTTAATTCTGGGTTGTTGTTTGCCAGCGGTAGTGCCGTTGCGCATAACCAAGCTAAAGACGTTGTAAAAAAGATTGAAGCAATAATCGCACCTGTCGATAACTATATAAGAGTGCGGGGATACACAGATAACGAAACTATTCGCAATGAAATATTTCGCTCTAATTGGGAGTTGTCGGTGGCACGTGCAACATCAATATTAGTTGAATTAGAGCGCTTAGGTATTCAATCTGCGCGCATGGCAATTGAGGGATATGGCCAATACTCACCTTTTGCCGATAATGATACCGAAGCAGGGCGGGCTGAAAACCGCAAAGTGGTGATTGCGCTTTCCAAATACGGCTTGGTTTTAGAGTCAGCGGATGAGGATACTGAGCAGCAACTTCCTGAAGCTATTAAACCAGCTGAAGTTGAGCTGCCTACTCAAGACGATACAATAAAAATAATTCGCTTAGAGCATGGTGGTATTCGTGTTACTACGCGTAATGAACAGTAATTAGGATGTAATGTGAAAATCTGGACAGTAGCCAATCAAAAAGGAGGGGTAGGTAAAACCACTACAGCGGTTAGCCTTGCTGGCATCCTTGCGCTTCAAGGTAAGCGAGTGTTACTGATTGATACCGATCCACATGCATCATTAACTTATTACTTTGGCATTGATTCAGAAGATTTAGAGGTCAGTGTTTACGATATTTTCAGTCGCGGGTCGAGCATGAAAAGCGAGGAAATATTGCAAGCATTATGCCCTTCTACTATAGAAAATCTTGATATTTTACCTGCCACAATGGCGATTGCTACACTTGACCGTAGTATGGGTAATAAAACGGGGATGGGCCTGATTTTAAAAAAAACATTGGCTAAAATTGGCGAGCATTACGATTACGCAATTTTAGATTGTCCGCCCGTTTTAGGGGTACTTATGGTCAATGCCCTTGCTGCTTGTGAAAGAGTGCTGGTGCCAGTACAAACTGAGTTCTTAGCGCTTAAGGGGCTTGATAGAATGATGCGTACTATGGAATTAATGCAAACCTCGCAAGCGAAAAGCTATGAATATACTATAATTCCAACTATGTATGATAAGCGCACCAAAGCGTCACTTGAAGCCTATAAAACATTACAAGATACGTACAAAGAAAAAGTATGGCCAGGTGTAATTCCTGTTGATACAAAATTTAGAGATGCGAGTTTAGCGCAAAAAGTGCCTATTGATTTTTGCCCTAATGCCCGTGGAGTCTATGCTTATAAAGCATTGCTCGAATATTTAATAAAACAAGGTTAATAAATGAGTAAGCAATTATTTGCTAATGAAAAAGTAGTCACTCAGTATTTAGGGGCGTTATTATCTGATGACGTACCAGCGAAAGACCTTGAGCCTGTTGCTAAATTGCTTGAGCAGGTAGCGTATGAAGAGCAAAAAGAGCAACCACTTCAGGTTGAATCGGTAGTTGAGCCGGTTGTTGAGGTTGAAAAACGCCATGAGCAGGTAACGAATGTAGAAATAGATTCTCACCAAGTTCAGCAGCTTAAAACTGAACATGATGTAGCACTTGGTAATGAAGCTGAATACTTTGATGGTGAATTTCAGGCATTATTTTTTGAGGTAGCAGGACTCACTTTAGCAGTGCCATTAAAAGCGTTAGGCGGCATTCATGAGCTTGGGGAAGTGAATCATTTATTTGGTAAACCTAAATGGTTTAAAGGTGTCATGATCAACCGAGAAGAAAAGCTCAATGTTGTTGATACTGCACGCTGGGTTATGCCTGAAAAGTATGATGAGCAGTTAGAGGCATCTTTAAATTATCAATATCTAATCACTTTAGGTGATAGCCAGTGGGGTTTATTAGCAGAAAAACTAATAAATAACATTACATTGAGTAAAGAAGATGTAAAATGGCGTACAAATGACAGTAAGCGCCCATGGCTTGCTGGAGTAATTAAAGAAAAAATGTGTGCTTTAATAGATGTTAATAATTTAAATGCACTATTAGAGAAGGGCTTAGATAGCCGTCACAAGTAATGACCATTACGAGGTAAGAGCATGAGTGAAGATAAATTACTGTCAGCTAAAAAAAATGCAGATAATAATGATGAAATTTTACAGTGGGTTACGTTTAAGCTAGAAGATGAAACTTATGGCGTAAATGTAATGCAAGTGCAAGAAATACTGCGTTACACCGAAATTGCTCCTGTCCCAGGTGCGCCTTCGTATGTGATTGGTATTATCAACCTGCGTGGTAATGTTGTTACCGTTATTGATACTCGCTCTCGCTTTGGGTTACCTGACATTGAAGCGACCGACAATTCACGTATTTTGATTATTGAAGCTGAAGAACAAGTAATTGGTATTTTAGCCGATAGCGTGTCTGAGGTCGTGTATTTACGTAGCTCAGAAATTGACAGCGCTCCAAACGTGGGTACTGAAGAAAGTGCTAAATTTATTCAAGGTGTATGTAACCGCGATAATGAGCTACTTATTCTGGTTGATTTAAATAAACTACTTAGTGATGACGAATGGGATGAGTTAAGCGATATATAAGCTTCTCTACATAAAATTATGTTATTACTTGGTATTGCAATTGCGGGTTTGGCATTTGGGCTATTCTCGCTGCTGTTAATTGTGATGTTTAAAAAGCGTTATGCGAATGAGCTTGGCGCACAATTACAGCAATTTAAAGATTCATCAGAGCAGATTAATATTTTACGTAGCGAAGTCTCTGAGTTACGAACTGGATTAATGAGTATTGGTAAACGAGTGCTTGAGGTAGAACAACAAAACCAAGAGCTGATACAGCAACAAGCTGCTCAAAAATACGATGACCCTGATGCTAAAATATACTCTCGAGCGGTAAAAATGGTTGAGCTAGGTGCTGATTTAGATGAGGTTATTCGCGAGTGTGAATTACCCCGCGCCGAAGCAGAACTGTTATTTTCTTTACACAAACAAAAAGGCGCTTAGCGCCTTTTTTGTTTTTATCATATTGGCTCATGCTTTTATATTGAGCTTCCCTTGAAAGTCCTGCCATCCGGGCGGGAATTTCCCTCTTACCACATATGAAAAAGCAATCAGTTCAGCAATAACAAAGTAAAGCTCTTTAGGGATCTCTTCGCCAAGCTCTAATTTCGACAGTGTATTTGCAAGTGCTTCATCCTGATGGATTAAAATACCTTTATCTTTAGCTAGGGCAATAATTTCATCCGCCAATTCTCCAAACCCTTTAGCGCTTACGGTGGGTGAATTACCCGTTTCGTAGAGCAGTCCAATTGCTGAATTGTTTTTAAATGAATCCGTCATGGCTAAACCTTAATATTTATAATGGTATGGGATTGATAAAATGCTTGATGGTTGTCATCTGCGCGTTTCAAATTAAGATCGCCGACTTGTAAGCCCTGTTTTGCTAGTTTTGAGCGTAAATTATCAAGGTGTGGATGAGCCAACGCGCTCACAGCTTGAGTGGACGCTAATAACTGACAATCTAATGCTTTGTCCATCAACTCTGCGGTTATTTGCAGCTTACCTAGTTCAGCATAATCAAAATTTAATCTTACAAACCACACGTTTTTATCCGCTAATTTGCCGTTGTTTGGCTTTTTATATTGTCCTAACGATATTTCTGTTTGTGCCGCCTCTGGTGGCAGTTTCATAGGCAATAAAAACTGCACTAAGGAGTTAGTGTCAGGCTGCTGGCTCAAAACGGGCGCTTGTACTTGGCTTAAGGTGTTTTTAATTTGTGTTAATTCACCTGCTAATGCTTGCACTTGTGGTTGCTGTAACTGTTCTAATAACTTATTAGTATTATTACCGGCCTTGAAGCTTGGTAATAAAACCTGAAGTAGGGCCTCTAAACCGCTTTGATTATTAATGCTAACGGCTGTTGGGTTTTGGTTAATAATCGGCGCAGCTAAAATGCTTAATGAAAGTTGTTCTACACCTCGATTAAAGGAACTCTGCAAAGTGTCACTGGTTAGTTGTGTCGGCTTTATAGTGCTGAGTATTTCACGTTGTATGGTGGTCGGGTGTAAATTACTTTCTGACAACATACGGTTAAAAGCTTGATTAACCAAGCGGTTTAAGTCAGTACCCTGATCTGCCGCCTTAGTTACGATAGTGTTTAGTTGGCTGCTTAGAGCGTGTTTGCTTGCTTCTTTTTGCTCTATTGGAGCGGTTTCGGTTTGCTTTAAAACGGCTGTCAATAATAGCTTTTCCAGTGGCTGCAAATGATTAACGGCTGTTAAGGTGCTATTAGCTGTTTGTGCTGATTGGGTAATAACAGGGTGTAAATCTACGGGTGTTGGTAACGCTCGCTGTTGCCATAAAGAGATACTGGTTTTTAGCTGCTGGGTTAGTTGCACTAAAGGGGGGGGAGTTCCTAAAGGGCTTTTTAATTGCGTAATGTCTATTTTTTGCGTTGGCGCGAGCAATTGTTGCTGTTCATTAAAAGCAATGTTTGGTTTTTGAGATGCGTTTAATACAGTGGTAAATGGCTTGCTTTCAAAATGTTTTACCGCATCTAAAATACGTGTTTTAAAATCAGCAAAGCTGCTTTTTAGCCATGATTGAATTGGACTATTAACGGTACTAAGTGGATGAGACTTAATTTTTTGCGAATCGATAGCAACTTGCGGTTGCTGTAACAGCATTTCATTAAATGGTTTACTAAATGAGTTTTTAAGCTCCACGGTTATATTTTGATAAGCGGTTTTAATTAATAGTTTATCTGCTTGGCTGCTAATAGTTACCTTAGTCGGCGTTGTGGGTAGTTCAGATAACTGTTGATGGCTTAAGCTAATATTTAACGAGCTTTTTGCGGTATTTGGAGTTAGCACCGCAAACTTGGGTGTAGCATGAAGCTGAGCATGACCTAAATTGTTAGCAACTAATTGTGTTAGTTTTGCCTGGCTTAAAGGTTGAGAATGTACAATGTCAGCAAAACGATTAATGATATTTAGCCGTGTACCTTTGCCATCAGTATCAATTATGCCTTTTAATAAGGGTTCTTCGGCCAGTAATTGCGCTACTTGTTTATTAATGGCGATGCTGGCATTAAATTTTTCAATCACCAGTTTTGGCGTTGGCTTTAAAGTAACTTGTATCGATAGCGGGTTGTTTTGAATATCACTTTGAGTGTTTATAAAGTTTAAAAACCGCTGTAACTGTTCTGGTTGTTTAATTGATAAGGTGCTGTTGTTAGGAATAATGGTTAAGCTTTTACCATCTGCACTTAGTTGTATGTTAGCACTCGCTATTTTTTCAACGTTTGTTGGGGCTTCATTAACAGTGAGCCGAATTGTTTGCCAATGCTTATTCATAAATACATCAAGCGTAACTGAATCTTTAGAAAACTGAATGTTTTTTGCCGCTAGTACTTCAGGCGGCAGTATTGGTAACGCAGTTTTACCCGAATCGGTTGTTTGATTACTAACCTGTGGGTTAGTCACTGTAATGTGCGTTGGTGTATTCATTATTTTATATCAAGTTTTCTGTATTTTAAGTAAATCGATTCTAAAGCAATATTCGTATTACCCTATCATTATGGTAGACTTACCGCTAATTTTTGGCAGAGAGAATCGTCATCTTGTTACACATTAAGTCCGTTACTTGTATCAAGCAAGAGCGTTGTTTGTTTGATGAACTTAATTTTAGCCTTAAAAGCGGTCAAATCATGCAGTTAGCTGGTCCTAATGGGGCTGGCAAAACATCATTATTGCGCATCATTGCCGGTTTTTCGCTGCCTGATGAAGGTGATATTTTATACCTTAATCAATCTATCAAAAAATATTATGACGAATACGCCAGAGATTTATTATTTATAGGCCATAAAACCGGAGTTAATGTACAACTCAGTGCAGTTGAAAATGTAGCACATTGGTTGGCAATTAATGGTTATGTTAATACACCTGATTTATATCCTTTGTTGAGTAAGTTAGGTTTGGTAGGGCTGGAAGATGTGCCCGTAAGAACATTATCGGCGGGTCAACAAAGACGAGTAGCTTTGGTTAGATTATGGTTATCTGAAGCTAAGTTATGGATTTTAGATGAACCATTTACAGCGCTCGACAAAAGTGGCGTTGCTTTTTTACAGCAACGTTTTACTGAGCACTTATCAAAGGGGGGCGCTATTTTGTTAACAACACACCAAGACCTAACCACCCACTTTAGTGACCTACAGACCTTGACTTTGGAGTACCGCCACTAATGACACGACAGCACTCATATTGGCAGTTATTTGTCGCGGTATTTAGTAAAGACGTTAAACTCGCTTTTCGCCAGCGTGCTGAAATAGTCAATCCTATCTTGTTTTTTTTAATTGTTATCTCGTTATTCCCATTAGCAATAGGGCCAGAGCCTGGGTTGTTATCAAGAATGGCGCCAGGCATTATTTGGGTTGCGGCTTTATTATCAACCATGCTTGGACTCGATAAGTTATTTAGAGATGACTATAACGATGGCTCTTTGGAGCAACTAATTGCTTCCTCGTATCCATTATCATTAACTGTGCTAGGTAAAGTTGCGGCCCATTGGGTGATCACCGGCTTACCGTTGGTCTTTATGACTCCTTTATTTGCTTTATTACTAAATTTAGAAACAACGGCCTTAATGGCCACGTTATTAACGCTATTACTAGGAAGCCCTTTATTAAGCTTTATTGGCGCAATAGGGGCGGGTTTGACTGTGGGATTACAAAAAGGCGGCATTTTAATGAGCTTATTAGTGTTGCCTTTGTATATTCCAGTTTTAATTTTTGCAACTTCCGCTATTGATACCAGCACTATGTCGCTGGATTACAGTGGTCAGCTTGCAATCCTTGGTGCTATGTTAGTCGTTGCGATTATCAGTGCACCAATTGCCATATCATCAGCATTAAAAGTGAGTGTAAGTTAATATGTGGAAGTGGTTACATCCGTATGCGAAAGCAGAGCGAGCATATCAATTATGCAATACTCTACTGCCATATTTTGCAGTAGTAACGGTCGTTAGTATGATTGTTGGTTGGATTTGGGGGTTAGGTTTTGCCCCTGCCGATTACCAACAAAAAGACAGTTATCGTATTATTTTTATTCACGTGCCCTCCGCTATTTTATCTATGGGCGCATATTCATCAATGGCGATTGCTGCCATTGTTGCCTTGGTATGGCAATTGCGTAATGCAGAACTTGCGGTAATTGCAATCGCGCCTGTTGGCGCGTGTATGACTGCAATAGCCTTAATTACCGGTGCCGCATGGGGTAAACCGATGTGGGGTGCTTGGTGGGTATGGGATGCACGACTGACTTCTGAACTTATTTTATTATTTTTATACTTAGGGGTGTTGTCTTTGTACCATGCCTTTGAAGATAAAAAGTCAGCCGGTCGCGCCGCGTCAATTTTAGCCATAGTAGGGGTGATCAACCTACCTATTATTCACTTTTCGGTGGAGTGGTGGAATACCCTGCACCAAGGGGCGAGTATCACTAAGTTTAATCGCGATGCGGTTGACCCTAGTATGTTTTGGCCATTAATGATTAATATTTTAGCCTTTGCCGCGTTTGTCGGTACGGTGACTTTAATTCGTCTTAAAAATGAAATTTTACACCGTGAAAAGCACCGCCCATGGGTGCGACAGTTGTTAACTAAGGGGTAATTATGCAGTTTGACTCGTTTTCAGATTTTATTGCAATGGGAGGCTATGGTTTTTATGTATGGCTTTCTTTTGGTACATGTGCATTGATTTTATTAGGTATTTTATTTAGCTCGTTACGCGACAAAAAACAAATTTTAGCGTCCGTTGAGCAGCAAATTGCACGTGAAACTCGAATTAAAAATTCTAAGCAGGAGCAAACCTCGTGAACCCTAGACGTAAAAAACGCCTTTTGGTTATTATCGCCGTACTCTTTGGTATTGGCGGATCAATTGGTTTAGTGTTGTACGCCTTACAAGAAAATATTAATTTGTTTTACACCCCCAGCGAATTAATTGATGGTAAAGGTCCCGATAAAGAAAAGCCGTTTGTAGGTCAAAAGCTGAGAATTGGCGGTATGGTAGTACCAGGCTCTGTGATCAGAAATGAACAAAGCCTAAAAGTAAGTTTTAAGCTGATTGATACAGGCCCATTGGTAACGGTACGTTATCAAGGTATTTTGCCTGATTTGTTTCGTGAAGGACAAGGGATTGTTGCGCAAGGTGTGTTAGTAGAGCCTAACGTGATTGAAGCATTTGAAGTATTGGCCAAGCATGATGAAGAATATATGCCGGCAGAAGTTGCTGAGGCAGTAAAAGGCATTAAGCACGAAAAGCCAAAATATAACTTAGATAGTGGGAGCTGATATGATCCCAGAAATTGGTTATTTTTCTTTAACATTGGCCATGGTGCTCAGTGTGCTGTTGTGTATTTTCCCACTTTGGGGAGCACACACAGGTAATCTTCGTTTGATGCGCGCAGCGCCATCATTAGCGGTTGGTCAGTTTGCATTTGTTGCTTTGTCGTTCGCTGTTCTTATTTATGCCAGCCTCACCGATGATTTTACCGTGTCTTACGTTGCTTATCATTCAAGTAGCACCTTACCTTGGTATTATAAAATCACCTCTACATGGGGCGGTCATGAAGGTGCTATTTTACTGTGGTTACTTATGCAAGCCGGGTGGACAGCTCTGGTCGCTGTGCGTTCAAAGTCACTTCCTTGGGTGCTTCGTGCTCGTGTATTAGGTGTGCTTGGCTTTTTAGGTGTCGGCTTTATGATGTACACCTTATTGCTTTCAAGTCCGTTTGAGCGTTTATTGCCCTATTTCCCAGTTGAAGGGCGAGACTTAAACCCATTATTACAAGACCCAGGCATGATCATTCATCCACCATTACTTTACATGGGGTATGTGGGGCTTTCTGTGGCTTTTTCCTTTGCTATTGCTGCACTATTAACTGGTAAACTCGATAATACCTGGGCGAAGTGGTCACGCCCATGGACAATGACTGCATGGGGCTTTTTAACCTTAGGTATTACCATTGGTAGTTGGTGGGCCTATGCAGAACTTGGCTGGGGCGGCTGGTGGTTCTGGGATCCAGTTGAGAACGCATCACTGATGCCATGGTTAGTGGCAACGGCTTTATTACACTCTTTAAGTGTGACTGAAAAGCGCGGTGTATTTAAATCATGGACCGTATTATTAGCAATTGCTGCTTTTTCATTAAGTTTACTGGGCACTTTTATTGTTCGTTCAGGGATTATTGTTTCGGTGCACGCCTTTGCAACCGATCCAGATCGTGGACTATTTATTCTTGCTTTCTTAGCCATTGTTGTTGGCGGCGGCTTAGCGCTTTACGGCTTGCGTGTGTCACAAGTTAAAAGTGAAGGACGTTATAAGTTTGTCTCTCGTGAAGTAGCACTTTGGCTAAATAACATTTTCTTAGTGGTTGCCACCTTAATTGTACTATTAGGTACTTTATTACCTATGGTGCACAAAGAAATGGGCTTAGGCAGCATTTCTATTGGCGAACCTTTCTTTAATAAAATGTTTGCCATTCTACTGGTGCCATTTGCGATTTTAATGGGCATAGGGCCATTTTTGCGCTGGAAGCAAAATAAATGGGCATTTTTACAAAACAAAATATTTGTTGGCGCACTAGCCAGTGTTGTTGTTACCTGTGCTTGGCTGTTTAGCAGTTATGAAGTGGTTACGCCACTCACTCTGTTAGCGACTACATTGGGTGTATGGATATTTATAGCCACCTTTATCGACCTTTACACCAAGGCCGCAGTTCATGGAACAATTAAACTTGGCATCAAACGCTTAGGTTTAAGTTATTGGGCTATGGTGCTTGGTCATGTTGGTTTAGCCTTTGTTATTGCCGGTATTACCCTTACCTCTGCGTATTCAGTTGAGCGCGATGTAGCCATGAAGCCAGGTGATAGCGTACAGCTTAATCAGTATCAATACCGTTTTGAAGGCGTGAAGACAATTCGTGGTGCAAACTACAGTGGTCATGCTGGTGTGGTAACAGTGTCAAAAGAAGACAAAACGATTGCGCGTCTTTATGCAGAAAAACGCCGATACGATATTGGTATGCAATTTATGACTGAAGCTGCAATAGATGCAGGTTTTACTCGCGATTTATATCTCGCCCTTGGCGAGCAATTAAGTGAAGGAGCATGGTCATTACGTATTTACCACAAGCCGTTTGTGCGTTGGATGTGGATTGGTGGCATTCTGATCTCACTCGCTGGGTTTGTGATTTTATTTGATAAGCGTTATCGCGCTACACCCCGCAAAGATGAATTAGAGGGGGCATTATGAATCGTAAATTGATGGCAATAGTCCCTTTATTAATTTTCATCTTTATTTGTGTGTTTTTATATCAAGGGTTGTTTGCTAACCCTCGGGAAATACAAACAGGACGTATTGGTCAAACCGTACCGACATTTAACTTGCCTGATTTAATGCAAGATAATAAACGTTGGACTGATGAGCAGTTAAAAGGTGATGTGTATTTATTAAACGTGTGGGGCACATGGTGCCCAACGTGTCTAGCTGAGCTTGATTATTTAACTAAGCTTCGCGAACAAGGCATTAAAATTATCGGTTTGTATTATGTGCAAAGCTACGATGCCGACTTTGATGGCCCGTTTGATATGCAAGCTCTGCGTGACGATGTGAGTAATATGCTTGCGCGCGCAGGTAACCCTTATCAGTTTAATATTTTAGATTTAGAGCGCTCTTTGGCGTTAGATTTGGGGGTGTCTGGAGCACCAGAAACATTTTTAGTTGATAAAAATGGTACTATTTTGTTACACCACACCGGTGATATAAACCCTCGAGTTTGGCGCGCTAAATTTGCGCCTCTTATGCAGGAGCTTCAGCAATGAGATTGTTTTTATTAACCCTTAGCTTATTTGTTAGTTTAGCTGCGTTTGCTCAACAAGACCGTTATCAGTTTGATAGCAACGATCAAGCGGTTCGTTTTGAAGAGCTAACTAAGGAATTACGCTGCCCTAAATGTCAAAACCAAAATATTGCTGATTCAGATGCCGTAGTTGCAAAAGATTTACGCGATCGCGTATTGGCGTTAGTAAAAGATGGTAAAAGCAAAGACGAAGTCATTGACTATATGATTGACCGCTATGGCTACTTTGTTCATTACGATCCACCAGTAACGCCGGCTACGTTAATTCTGTGGGTGTTGCCAGTACTCATTGTAATAATAGGCTTTGGCTTTATTGTTATTCGCCAGCGTAAAGCGTCGGTAAAACAAACGTGGAGTGACACTGATGAAGTGATGCTCAATAAGTTGATTAAACAAAATAAACGTCAGGAGCAAAGTTAAATGATTCTAATGTGGGCGTCTTTTGCTTTACTCACACTCATTGCATTGCTGTTTATTATTGTGCCTTTTTTAAAAAAAGAGCGCGTAGTAACGATTACTCATAACGCTAATGCTGAGCTTATCAGCATTTATGAGCAGCGTTTAGTTGAACTGCAGGCTGATTTAGACAACCAACGCATAGACTCGCAAAACCACAGCGAGGCAATTGTTGAGCTAAAACGCCGTTTGCTAAATGAATTATCACCAGAAAAGTCACTCAATAGTCGTGGTGATAATCGTATATTTGCTTTAACAGGGGCGGCGTTTTTAATTGCGTTAGCGGGTATATTTTATGCAATGACCGGCAGCCAGCAACAAATAGCGGCTTGGCATGATGCAATGGACAATTTGGCCGATTATGGCCAACGCGCTGTAATGCAAAAAGGTGAGCCGTTAACTAAAAATGAACTGCAAGCGTTTGCATTGGCACTGCGTACTAAGTTAAGCCAAAGCGGTGACGATGAAGTGGCTTGGATGCTGTTAGGGCGTGTGGCTATAATGCTTAATGAGTTTGACATGGCAAAACAGTCATTTGATAAAGCATTGTCAATGAACTCTGATAATATGCAAGCTTTGGTGAGTTACTCGCAGGTATTATTACTTGAGGGTAGTGATGAAAATATGACTCGCGCAGCGGGTATGCTTTCTAAAGTACTACAAGCACAGCCAAATAACCTCGATGCGATTTCGTTACTTGCGCTGATTGCTTTTGAGAGAAAGGATTGGATACAGGCAAAAGCTGCATTTGAGGTACTTCTTGCCAGTATGGACGAGTCAGATACGCGTTATGCTATGATTTCAAAGCGCATTAGTGAAATTGATGGCCAAATAGCTAAGCAAAGTGAGCTAAACAGCCACGACCAGCGAGTTGTACAGGGTATTCAGGTTACGGTTAAGATTGACGAGCAACTCGAAGAGAAACAGCCCAGTAACGGTATTTTGTTTGTGTTTGCTAAAGCTTCTGAAGGTTCACCAATGCCTTTAGCCGTTGTTAAACTGACTGACTATAGCTTTCCAATCACCGTTGAGCTGAGCGACAAGAACGCCATGATGGCGGGGCTAAATTTATCCAGTGCTAATGAAATTGTTATTTCTGCGCGTATTTCTAATGATGATTCAGTGATGCCAAGTACTGGTGAGCTTGAAGGCCACTCTGAAGTACTGCTTCGTAAAGATGTGCGACAAGTGCAACTGAACATTGATACATTAATACCTTAAGGATTTGAGATGTTAAAACAAGGCTTACTTTTATTATGTTTACTCACCTTATCGGGCTGTGCTCAAGTGCCCGAGAGTAAATATGATGAGCGCGATCCCTTACAAAGTGTAAATAGACCCATTTATGACTTTAATATGGACGTACTCGATACCTATATTTTAAGGCCAGCAGCAGTGGGTTACATCACTGTTACACCGCAGCCTGTTCGTCGTAGTATTGTGCACTTTACCGATAATATTACTGCACCCGTTGATATTATAAATGCCGGCCTGCAAGGAAAACCAAGCAGTGCTGGAATTAATTTTGCACGTTTTTTAGTGAATTCAACGGTGGGTGTATTTGGCATATTTGATGTGGCCAGCTCACTTGGGCTTGAAGTAACTAGCGAGGACTTTGGCCAAACTTTAGGTGTGTGGGGAGTGGGTGATGGTGCTTATTTAATGATCCCAGCAATGGGGCCATCTACCGCACGTAACTTAACCGGTGATGTTGTTGATAACCTTGTATTGCCTGAAATAGCACTGACCACGCCACAAACCATTTTAGTGTTCGCACTAAAAGCGGTTGAAGCGCGTGCGTCTTTAATGGCTCAGGAAGGGTTATTAAATGATTCGTTAGATCCCTACTTATTTATTAAAGACATTTATTTTCAGCGTCAATTATACGAGTTATTTGACGGTAACCCGCCAATAAAAGAAGAGCCTGAAGATTTTGATGAAGATTTTTTAGAAAGTCTTTAATTAAAATAGAAACGCCAGCAAATGCTGGCGTTTTTGTTAATGGGCATCAAAGATCTCTTAGCTATCAATCATCACCTGCATTTGCTCACTAACCCAATTGAGAGCTTCGTGGTATGCATCAGGCACTTCATCACCTAAGTTTAGTTGCTGAGCTTTGTCATTCGCAGCTTGCCAATCACCTTGCTCATACAGAGTCACTAAACTTAAGTATTCGGAAAGTAGCCCTTCATTTTTTAATAGCGCTGTTTTTATCTCATTAGATAGAGGTAATTTAAGCATTACGCTGTCCATTTCTTCATCTAATATCGCATCCATAAGCGACATCATGCCAGTTAAGAACGCCATGCCTGTGTCTTTCAGTTTGCCATGTGAAATAGCTAACAACTCACAAAAACGCGCCCGCGTTAACGACAGTCTAATAAGCTCTAATGGCTTATCGGCAGAGACTTGTGCTGCAAACAATAAAGAGAGCAGCTTTTTTATTTCAGCAGCGCCTAATACAATTAGTGCTTGTTTTATAGTGCTTATTTCAGAGCGGCGGGTAAATGCTGCTGAGTTTGAATAGCGCAGTAGTTTATATGATAAGTTAACATCACGCTCAAATACATCGGTGATTTTTTTAAGATCCATTTCTACACTGGATGTTTCATAGAGCAGTTCAGCCAGTGCCATGCCTGATGGCGGTAAGGCTTTACTTTGCACCATCTCAGGTTTTGAAAAGAAAAAGCCTTGAAAGTACTCAAAGCCCAGTTCAAAAGCTTGGTTGTAAAGCTCGTAGGTTTCAACTTTTTCTGCAAGTAATTTAATATGAGGGTAAGGTTTTAAGTCCTCGATGAGGGCTTTAACGATTTCTATATCGCACTTTAAAAAATCAATTTTAATGATATCAATAAATGGATAAAAGTGGCGCCAAACAGGTTGGTGCGCGTAGTCATCTAGAGCGAGTGTATACCCTTTTTCTTTTAGATCTTTAACTATTGCGAGCAGGCGTTTTCCTGGCTGAACGGTTTCTAATATTTCAATAACTACCCCGTCTTTATTTAATAGCGTAGGGTAGCCTTTTAATAAGGTGTCTAGGGTAAAGTTAATATAAGCGGGTTTATTATCGGTTAAATCTTCAAGGCCAAAATTAAACTGACTGCCTTCAATTAGGCGAGACGTCGCTTCGTCGCCGTCAATATTTGGAAATACGTTATCTACCCCATCACGAAATAAAAGCTCGTAGCCAATTAGCTCCTTATTGCGATCTAAAATGGGTTGGCGAGCAGCGTAAAAATACATATAAGATTCCGTAAAGGTAGAAATTAATTAACATTGTAATAATATATTGGAAAACATTCAAAATAGCATCGGTAAAATGAATTTTATTAATAAAATATCATGGCTTGGGTAATTTTAATTAATCTAAACTTATTGTTTTTACTCTATTCGTTTTAAAAACAAGCGAATGGATGGTTTTTTATCTACTTAAATTAGCGGGTTGGAGTTATTAGCGATTACCGTGTTATAGTTGAGTAGAAAGCTTTTATTCCAATACTGTCTTAATTATAAGATTTCAAGAGTCATTATTTGGATTACAAGCCTATTATTACTTTTTTAAGTGGAGGCGAATTTGGAAACAGGAATGATTATTTCACTGGCATTATACTTTATTGTAATGCTAGGAATAGGACTATACGCATATAAGCAATCTACCAGTGATATTTCAGGGTATATGCTAGGTGGTCGTAATTTAGCCCCCAGTGTAGCTGCCCTATCGGCTGGTGCATCAGATATGAGTGGTTGGTTATTAATGGGTTTACCTGGCGCAATGTATTTATTTGGATTGAGTAAGGTTTGGATTGCAATTGGTTTAGTATTAGGTGCATGGGCAAACTACTTTTTAGTAGCACCAAGACTGCGTGTTTATACTGAAAAAGCCAATGACTCCATTACTATCCCTGATTTCTTTGCAAACCGTTTTGATGACAACAAAAATATCCTACGTGTTATCTCTGCAATAGTAATTATTGTTTTCTTTACCTTATATACTTCATCGGGAGTTGTTGCCGGTGGTAAGTTATTTGAAAACTCATTTCAAATGAGTTACGAAATGGGCTTATACATCACCACGGGTGTAGTAGTGGTATATACCTTGTTTGGTGGTTTTTTAGCGGTTAGCCTTACAGACTTTGTGCAAGGCTGTATCATGTTTATTTCGTTGTTGGCAGTGCCAATTGCCACCTACATGATGCTTGACCAACCCTTTATGGATACCTTAGCAAATGCAAACTATCAGCAGTTACTAAGCTCGCCTAAAGCAAGCGAAATTCATTCTTTAAGTATGCTTGACTGGTTTGCGGGCGGTTCTACCATTGCTATTATTTCTGCAATGGCGTGGGGCTTAGGTTACTTTGGTCAGCCGCATATTATTGTTCGCTTTATGTCTATTCGCTCAGTAAAAGAAATGCCAACCATGCGTCGTATTGGTATGTCTTGGATGACGCTATCCGCTATTGGTGCGGTATTTACCGGGCTATTTGGCGCAGCATTCATGATTGAAAACCAAATGCCGATTGCCGACAAAGAAACAATCTTCCTAGTATTAGCTGAATTAATATTCCATCCGTTAATTGCCGGTTTCCTACTAGCGGCTATTTTAGCTGCGATTATGAGTACTATTTCATCGCAACTATTGGTGTGTTCAAGTTCTTTAACTGAAGACTTTTATAAGATCTACTTAAATCGTAATGCTTCGCAAACTGAGCTGGTATTAGTAGGGCGTATTAGCGTGATATTGGTTGCGTTATTTGCAATCTACTTAGCGTATGACCGCAATAGTTCAATACTAGATTTAGTAAGTAATGCATGGGCTGGTTTCGGTGCTGCATTCGGTCCACTGGTATTGTTTAGCCTTTACTGGAAGCGTATGAACTTAAAAGGGGCTATCAGTGGTATGGTTGTAGGTGCACTAACGGTGCTTGTGTGGATTTATGCGCCTATTACTATTAATGGTGAGAGTTTGAGTAGCGTGATCTATGAAATCGTCCCTGGCTTTATTTTAGCAAGTATTGCGATTGTAGTAGGAAGCCTTATGACAGCTGAACCGAAAAAGGAAATTACTGATCTGTTTGATGAAGTTGAATCGTCATTATAAGTGATTAGTTAACCTAAGTTTTGGTTTAAAAAAATGCCAACCAGTTTAACTGGTTGGCATTTTTATCGACTGACTTTTAACATTAGCAAATAGTGATGATTTACTCGCTTTTAGCTATCATTATTTAAAGGCATAAAAAAAACTGAATTCGAATACCGAATTCAGTTTTTTTAATAATTACTATTAGGTTTTTAAAAGTACTAACTTGCAGCTTTATCTTTTATATCTGCAACGTTATCTGACTTTGTTTTTTTAGCTTTTGCAGGTACTTCTTTAGTCCCCTTAAGTACCGCCATAAAGTCGTCTTTACTTTTCGCAATCTCAAGTGCAAGCGACTCAACTTGTTGTTCACTTAGCGGCACATCTACTTTTTCAAGCATTAGTTCTAGTGACTCGGCGATATCGAGCATTTTGTCATAGGCATCAGCTTCTTTTTTAGTAGTAAACGTCATGCGCTCGACTCCGTTTCGTTCTACAACATATTTAACAACAACAGCCATGATTTCTCCTGCTTACTTACGTGGCAATATGATTATTTTAAATCATTAGATTACTGTTTTTATGTACAGTACAAGCTTGCGCGTTATTTTGCAAGCTTTAGCCTTAGTTTATCTGCAGCTTAGTTGACAATAAAGGCTGACTCTACTTTATTTATTAAGTCACTTTATAACGCGTTGCAGTAAAGGAGTCGCAAGGAGTGATTGTTACCGTTAGTACTTAGTAACCACAACGTTATGTAAAAGTGCTGGGTGTAAATAATCAACGAATGTTCATGTAGGAACGCAAAAGGAAATAGTATGAAATTAATTAAAATAATCTCGTTAGCAGCTGCTTTATGTTTATTACCTATGGGTACCACCTTTGCGCAAAGCGATATGCTATCAGAGCAGATGCAATCAGCCATGGTTAATATTAATAGTGCTGATTTAAAACAGTTAATTAAGTTACCAGGTGTCGGTAAGAAAAAGGCACAGGCAATTATCGATTATAGAGAAGCTAATGGTGATTTCGCATCACTTGAAGATCTAGCTAAAGTAAAAGGGGTGGGTAAAAAAATGCTAGCCAAACTTGATGGAAAGGTGACGTTTTAACTAAAAAGGGCGCTATGCGCCCTGATCAAACTGTTTTAAGGCAGCACCAAGGTGCTTTTTAGCAAAGTTAATATCTACTGGTGCTGTTAATAGCGGATAGCTCAACCCAGCTACAATTAAAAAGGGCACCAGTAACCAACCTTCGAAAAGAGTAAATATTAAAAAGAATGGGCTTAATAGCATCAGCTTTAGTATGCGTATAAAGACCCTGTCACTGGGTGATAGCATGCTTAAAGAGATAGCTATAACAGTTTGTCGTTGACGAACTTTTAAATGTTTAAGCTCATCAACTTGGCTTGAAAAAAAAGTAAACATATTAAAGTGACTTTTTAGTAATTAATCGACTGGCCACTAATATAAACAGTGTGGCGGTAAAGAGTACAAAAATAATTTCCATCCACGCTGGCATACTTAGGCTGGCAAATTGCCAATCTATATTTCCGCAGTCACCTGTCGCTTCAAAAAACTGCGGTATCCAGTGATGTAACGGTATAAATTCTGGAAAGTTTGGCTCAAATTCACAGCTAAATGCAAATGGGTCTGTGGTTGTTTGCATTTCAATGTGCTCACGGGCTATTAGTAACCCCCATACACTTGAAATCCCCCAAACAGCATAAGCGACAATACGTACTATGAGGCTGTTTGGTTTACTGGCTCCAATCATACCCGCAAAAAGTAGGCCTAATACTGCGGTGCGCTGGTATATGCACATAATGCATGGCGCTAACCCCATGTTGTATTGAAAGAAAAGTGCAGTAACTTCAAGCAGAAAAACAATCCCACTGAATAATAACCAAGGTGTACGCTGAGTACTTAGATTAGCAAGCCAGTTCATAACAATTCCGTATTTAAATAAGGGCTTAGATTATGACTTAGGATAAACAGCGGGGCAAGTAAAAGGAAAAAGCGAGGAGCTATGAAAGCTTTTCGCACCTCAAAGTTAGGGATATTCTGTTACATGACTTTCCCCAGAGCCATCAAGTTAATCCAGTTGTAAGAGCTAGTCAAACTGTCTCGTATGAATAATAGGTGGGCATTCATATTGTGTTTAATTTCTACCAGTAAAGTTACCCTTTTAATCACATACCTAGGTAATTTAACTTACTTTACTTGTTAGTTGTGACTTGTCTGGTACAATCAGTCAGTTAATCGTATGTAGCGATGTAATGTGAATTAATTCGAGTAGGAATTGAATGAGAATTTTTAAAGCGAAAAGCCCAGCAGGATTTGCTGAGGAATACATAGTAGAGTCAATCTGGAATGGTGATTTCCCTCCAGGTTCAATTCTGCCAGCTGAGCGTGAACTCTCAGAGTTAATTGGTGTTACTAGAACCACATTGCGTGAAGTGTTACAACGATTAGCAAGAGACGGTTGGTTAACAATACAACATGGTAAACCTACTCGCGTAAATAATTTTTGGGAAACGTCAGGGTTAAATATTCTTGAAACACTGGCCCGTTTAGACGAAGACAAAATGCCAGAGTTGACCGATCAGTTACTTTCAGCACGCACCAACATCAGCGCAATTTACACCCGTGCAGCAATAAAGCTTGCACCAGAGCGCGTTATTGAAATTTTATCGCAAAGTGATGAGCTAGAAGACAGTGCGCAAGCATTTGCTGATTATGACTATAAAGTGCACCATGAGTTAGCTGTTGCTGGTAACAATCGCATTTATGTGCTTATTCTTAATGGTTTCAAAGGCTTTTATTCTAAGATTGGTTGTCATTACTTTTCAGATCCTCGCACTCGTGAGCTTGCACGTCAATTCTATAAAGATCTCACTAAGCTTGCTGAGAATAAAGAGCACGATGGTGCGATATCCATGATGCGTAAGTATGGTCATCAAACCGGTGAAATATGGCAACATATTCGCGGTGATATGCCTAGCGACATTATGGATTAGAAAAAAAACCTGCTTTAAGCAGGTTTTTTTATGAACAATAATCCGTGTATTTATCAAGCGTTCGCTATTTTAGAACGGCGCTATCTATAAATACGATTGTTAATTTATTTTTGATAGCCATAGAATAATGATTAATTAGATATGGTGCTATTGTAATTTAAAAATTAGTGCCCATATTACTATCAGTATTGCGTAAGCAATTGACAATAAACTCAAAATATTTGGAGAATAAAATGGGTGTATTAGTAGGCCGCCAGGCACCAGACTTTACCGCTGCAGCTGTTCTAGGTAACGGTGAGATTGTAGATAGCTATAACCTTCACGAAAAAATCAAAGGTAAAAAAGCAGTAATCTTTTTCTACCCACTAGATTTCACTTTTGTATGTCCTTCTGAGCTTATTGCTTTTGATAAGCGTTATGCAGAATTCCAAAAACGTGGTGTAGAAGTAATTGGTGTTTCAATCGATTCACAGTTCTCACACAACGCATGGCGTAACACCGCAGTAGCAGACGGCGGTATTGGTAAAGTTCAATACGCACTAGTTGCAGACGTTAAACACGAGATCTGTAAAGCATACGACGTTGAGCACCCAGAAGCGGGCGTTGCATTTCGTGGTTCTTTCTTAATCGACGAAGAAGGTAACGTACGTCACCAAGTAGTTAACGATTTACCACTTGGTCGTAACATCGACGAAATGATCCGCATGGTTGATGCATTAGCATTCCACAGCGAGCATGGCGAAGTATGTCCTGCTGGTTGGACTGAAGGTAAAAAAGGAATGGATGCAAGCCCTGAAGGCGTAGCTAAATTCTTATCTGAAAACGAAGGCGAGCTATAATCTAGCCCTTTAGTTTAAGATAAAAAAAAACCGCCATATTGGCGGTTTTTTATTGCTTTTAATTAAAACGAAAAGCTCACTTTAGTGTAAATGTAACGACCTCGAGGGTTGTGTACACCCGATGCGTAACCATACAGATCTGAATCACCGTCACCAATTGCAAATGGTGGCTCTTCATCAAATAAGTTATTTACACCTAGCGATACTTTTGCAGACTCAGTAATACGGTATGATGTTTGTAAATCAACCAATACTTGAGAATCAACAGTGCGCGATGTATTACTATCGAAGTCTAAGTTGCCATCGAAATCGATATCTGGCGTATCTTCAAACTCACCCACATAACTAATGTTCATATTCGTGTTGAATTGGCCAATTTCCCAGTTTGTTGAGAAAATCCAACGGTGCTCTGGGTAGCCATATTCACCAGTGTAATCGCGGCCGTCTTTTTCAAATTTATCTTGGTAAGCCCATTCTAAATTGAATTTTAGTAAGCCTAACTCATCCAGTGAATGATTGTAGTTTGCTGAAATATCAACGCCAGAAACTTCTTGTGATGATACATTTTCAAAAGTACTGAATATCTTTTGAATAGTTCCTAGGCTGTCAGTACCTGATGGTGGTAAGCGTACACATACCGTACTATTTTGGTTATTACACTCTGAGTTGTAAATTGGACCAAACTCTTGCTCATCAATTTTATTATCTTGGGTGATACTCCACACATCAATACTTAAACCAAAGTCAGTTGTGGGTGCCCAAATGAAGCCGACATTCCAAGATTCAGATTCTTCAGCTTCTAAATCTGGGTTACCGGCAAATTCAATGTTGTAATCTAGCGGGTCACAATCTTTACCTGTTGCATCACAGCGGTAATTATCAATAAAGAACTGACTCTCTTGAGATGGCCCTAAACCTACTTGTGCAAGTGAAGGTGCTCTAAAGCCTTGCGCCCAAGAACCGCGAACCGTGATTTCATCACTAGGTGCCCAGCGTAAAGCGACTTTAGGGTTTGTCGTAGTGCCAAAGTCACTGTAATCATCATAACGGCCCGCAAGTTGTAGCTCTAAGTTTTCCGCAAGTGGAATTGAAAACTCTACATAGGCAGCGTATTGGTCGCGCTCTGCGGCAGCTGAAACTGACTCGGTACCAAAGATTAACCCACGTTGAAATTGATCATCTGGCGTATCAGTTACGTCTTCTTCGCGGTATTCAATACCGGCCGCCATCATGACAACATCATCACCAAAGTTAAATGCTTCACCTGAAATGTTAGCATCGAACGACGTCATATGAGACTCACCTTGGCGAACCAAGCTCGTTGTGATTCTGTCAACAACAGCCGGATCGTTGTAAGTGCCGCCAAATGGGTTGTAGTTACCTGCGTCAATCTCTTGTTGTAAAAAGTCGGTGCGAACCCAACCTTGTGAACGATCCCCTGTTTGTAATGACTTGCTACGCCCTTTTTGTACCGCTGTTTCCCAGCTCCAGTCGTTAATTTCACCTTTTAAACCAGCAACAAAACGTAATGTGTCTGATTCGATATCCCATTGACGCGCGCCTGCATCCACTGTTCTGTAACGACCAATTTCTATATCTTGACCAAATGGGTTATTTGGATGATTCCCTGGTACGGTTAAACCCGCATCTTCATCAAGTGGCGTTGGTGCGCCAGCTGCAACTGAGCTGTTATGCTGTACAGCCATTTCTAAAAAGCCGGTGATGCCATTGTCGAAGCGGTATTCAAATTGTGAAATTGCGCCTACACGTTCTGATGCAGGGGCAATATAGCCGAATGGACCATAGTCAAATAAGCAACTACCACTTGATGTTGCATTTTCAGCAGGACACGAAGGATCGATTGTTTTAACGCCATCTACGTAAAAGTAGCCCGGGAAGCCACGTGATGAACGAAAGTCTTGGCCGCCATAAGGAGATTGATTAGCAGTACCTAAACGGCCCATTTCGTCTGATGATAAAGACGTGTTTTTAAAGTAATCAATAATAACGGACGCACTACTTTTTGCACTCGTTGTACCCCAAACAATGCTAGCCGTGGTTTCTTCATAGTTAGGGCCATCTGTGCCGCCGTAACCTAAATTAACTTCAATCCCGTCGATGTCTTTTTTCAAGATAACGTTTACAACACCTGCTACAGCATCAGAGCCATAGATTGCTGATGCGCCATCTTTTAAAATATCAATACGTTCAATTGCTGAAACAGGAATGCTGTTTATGTCAACAAATGAGTTGGTGATCCCTTCAGCAAATGCGCTTATAGCAACACGACGACCATTAATAAGTACCAACGTAGCATCAGCCCCTAAACCACGAAGGCTGACGGCGGCTGAACCATTAGCGGTTGAGTCTTGGTTATTGCCACGGGTTGAAAAAGTACCATTACCTGCAACAGGCATTCTTTCAAGAAGCTGTTGTAGGTTGTCATAACCCATGTTTTCGATGTCTTCTTTATTAATGGATTGTACTGGCGATGGGCCTTCGATATCGGAACGTTTGATACGAGAGCCTGTTACTTGAATACGTTCTACTTTTTCTGCAGTCTGCTGTGCAGCGTAAGTTGTTGTACTAAAACCTGCTGACAATGCGATAGTAGCACCGATGATTAAGCTCGGTGTAAATGCAATTGATTGCTTCATCCTTAAGTCCTTGTTGATATGTTATAATTTACTTGTTTTTTCAAGCCGAATTATTAATACCATGTAACTTAACTGTTATCAATTGACTGCAAAGCTGATTTTATTATCGGCACGAATATATACTGATTTTCTCAATAATGAAAAACAATGGGATACTCGCTATCTGGTGCGGGAGAGTGCTTTGGTCATTATTAAAAAATAAATCACTGAGCGACTTTAATTTGTAATAATTTGTATTTTCTTAAAAATTTAATCAAAAAAAACGCCTAACATGATGTTAGGCGTCTTTATTTAAACTTTGTGTTTCATTAAACGTTCTTTTTCACGGGACCAATCTTTATTTTTACCATCTTCACGTTTGTCATGCATTTTCTTACCTTTAGCTAAATGGAATTCAAGCTTCACCCAGCATTTTTTCCAATACATAGCGGTGGCAACTAATGAATAACCATCACGTTCAGTTGCACCAACTAAGCGGTCAAGTTCACGCCTGCTTAGTAGTAATTTACGGTAACGTAGCGGGTCACAAATAACATGTGTTGATGCACTATTTAAAGGCTGAATGGTACTACCTAATAAAAATGCTTCACCGTTTTTAAGATGAATGTAAGTTTCAGAGATATTTACCTTACCTGCTCGGATACTTTTTACTTCCCAGCCTTGGAGTTCAACACCTGCTTCAAACTTGTCGTGTAAAAAATACTCGTGTCGCGCTTTTTTGTTTAGCGCGATGGTATTACTTGTCGATTTTGATGAATTTTTCTTAGCCATAGTGCCCTATAATATACGTTATACAAGATGTTTTACATCGATTTTTTAAATTATACATGCAAAAGCGAAGGATTAATTTAAGCGCGATGAAAGTTTGGGGAAACGCACAAAGCTTGCTAAAATTCCTGCACACAGTTGGGAGTGAGTATGCCACAAATAGAAAAAAGCGCGCTGGTTATGTACAGCACTAAAGAGATGTTTGATCTAGTCAATGATGTAGAAGCCTATTCACAGTTTTTACCTAATTGTTCAGACTCAAAAATTATTAAGCAGCATGATAATAACATGACCGCTAGTTTAGAAATATCCAAAGCCGGTATAAAAAAATGGTTTACCACTGAAAATACGCTAATTGATGAGCAAACAGTGATGCTTCGCTTGGTTGATGGCCCTTTTAAAACCCTACAAGGTCGCTGGCACTTTCAGCAATTAGATGCGCAGGCGTGTAAGGTTAATTTACAGTTAGAGTTCGAGTTTTCAAGTAAGCTAATAGAGCTAGCGTTTGGTAAAATTTTTAATGATGTGGCTAAAAACATGGTGAGTGCATTTACTCAACGTGCAAAAACCGTGTACGGAGAACGTGCATGATAAATATTGAAGTTGTGTTCGCGTTACCCACTAAGGCAACCACGTTAAATATAGAAGTGCTGCAAGGTACAACGGCTGAGCAAGCAGTAATACAGTCAGGGATTATTAAAAAGTGCCCTGAGATTGATGCAACCGATTTAACTTTAGGCGTATGGAACAGAACGGTAAAGCTTAATCATGAGCTTAAAGATGGCGACAGAATTGAAATTTACCGCCCATTAATTGCCGATCCTAAAGATGCTCGCAGAAAACGTGCTGAAAAAGCCAAAGAAGAGGGCCGTGCTAATAAAGTCACTGGTGGCCGGCCGTTAGATCGTTAGACACAAAAAAGGTGAGCCATGCTCACCTTTTTTAACAACACTTTAATAGCTTCTTATTGCTCTAAAGGTGTTGTAAAGTTTTCTGGTTGCTCATAGTCGCCCGATACCGTAACTAGCTTCTCATTTTCAAAGTTTAATACTAATGATTTATATTGTTCATTAGCACGTCCTTTATTAAAGCTGTATACATAACGCCAAGTATTTTTATCGAAGGCGTCTTCGGCAATGGGTCTGCCTAGTACGTATAGTACTTGTTCGCGAGTCATATTAACGCGAAGCTTATCAACGTCTGATTGTTCTAAAAAGTTACCCTGAGGGATGTTGATTCTGTATACCCAGCTAGAACAACCTGCGGCTGAACTAAGCGTTAAAGCGACGATAAGCCAAAGAGACAAAGTTTTTAACGACTGCATTGTTAGTTGTGATCCTTATTTTTTATAATCTGCATGATACCGATTAGTTACTCAAGGTAAAACCCTTTTGAGTAATTGTTTTTGTTTAGCGTGTTAGGGCGAGGTTTTGACCATTAGTAATCAAAAAAGTTTAAACAATGAGTTGAGCAATAGTAAAAATAAACCGGCGACTTGGTCACTTTATATTGTGCAAACACGGTTTGGTCATTGGTATACCGGCATTACGGTTGATGTAGCCCGACGTATCGCTACTCACCAAGCAGGTAAAGGGGCAAAAAACCTCAAAGGTAAAGGGCCGCTGGTGCTCATTCATCAACAACAAGTAGGTACTAAAAGCGACGCGAGCAAATTAGAGTATGCGATTAAAAAACTTCCACGAGCAAAAAAAGAGGCTTATGTTGCTGCTTTTAAAGGGGGCCTTAATACCACAGGGCTTGTCAAAAGCTGATTAATAAATGCCTCAATTAGCAATACGGCTTCTTGATAGAGGGGAGTATTTATATTTTCGAGCGTATCTTTAGTACTATGATGGAAGTTATCTGCCCCCATAGAAAAGTACACATACGGGATTTTTTGTTTAGCGAATGAATAATGGTCGCTGGCTCTGTGCCAGTCGATTTGTTTAGTGTTGGTGAGTCGGCTCATTTTTCGTGATGAATAAACAGGCTTTAATTTGATCTTGTCACCGTTAATCTGAGTAAGTAAAGGGTTAAGCTGGGTTTTTAATGCGCGACTTGTTAGTGCGTATAACCGCTTATGTGACTTTTTAACTGCCAACATATCTAAGTTAATATTTAAAACAATTGGGAGTTGGCGCATTGTTTTGGCAAAGTGCTCACTGCCGTGTAAACCATTTTCTTCAGCGTCTGTTGCAACAAACATAAAGCGATATGAAGAAGAAACCGTTAGCGCATTCGATAAATAAAGTAATGCAGCAACACCCGAGGCATTATCGTTAGCACCTGGGTGTAATTTTCCTGCTTGTAGACCTAAATGATCATAATGCGCAGTAATAACAATAACGGGTAAATCTTTTACAGTATTAGTGGCAATAATATTAACGCCTTGTGCGTTAAAAAACAGCCCTGAGGAATAAGTAAAAGGTTGTTCACTTACTGTGAGTTGATGCCCTTTGAAGCGTGTTTTTAAATACTCCCTAGTGAGTAATGCTGCATGGCTATTCGTTTTTCTACCAGCTAATTCTGGGCTGGTTAGTATAGTTAAATCAGTCAATAATTGCGGCTCAATCTGTTTACAAAGGCCGCTCCAACTTATAAAAAAAACGATGCAGGTTAAGCTAAATAATTTAATAATGATTCGCCTTCGCAGTAAGTGATTTTAATGCAATGAGCTTATTGTCATAGCGCTGTTTGTGATGAATGAAGTCTGCTTTTTTTCTAGCTTTACGTAGATGAAACTCCGCTTTAGTTATATTACTTAATTTAAAGTAACTGCGCGCCAACCCAAAGTGACTTTCATGTAATGTTGGCGACATAGCGTTAGCTTTTTTATAATGACTAATCGCATTTGTATAGTCACCACTTACATAGTCACTGTTACCAAGCGATATATGATAATAAGGGTTAGTTTGGCGCTTTTTGTCAAGTTTTGCCAATAGCTTTTCGCCTTCGGCTACTCTATCTGTGAGTTTATATAATAATGCTAAATTACCTTGCGCAGTATTATCATTGGCGTTTAAGGCAATGGCAAAATGATACATTTTCTCAGCTTGTTGGAGGTCATCTAATTGTTTAAAGAGTACTCCTAAATTCCCCCAGCTTGCACTAAATGAAGAGTCGGTATTGATAGCTGCTTTAAAATAACTATAAGCTAAATCAAACTGCCTATTAATCAGTGCCTCGCCGCCTTTGTTATTATAAAACATGGCGGTCACTCGTTTTTTCGACAGCGATGAAGTTGCAAAACGAGCTTGTCGGCTATTAGGATCAAAATCAATGATTAAACGCTTATTACGCTGATAAACAAGTGAGCTGTCTTTGAATTTAGTCTTATTGTCTATAGCAATGTTTATGTGCCCAGTGAGTAAATTAAACCCTCGATTTAACGCCCAGTACTCAGGAATATGTACTTTCTGAAAGCGAGCCTTCAGGCCTAAATGTTCGGCTAAGCTATACGCTAAAATTGAGAGGGAAAGACAGTTAGCATTTAAATTTTGATAGCTTTGAGACGCCGTTTGTGTGCCAGTTGATTGATAAGATAGTGAGTTATCACCATTTGAGAGTAAAAAACTGAGTAGACTATAGGCAATTTCATCAGCCGATTTATTTGTTTGTACGTAAGCACTTAATTGTTGTTTAAGGCTCTGATCGAGTTGAAATATTTGCTGTTCAGACTCTACAAGCTGCTGTTTAAGTTGCATTGGGGGAGTAATAATAGGGGGGGGCGTGCTTAAATTGGCGTTATCTGTAGTGCTACACGCACTTAAACTCAGCAAACAAGCAGCCAGTAAATAATGTTTAGCTTGAACAGTACTCATACACACCTCTGTACAAAAAACACACTCAAGTATAGTGGTTATTTCATACAGAGGTTATTTTTTAATGTAACAAACTGTTTAACGCTGCTGATTAAACGTGGCTACTAGCGCATCAAGTGTTTGTGCACTGGTGGCTAAATCGCGAATTGCTTGTTCGGTGTTGATTTGTTCACTCATTGATTTATCACTGATCTCACTAATTTGCTCAATACTTCGACCGACATCATTTACAACGCTACTTTGCTGCTCGGTGGCTGTGGCAATTAGAGTTGCCATGTCGTTAATTTCATTCGCTGTTTCAGTAATCGTATTAAGCAACTCAACCGAGCTTTGCATTGCGCTGACGCTTTGTTGGGCTTTACCTTTCGATTGGCTGATATCATTTACAACATCATCTGAAATTTGAGTAAGCTCTTCAATCATTGATTGAATTTCAGTGGTTGATTGCGACGTACGATTCGCCAGAGCTCTTACTTCATCTGCAACGACTGCAAAACCACGACCATGCTCACCTGCACGTGCAGATTCAATGGCTGCATTAAGTGCAAGTAAGTTGGTCTGCTCTGAAATCCCTCTAATTGAATCTACAATACTGGCAATATCTATGGTCTTTTTAGAAAGCAGTGCAACTTGCTCAGTAATACCATCAATATCGCTGGCAAGAGCTGATATTGTCGTTTGGCTTTGTAGTACTTGTTGATGGCTTTGTTTGGTATTATCGCGGCTATCGTTAGTTAACTTAGCTGCATTCGCTGCACTTTGTGCTATTTCTTGCACGGTAGCGCCCATTTCATTAATCGCTGCAGCAACCGAAATAGTTTGCTCTTTTTGTTTATCCAGCGCTAACGAGTTTTGTTTTGCTTGTGCAAAGACATGATCAGAGCTTTGACGAATACCATGGCTTTCATCAGCTACTTGCACAATGGCGGTTTCTATCTTTTCAATAAACTGATTAAAGCCCGACGTCAAATTATTGAGTTCAGGTTGAGGTGATGTGGGTAGACGATACGCTAAATTAGCATCACCTCGACCTAAACGAGAAAACAACTCTGCCATTTTTGATAACGGTGAGGCTAAAGAGCGAGCTAACAAGTAACTGATCACACTTGCGATAAGTGCTGTCATGATAGTGAATGTGAATATTTGCCACTCTAGGGTGTTTACACTTGCGAATACTTCACTTTTTGGTACTTGAGCTAACACAAATAAGTCGGTGTTTTTAATTGGTGTGGCAGCAATCAGCGTGGCTTGTCCGTTAATATTTACTTCTTCTAAAGCAAAACCGTTTTCATCAAGTAATTTGTGATGAATATTAGCACTGTAAATACTATCTATATTAACCTTAGCGACTTTAGCTGCATCTTTATGTAGCTGAATTAAGCCATTTTTATCGGCAATAAATACAAACCCTGACTGTTCAATTTTAAACTGCTGTAGCAGTTTTTGCATATCAGTAATGCTTTTTGCTAATCCCGCTAAGCCGAATCCATTAAGCTGCTGATGATTAACAAACATTTTTACATCGTTTGCAGATTCCTGATAAATACTGATTGAATAAGGTTGTTTAGATTGAGTAAAAGCAAAAAACCAACCATCTGCAGCATCATTTTTTAAAACACGTAAAAAGCCATCTTGGTTCCAATATTGCGCGGTGTTTTTATTAGCCCACGAAGCGGTGGCAAGGTCATATTGCTCAACCAAACGATTGAGTTCTTTTAGTAACAACGCATCGTTGGTGTTGCCAGAGTTTGCCCAATCTAAAATAAAGGTATTGGCAGAAAGCTGCTGTGCTGCGCCTAAAAGTTCATTGATCTCCCCACCAATATGATTACTGATTGTTTGCAGCTTACTTGGCAGTTCTGATTCGATCATGCGTTGCTCAATAATATTCTTTGAGTTATGCAAAGACGTCAAACCAATTAATACAGCAACACAAATAGCAATAATGCTTCCAAGCGCTGTTATTTTTTGAGTAATAGAGAGATTTTGTATCGTCATGGTAGTGCTTATATATTTACAACTGAGGCAATGAGGCGATTATTCTAGCACATTATTTATTTTCGGCTATTGATGAATAATTTACATTTAAATAAAAAAAGCCCACAGCAAAAAGCAAATGGGCTTAGCTTCTAACAATTGAAAGTTCTAGGGTTATAGAGTTACACTATTTTTTTCATTGCCGACATATAACCGCGTAATTTAGCACCCACTTTTTCAACAGGGTGTTCACGCAGTGCGGTATTTATTTGAATCAATGTTTGATTATCTACTTGGTTACTTTGCTCATTTAAGCCTCTGCCAATAACATCGGTATCAATATCTTGCATAAACTCTTGTAGTAGTGGCAAACATGCATGGTTGTATAAGTAACAGCCATACTCTGCCGTATCGGAAATAGTACGATTCATTTCAAACAGCTTTTTACGTGCAATGGTGTTAGCAATTAACGGCGTTTCATGCAATGACTCATAATAGGCAGATTCTTCAATAATACCGGCTGCAGTCATGGTTTCAAATGCCAGCTCTACGCCAGCTTTAACCATGGCTACCATTAAAATGCCGTTATCAAAAAATTCTTGCTCAGTAATTTCTACATCACTCGCTGGGGTTTTTTCAAAATGAGTTTCTGCAGTTTCAGCACGCCACTTTAATAAGTTAGCGTCATCATTTGCCCAGTCTTCCATCATTACTCGTGAAAATGTGCCATCGATAATGTCATCTTGATGTTTGTTATACAGTGGACGCATGATTACTTTTAGCTGCTCACTTAATTCAAACGCTTTTACTTTGGCAGGGTTTGACAGACGGTCAAGCATATTGGTAACGCCGCCATACTTAAGTGCTTCTGTGATCACTTCCCAGCCATATTGAATTAGCTTTGAGGCATAACCAGCATCAACGCCTTTATCAATCATTTTATTAAAACATAGAATAGAGCCAGTTTGTAGCATGCCGCACAGAATGGTTTGCTCACCCATTAAGTCAGACTTAACCTCAGCAATAAACGATGATTTAAGTACTCCCGCACGATGACCACCTGTACCTGCGGCATAGGCTTTTGCTTGTGCCAAGCCATGACCCTGAGGATCGTTCTCTGGATGAACCGCAATGAGTGTCGGTACACCAAAGCCGCGTTTATACTCTTCACGTACTTCTGACCCCGGACATTTTGGAGCAACCATAATAACGGTAATGTCTTCACGAACTTGCATGCCTTCTTCAACAATATTAAAGCCATGTGAGTAAGCAAGCGTTGAGCCGTGTTTCATTAATGGCATAATGGCATTAACAACCGCAGTGTGTTGCTTATCAGGTGTTAAGTTAAGTACTACATCGGCTGTTGGGATTAATTCTTCATATGTTCCCACTTTAAAACCATTTTCCGATGCATTTAAGAATGACTGACGACGCTCAGCAATCGCTGATTCACGCAGTGTATAGGCTACATTTAAACCCGAATCACGTAAATTTAAGCCTTGATTTAAGCCCTGTGCGCCACAGCCTACAATCACTAACTTTTTACCTTTGAGTGCAGCAACACCATCGTTAAATTCGTCTGCCCCCATAAACTCACATTGTGCCAGTTGCGCTAATTGTTCACGTAAAGGTAAGCTATTAAAATAATTTGCCATGATTAAGGTTCCTATTAATTCAATTTGTTAGATGCATTGCATTTGCTTTGCTTGGAATAACCATATGAAAAATATCTTCTTGCGTAAAATGATATATTTGAATTAAAGTATTTCATAATTTGAAATACTGGTGTTGTTATGGATCATAAGCATTTACATTACTTTTTGGCGTTGGCAAAAACGCTTCATTTTTCTCGTGCCAGTGAGTTGTGCCACATAAGTGCGCCTACTTTAAGTCGTAATATTAAGCAGTTAGAAGATGAAGTAGGGGTGATGCTGTTCCAGCGAGATAATCGCAGTGTCAAACTTACTCGCGAAGGCGTTGCATTTAAGGAGTATGCTAGTGCAACGCTCAGTAATTGGCAGCGTTTTAAGGCCAATTTAAACGAACCGCAGCAACATATTTATGGCAATGTGAGCCTTTATTGCTCTGTTACTGCATCTTATAGTTTTTTGCATCATATTTTGGAGCAGCTCAGGGCTCAGCATCAGCATATTGAAATCACCTTAAATACGGGCGACCCTGCTCTGGCAATAAATCGTGTATTAGACGGTCACGAATCCATGGCTATTGCAGCTAGGCCCAGTAAATTACCTGCACAAATTGCATTTGTAGATATTGGTTATTCGCCACTGGTATTAATTGCGCCCACTATTCAATGTCCGATCACAGAAAAACTAGCTAATAACAGCGAGACTATTGATTGGTCAGAGCTTGAATTTATTGTTGCTGAACAAGGGTTTTCACGACAAAGGTTAGAGCAGTGGTGGCGAAAAAGTAACGTGCAAGGAAAAATCTATGCACAAGTCGCTGGGCATGAGGCTATGGTATCTATGGTGAGTTTGGGCTTAGGTGTGGCCATGATCCCAAAAATTGTTCTCGATAATAGCCCTTTAAACGATAAAGTTCAGATTTTGGATAGTAAAGATGAGCCCCCACAAGGGTTTAAAATTGGCTTGGCGGTATTACACAAAGAATTAAATGATCCTGCGATTAGTGCGCTGTGGAATATTGCTCAAAATATGGGGGAAAACATAATATAGGCTTGTTGAATGATAAAAAACTGTTAATATAAACCGCTAATACTTATGTGTTTATTAACATCTTTGTTGTGATGTCTGAGAGTTTCGATTATGGATAATACTGCCTCACTTGCTCATTCTGCCCAGTGTTTAAAAAAAGCCATTCCGCTTATGGTGAAGTACAAAATGGCGGTAACGCCGATTAATTATGCAATTTGGTATTGTTATGTACAGGGCGATAATCCACAACTAAATTTAGAGCTTGATAGAGTTATCGGTCAGCACAATACTTGTTCTGCTCAAAGTGCACAGGAAATATTCGATAAATATATAAATGATGAAGAGTTAGCGTTTTTCCAACAAATGTCTGAAAGATTTCATAATACGGTAGAGCAAGTACAGTTTGATTTGAGTGATTCTATTCAATATTCAAAAAGTTTTACCACCTCGTTAGTTGACTCACAAAATGAGTTAAAAACACTCTCTAGTATAAACTCATTTAATGAAATTCTCTCTTGTGTAGAGCGTTTAACAGACGAATCAATTGCAATGCAAGATTATGCTCGCGGCTTCCAAACTAAATTAGCGCAAGCATATAATGAGATTAAAGATTTAAAAGAAGCCCTCACTATGACTCAAGAAGCGGTTGATAAAGATTCGCTAACGGGGTTATTAAATCGCGGTAAATTTGATACCGATATAGTTGAGTTTTGCCTTCATGCATCTTCACAAGATGAGCAAGCTAAGATAGCCGTGTTAATAATGTTAGATATTGATCACTTCAAGCGTTTTAATGATGATTTTGGCCATCAAAAAGGTGATGAGGTTCTCAAGCTTGTTGCCCAAAAAGTGCAAAATAGTGTGCAAGAACAATATAATGCTTATCGTTACGGTGGTGAAGAATTTTGTATTACGGGTTACTTTGATAGCATTAATGATGCGATGACATTTTGTAATCAGTTGCGTTTGAGTATTGCTAAATTAACCATTCGTAAAAAAGAAGATAGCAATAATAAACGTAATATCTCAGCAAGTTTTGGTATTGCTTTAATGGAGCCCTTTAGTAAGAGCTGTTTGTTAGTAGAAAAGGCCGATAGAGCACTTTATTTAGCTAAAACTCATGGTCGAAATCGAGTTGAAATAGCCGCCAATTTGTAAACGTGTTCCGTTTGTATCAAATTTGTTAATGATTGTAACCTTCTAGAGCTTGTACTTATACTACTTGCTACTATAGGGTCAAAGCCACTTTATAAACTAGTGAATAACTCCATGGCGTTACATCTGAGAATAAAAATATGCATTTTATTGGTGTTGTTTAGCGCTAATGCGATTGCTCAGACGCAGCAAAATATCACTACTGATGAACTTAAAATGAGTGTCAGCTTAGGGGTAGGGGTGATCAGTAATCCTTTATATGGAGCAGACAATATTCCTTTAGTGGTTGTCCCACAAGTGGCTTATTATGGCCAAAATTGGTTTTTTGATAACGGTCGTTTAGGCTACTCTTTTATACAAAGTGATACGCATAACATTAGCTTTGTGTCTGAGATTAACCCAGAATCACGGTTTTTTATTGATTGGCACCCGAAAAATATATTCCCGCTCACAACAATGTCTAATAACGAAATATTAGAATCACAAGATGTTGAATCTCCGCGCCAGATTAATATTAATAATATTCAAAAAAGACGAGTAGTACTGGATGCTGGCGTCAGTTATGTTTTTGTAAAACAACAACAGGTATTTTCTGCGCAATTATTGCATGATGTAAATAGTGTTTATAATAGCTACAGAGGATCATTACAATGGCAATACCATTTTGATCTTAAGTTGTTAAAACTTAAATCAACCTTAGGCGTTAACTACAAATCAGCCAAACTAAATAATTACTTTTATGGCTTAAACAGCGCAGAATTTTCATATGGTAAAATAGAAGTTGGTAGTAGCTGGCAACCTTATGCTAAAATCGACGCCCGTTGGCCGGTAGGTAAAGCCAACGCACTTCGTTTTCATTTAGCATATTATGACTATTCAGCAATGGATAGTAGCCCGCTATTTGAACATGACTATTCAATGACCGCCTTTATAGGATTCGAACATACATTTTAATATGAAGTGTTTTATGTTGGTTGTGTTTGCAGCTTCATTTTTTAGCAACCCAAGTGTTGCAAAAGCCCCTTCACTTAACGTATCACCCAAAGTCTGTGTGGTTTCCGAACAACAAGAGTTCTGTGATCTTGAGTTAAAATTTAAGTGGCAATTGCCTGAGCCAATCGATGTGTGTTTATACCAGCAATATACTCAATTGAAATGTTGGCAAGGGGTAAAAAAAGGGCAACTTAGTTATAAAGCGCGTGTTCAGGTGGAGACCATATACTCCCTGATTAATCCCCTTACAGGTGTATCATTAGCGAGTGTGCAAGTAGAAGTGCAAACTGCATACGCGAAGAAGAAACATCGGCTACGCTCACCTTGGAGCTTTTTTTAATTTAGGAGCAATAAATGCCAAAGATATTACTTGTTGAAGATGACCTAGGGTTGCAACAATTAACCAAAGACTATCTTGAGCATAATGGCTTAGAAGTTGACGTATTAGATCGCGGAGACGAAGTGTTTCCTTACCTGAGTGAAAACGATGTTGATTTAATCATTCTAGATGTGATGCTGCCAGGAAAAGATGGCTTTAGCGTGTGCCGCCAAGTGCGCGACAAATACACCTTACCTATTTTAATGCTTACTGCAAAGGGCGAAGATTTTGACCAAGTTATTGGCCTAGAGCTCGGGGCTGACGATTACGTTATTAAACCTGCGGAGCCGCGCGTGTTGTTGGCTCGAATTAGTGCATTATTGCGACGTGGACAGCCTAGCGTAAAAGCCATTGAGGAGCTTAAGTTTGGTGATTTATCAATAGATAAAACCAGTCGTATTGTAAAGTTAAGCGGTGTAGAAATCGTATTGACCTCACATGAGTTTGAATTACTGTGGTTATTAGCTTCAAATGCAGGAGAAGTACTCAGCCGAGAACATGTGCACCAACATATGATTGGACGTGAGTACGACGGGCTAGATCGAACCGTTGATGTACGTGTATCTCGAATTCGTAAGAAGCTTGGTGATAATAGTGATAAGCCATACCGTATTAAAACGGTGTGGGGGCAAGGCTATTTATTTGTATCAGATGCGTGGGACATGTAATTAATGCAAGGTATTAGGCTAGGTTAATGGGGAAGCTATTTATAAGCCTTTACGTGTATATTATTGCCTCTTTGTTTATTGCCAGTGGTGTTATAGAGCAGCTTTGGCCGTATGATGAATCTGAGCAACATGTTTTGTTAGATGATGAATTTGGGCAGTCATTATGGCTGCTCTCTCAAACGGCAGATGGTCTTGAACAGCTAAAGCATAATTTTGATAGTCAAGTTATCTCTCAGCAAGATTTAGTTCTCCCTCCTGAGCAGCAATTACAATTAGCTCAAAATAATTACCTTTACTTGTATGATAAGCAGCAACGTATTGTTTGGTATGTTACTTTAAATAATTCTCAGTTGTTACAAGTAGGTCCTGTAGGTGTCAAAGCTAAAAACACTGGGACCGTAATACCTTATTTATTGGTGCTATTTATTATTAGCTTACCGATAGGGTTATGGAGCTTATTGTTATGGCGAGACTTTGCTAAGCTCAGCCAAGCCTGTGAAGCCGTCGGAGGCGCGCAAGATTTTCAATTAAGCGACCGCTCTAAATCATTTTTTTTACCCATCACTGATACGTTGCAAGTAATGCAGCAGCGGATTGAGTTTTTATTGAGTGCTCAACAGGAACTGACCTCATCAGTGTCACATGAGTTTAGAACACCATTAGCGCGTTTGAAGTTTGCAATCGCGATGTTAGAGGATAAAACTCAGGACATCAAAGCACAGCACTATTTATCTGATATGCAAATGGATATTCATGAGCTGGAATCCTTGGTATCAGAAATGTTGGAATACGCTCGTTTAGATACACAGCAACCAAGCTTACAATTGGCTCCTTGTGATATCGTCGCATTAATTAAAGCCAATATCGAAAAAGTAAGTTTTGATACCCCTATTAAATTAACAACAACGCTACCGAGTCAATTCATTTACGTATGTGATAGTCATTTTATGTCGCGAGTGCTACAAAATTTAATTAGTAACGCACTAAAACATGCTACGCAAACTGTGCATATTAGTTTAACTGCCAACGCCGAAAAGTTATTTCTGGTTATTGAAGATGATGGCCCAGGTATTGCGGATGCTGAACGTGAGAAAGTGTTTAAACCTTTTACCCGTTTAGATAAAAGCCGTGATAAAAAAACCGGTGGGTTTGGATTAGGGCTAGCAATTGTAAATAAAATTATTAGCTGGCATAAAGGGCAGTGTAAGATTGAAGACTCACCACTGGGTGGAGTTAAGTTTATTATCACCCTCGACAACTAAATCCCAAACAATAAAAAAGCGCCATAAAGGCGCTTTTTTGCGGTTTAAAACCAAAAAATCAACAAGTAGCAAATAGATAGACAGACCATTTATAGAAAAGTTCTATTTTATTTACTATTTTTTTCTAGTAATGGCATCAGCATTTGCTCTAAGCCATTAAGCTTCACTTCGTACATCATAGCGAGCTGAGAGCCAAGCTTGCTATCAGGAAAGCCTTGTTGTTTAAACCACACTAAATATGGCTCAGGCAGCAAAAGTAAAGGGCGTCCCGCATACTTGCCAAATGGCATAATGGTGTTAATCGCTACTTTTAGTTGTTGAGGATCCATTACTGACATCTTTTATAAATAATGGGGATAAGTGTAAGGGATTTTAAGAAAATAAAATAGGCTGTAACGGGCAAGTAACAGCCTATTGATAGAGGGAGTAGGCCCTCTAATTTGAGAATCTTATTGGTCACTTAAAAGCAAGGGGTCCGTTATTTGTCTTTTATAAAACACAAACTTAGGTATTAGCTTTATTAAACCAACACAGACATTTTACCTGATTTTTTGACCAATAAAATACTCAGATGTAAAGGAATGTAAATGCAATCTATTTGCATCTAAGCCCGATTACGGAAACAAGGTTTGCTTTACATGCTCTGCAAAACCGCTACCAGCCTCTAAGTAAAAGTTATATGTAGAATCTATTCCCATATCTTCTAATTCTTTTTGCTGATCGGGGTAATTAGCAATGGCTGTTACTTGTCCTTTATAGCCTGATGCTTGTAATTGCTCTAAGGCAAAAATATTTTGCATATGTTTGGGCATAGTTAACATGACCATTTCGACATGAGAGTGATTAACACGCTGCCAAAAATCAGGGTCAGTTGCATCCGCAATTAATACTCTGCGTCCACGTTTAATATGTTTATCAACCACCTCAGGTTTAATATCAATACCTGCAACCACATCAGGGTGGGTTGCGTTTATTGTTTCATAGGCACCGGTGCCAATTCTACCCATACCAAAGATTACTATTTTCGTATCATTTAAGTTTACAGGAAGCTCTTCTGCTAAGCGGGTCTTGCTTTCAAACTTCAATAAGAGGCGTTCAATTTTAACGTACAGCTCGTTAGAGCGTTTATTTAAAGGGGAGGCAATCACAAATGTAATTGATACGGCAATCGCGATAACAGCGAGCCATTCAGAGGTAACCATGCCGCTAGATGCAGCAACGGCACAAACAATTAAGCCAAACTCACTAAAGTTAGCCAAACTAAATGCGGTGAGCAAAGAGGTACGAGCTCGCAGTTTAAATAAGTTAGTTAGTATGTAGTAAAGCAGCGTTTTAACAGGAATAACCAACACTAAAATTAAAGCAACGACTAAAGAGTGGGCAGTAAGCTCTGCGCTTAAACCAATACTTAAGAAAAAGCCAACCAGTAATATATCTTTAAGGCTAAGCAGCGATTTAGACAGCTCACCTGCTTTTTTGTGAGGGGCGAACATCATGCCAATGATCAATGCGCCTAAATCGCCTTTTAATCCTGCGAATTCAAAGGCATTGTACCCAGCTACCAATGCAAAGAAAAAGCCAAATAGCGGCAGTAACTCACCGTGTTTAGAGCGGTTTAAAACCCAGTACATAATTGGGCGAAACAAAGGTAGTGCAACAATTAACCCTAAGGCCCAAATGTTCGGTACTTTACCTGTACTGACCGCTAAGAATATGACTGCAAATATATCTTGCATAACCAAAATACCAATGGCTATTTTACCGTGCAAACTTGCCATTTCACCGCGTTCTTCAAGTACTTTTACAGCAAATACCGTACTCGAAAAACTTAAAGCAAAGCCGACTAACAATGCACTTTGCCAGCTTAAATCGACAAATAATGGCAGTGCAAATACACCAAGCAACAACATGAAGCCACTAAACAATGCGCTACTTAAAATGATGTGTATGGTGGCAGGAGCCCATACTTGAGGTTTTATAAGGTTAGCAATTTTTAGCTTGAGTCCAATACTAAAAAGTAGCAGTGTGACCCCTAAAGAGGCAATCGTTTCGAGTAGCTCCGTGCTTTTGTAACCCGCTAAATTAAGAATAAATCCGGCCATAAGAAAGCCGATAAGCGGCGGTAATTTTAGCTGATATATACCAAAACCGCAGACGAAGGCGGTAGCAAAATAAATTAGTTCCATAGTTATTAGTATCACTGCACTTGGCATTGTAGTGTAGCGAAAAACAATGCTTATTGACAATTAATCTACTTATTTACTACAGCTAATAGGCTGATTATGAGTATTTATCACCTGATATCTAAAACACCGTTATGCGTGTATAAAGTGACTATAAAGTACAAAAAACAGACATAAATGGTCGGTTTTATGGTAAACAGCATGTAAATAGCAGTTTTTCGCTGACAAGCGCTTTTAAATGTGGTTAAGATGCCATAACGAAGGAATTTAAGCGTAAGCAAACAAGTGTATGCTTAGCTTAAGGAGAAACTATGTTTAAAAAAATTTTAGCATCGGTAGGCATTGGTGCTGCCAAGGTAGATACCATTTTAGAAACCGAGCATCTTCAGCCAGGCCAACTATTCAATGCACAAATTGTTATTACTGCAGGTGATGTGAGTCAAGAAATTGCGGGTTTGGATTTAATGTTAGTTACCCGGGTAAAAGTGGCCAGTGAAGACGGTGATTACTTTACTAATCATGTTATTGATCAATGGCGCATAACTGACATTGGTACTGTTGAGCCTGGTGAAGTTAAAACTATCCCGTTTGAAGCCCGTTTGCATTCAGAAACACCAATTACTGAAATTAATGCCGGTTATAACCAGTCTTATGTGTGGTTAGAAACAGGGCTTGATATTGACCTTGCGCTTGATCCAACAGATAAAGACCATTTGCACATCTATCCGAATGAAGCAGTTAAAACCTGTATGCAAGCAATGGAGAAGCTAGGATTTAGTTTAGTTAAAGCAGATGTAGAGCAAGGCCATTTACGTGCTTCTACTTTTCAATCTGTGTCTGGGTGTTATCAAGAGCTTGAATATCAACCAAATAGTCGCAGCTTATTTGGCATAAAGGAAATTGAACTGTCGTTTATTCCTGAAGCGCATAAAACGCATGTACTGATTGAGTTAGACAGAGCATTTAGAAGTGACGGTTATGTCGATTTAACTATCGAGCATGATCATGTTAACTTATCTCAGTTATGTGATCAGTTAGAGCGATTATTTGCTTAATAAGATTATGGGGCCTTTTAGTAAGGCCCTGTAATAATAAAAGGTGTTTAAATGGCGTTTAAATGTGAGCCATTCTCTGCGCTCGACTCCCAAACCCTGTTTGCAATAATGCGTGAACGTGTTGACGTATTTGTTGTAGAACAAGCGTGTCCTTACCCCGAACTTGATGATGTGGATATTGCAGATGCTACTCGCCACTTGTATTCACTCAATAGGCAAACAGTAAATGCCTATGCTCGTTGTTATGAGAAAGATGCACATTATAGTGCGATAGGGCGCGTTTTAGTTGCTCAATCACAGCGCAGCTCTGGTTTAGGCAAAGAATTAGTTAGCCAGGCTATTACCTGTTGTAGAACTCAGTGGCCTACTCGTGATATTTATATAGGCGCACAAACCTACCTACTGAATTTTTATCGCTCATTTGGTTTTGAGTGTGTTGGGGAGGAGTACTTAGAAGATGGCATACCCCATCAAGATATGATTTTAAAGCAGTAGATAATTCTTAATAAATAAAGGCCCACATTAGTGGGCCTTTTTTGTTTTACTAGCTAAGTAAAGAATGTAAAAATACTAAGCTAATGGCGATAGGGCATACAAACTTAGTGTACCAAGGCCATATTTTCCAAAATAAGGTGTTATGTACTTCAGGGTTACCTTGCTGGATTGCTTTGAGCAGTGATGACCTATACCAGATCCATCCTACAAAAATACAACACATAAGTCCTAATAAAGGTTGCGCGACTTTAGTTGTTAAGGTGATCACTAAACCAAATAACGTGCCTAAGTTACACACTATGGTAATACTAACTATGGCAATTAAAGCACCTATTAACCATGTTGCTTGCACACGCTTCATTGCAAAGCGCTCTACAGTGTACGATACCGGCGCTTCAAGCATTGAAATTGACGAGGTTAGAGCGGCAATACTCATTAATGCAAAAAAAGCAAAGCCAACAAATAAACCCACACCACCCATGCCATCAAATAAGGCGGGTAAAACCTGAAATACTAAGGTGTCTTCTGAAAGCAGTTTACCTGTTGTTGACGAGAATATTTCAACACCTTGGGCTTGTGCAACATACATCGCGGGGATAATCAGTAAGCCTGCTACAAATGCGATGAATACATCAATAAGCGTAACATAAGCCCCCAAAGAGACGAGGTTTTCTTTTTTACTGATATATGAGCCATAGATAATCATTACACTGGTACCCAGTGACAATGAAAAGAAGGCCTGTCCTAGTGCACTGACTAATAAGGTGGGATCAAAAATAGAAGAAAAGTCAGGGACTAGGTAAGCTTTTAATCCCTCAACAGCGCCTTCTTGAGTCATTACATAGGCAATTAAGGCAAACAAAATACCGAGCAAAGCAGGCATTAAACGTTTTGACCATTTTTCAATACCATTTTCAACACCGCGGCTGATAATAGCAACGGTTAAAATAATAAATACCACAGTAAAAAGAATGTTACGTGTAAGTGACTGTTCACTTAACCAAGAAGATGCCGCATCTGCGCCTATGAGAGTAGTAACCGGCTCTAAAGTTGCACTTAACATCCAACCAGCAACAATCGCATAAAAGCTTAGTATAAAGCCTGCACATAAAATCCCGCCAAAGCCAACAGCAAATGCAAACTGCTTTTGCCAAGGTTTAGTGGTTAATTTTGTTAGTGAAGAAACCGCATTAGCTTGTCCATGACGACCTATCATCAGCTCTGCCATTAAAGCAGGATAGGCTAAAAAGAAGGCCAGTACTAAGTAAGCGACTAAAAAGGCAGCCCCGCCATTACTTGCTGTTTGTGTCGGGAAACCCCAAATATTACCAAGCCCAACAGCAGATCCTGCCGCAGCCATTATAAAACCAAAGCGGGAGCTAAACTCACCTCTTACTGCACTCATATTATTTTGCTTCTCTATTTTTTCGACGCCGTGACAATCTACTGGAATTGTAAAAAAATAAAAAGTGCTTATTTGACTTAGTCGCACAATTATTGCGTTTTATTTTCAGATATAAATAACACGTGCATTTTTTGATTATAAATAGCACGATTTCTTTAATTATATTGCGTTAGTTAGAACGGATGGTACTTGTTTAATTAATATCTAAACCGCGCAATCGTAAGTGTAAAGCAGGCCCCACCAAGGTGCTCACTTTTACTCACTTCTATTGAACCATGATGCCAATCGGCTACTTTGGCAACGATAGCCAATCCTAACCCGTAACTGTTGTCACTGCGATTACGGTGGCTGCGCTCACGGAAGAACGGGCTAAATACTTTTTGATTGTTTTCTTGAGCTATGCCTGGGCCATCATCGGCAATGCTGATCACTAGAGTGTGCTCTTGTAGCGAGGCGGTTACTTTAATGTGATGATGTGCAAAATCGCAGGCATTATTAATTAAGTTAGCGATCGCTCTTGCTAGCCAATGTAAGTCAGCAAAAATAGTATGATCATCACATTCTAAAGAAATATTAAGCGAACGTGCGGTTATTCTTGGTTCAAGCTGCAGCACAATGTCACTTAGATATTGTTTAAGGTTTGCTGATGAGTAAGTGAGTTTATTGGCATTTTGTTCCAAAGTAGCAAATGCTAAGTAGCTTTTTAACATTGACTCCATATGATCCAAATCGGTTTCCATACGGGTTAGGTAATGCTTTATTTTGCTCTCATCATGGCTATCAAGTGCAGCGTCAACACCAAAGCGTAAGCATGCTATTGGGGTTCTTATATCATGGGACAGGCTTGAGGCCATCAGTTTATTTTCAGCTACTAACTTTTCAATTTGGCTTGCCATGCGGTTAAAGGTCAGTTCCACATCTTTAATATAGGTAAAGCGAGAGGGCTTAATTCGGGCTTTAACATTACCGGATGCGAACTGTTTTGCCGCATCATTTAATACTGTAAGACGTTTTGCTAAAGGGGTAATAATAAAACCCATAAAAACACATAAGCCAGTATAAAATAACAAAGTTAAAATTATGTCGTTTCGCTGTGTGCTCTCGTAAGGCTTATCTAAACGCATGGTTAAATGGTAAGGGCTTAATGCATCATTAGTGTAGAGCATGTAAAAGCCTTGCTCGTCCTCGAGTATTAACCCGCCTTGAGTTTGCATTTTATCTAATAGCGCTGATGGTAATGCTAGCGACTGATTTAATTTGTAGTTAAGAGTCAGGTTAAAATCTTTGGCTAACTTAGTTACCTGTTCTGGTCGTGCCTGTGGCTTTATAGCTGTGAGCTGTTTACTTAACCCGACAATAATCTGGCTTTGTACACTAAACTCATCCAAAGGTGCATGTGCTTGTTGGCTAAATGCATCAATAAGCCAACCTAAAACAATAATTGAAAGCAGCGCACTGCCTAGTAGTGAAATATAAAACTTTTTCATTGATGCTATTCCATAATAGGCTGGGTGTATTGAAGTGACTTTTATTATTGTCGCGCTTATTATTTAAGCGCTCAGGCATTAAAACTTACCACGCTGTAGTCACAAACAAATAACCACGCCCCCAAATAGTTTTTATTTTTTCTGGTTTTTGCGGATCATCATTAAACTTTTTACGCAAAGCAGAAATAAGCACATCAACGCTTCTATCTAGGCCGTCATACTCCCTGCCTTTGGTTGCTTTAAACACCGCATCACGTGATACAACTTGCCCAGCGTTGCTCGCTAAATAATGCAGTAATAAATACTCTGCGCTTGAAATATTCACATCTTGCTGGTTGAGTGTAACGTTACGAGATTCGGTATTAATACTTAATTGACCAATATTGATCATGCTCTCTTGAGCATCAGTTTTAGGCGTGTCACTGCTGTAGCGTAAAGCCGACTTAATACGAGCAAGCAGTGCACGAGGGCGAACAGGTTTTATAATGTAATCTGTGGCACCGACTTCAAGCCCAATGACCTCATCCATTTCTTCATCTCGTGCGGTGAGCATAATTATAGGGGCTTGATAAAAGCTACGTAACTCACGGCATACACTGATACCATCAAGACCTGGTAACATAATATCGAGTAAAATAAGCTGTGGGTTTAAATGCTTTACTTGGCTTATAACTTCATCACCGCGATGACATACATGCACAATATAGCCTTGCTCAGTTAAATACTCAGTTACCCATTGTGCAAGAGAGATATCATCTTCAACCAGTAAAATAGTACCGTAATTATCCATAAGCTTTCTTCGTATACCTGAATGATGTTTATAGTGTGTGGCTAAAATAACCGCCAGCGCCGCTTTTTTTGTCTATTTTGATACACCCATTGTAGTTTAACTTCGCTTACAGCAATCACTTGTGATGTATTACTATCAAACAGCTCAAATGAAATGCTCTGGGTTGAATCAAAGGCGTAATTAAGTGAGCCTTGTCGCTGTTTAAGCCAGCACTGCATAATGTATTTTGAAGTCGCATCGCGTAAACAATAATTTCCTACCTCTGGTTGCTGCCACGATAAGACAACATCGGCATAACATTGACGCCCTTCACGTAAGGCTACACAGGTATCGGGAACAGCAGTAAGTTCACTGGGTGGTTGTGTAGTGGCTGCAAGCAAAGAGCCCGAATATGTAAACAACAAACAGTAAAAAAATCTAAAGTACATAACGCAGGCCTACCTTGGCTTTGTGTTGATATCCTTGGGAAATAATTGGGCTGTCATCAATTTCTTTTGAAAACCAAGTGGTTAACCAGCCTGCTAAAAATACCCAATCTTGATTGATGGGGTATTCGGCATGAAATTCAAACATAATACTGGTACTGGCATCGGTACTATAAATAGGGCGTGCTGCGTTTGCTTCATCGCTATCAATACCAAAGTAATAGTTTGTAAAATCAGCAGAGTAGGCACTTAAGCCAATACCGGAGCGAAACTCCCAATTGCGCCAAGGTTGAATATGGCTGAAAAACACATTGGCAACCCAACCATTATGAGCACCGCTTATATCATGTAAATATTCAAATGAAACTTGTGAGTTTTCAAATCGGCGTGTTAATCGAAGGCCGGTGTCAAAATCATAGTTACGCTTTTTTATACCACGCAGTGGATCAATTATTCCGTCGTTATAAAAGCCTAAACCTTGTTCATCAAAACCTGCTTGAATGTTGGTGCCTAATAAATCAAGACCCCAATCATATTTGTTAATTAAGCTATAGCCTAAAACAAGTCCACCGCTGAGCTGATTATGGTCAAAATCTAGATAAAAATTATCGTAAGAAACTGCAATACTCAAATCTAGTTCTGCACCAACATCATAGGAGTTCATGCCAACTAAATAAGAGTCTTCAATGTAATAACCTGCGCCAGCGCTCCAATCCCAGGCAAACCCAGTGGTGGGTTCCAAAGTGTTATCGGCATAGTAACGATTACTGGCGCTGCTTTGGGCACTAAAAATAGCGGCAACTAATAAGGCCGCACAACCAAAAGACTGTTTAAGAGAAGTATACGTCATCCTTGGAACCTTAATTAGAGTTTGCTAAAGAGGCTAGGGTCTGTTGACCTTTGCGGATTAAAATTTGTTCAAACTAGGGGCGGTTTAATCGCGGCGCGAAGTTTGTAACCTAGTGGGCTAAGTAAAAACCGAGCAACAAAGAGTAAATCGCCCCTAGGCAGAACCCTTCGGGCAGCGTCTGTTTGGCATTGATGCTGCGTTATCGCCTATTTATGGGGAGCAACCACACCACAAAGACTCTGCCTTGTCTAAATACCAAACAGAGTGCTGCAAATTTAACCTTGAAAGGTCAACAGACCCTAGTATATTGTCAAACTCTTAGCTAAATCTGTAAAAAAATGTAGCGGTCGTCCTAACAACTACTGAACTTTAATTTTATCAATAAGAATACTGCTTAAGTAAAATTGCATCATAGGTGTTAGAGCACTTATTTCGGTGCGTGTACATGGCCCATTTAATTTAGTTAAACGACTTAATTTTGTAATGGTTTTATACGCAGGGGCCGTTACTTCATTATTAAGCTCAGCTCGTTTTAGGCGAGCCTGTTCGGTGTTGTGCTTATGTATAAATGCAACAACTTCTAGCTCATTAGTGATCTTCTTTTCTTCGCTAAAGCTATAAACAAGGGGTTCACGATGGAAGCTTGCACTATCAATTGATGATTTAGCAAACCACACCACATCGCCCGATGCTTTGTGAGTAAGTCGCATACTAACTTGGGCTAATATATTGGCGCATTGTTGGGACGGAAATTGCTGGGCTACTTTTGAAAATAATGAATATGGTTTTTCTGGTTGCGCTAGGGTGTACTTAGCGTCATCTATAAATTCAAGATCAACTTGATGAATTGCTAACGTATAATCGCTATTCTCGCTAGTGGTCACCTTAAGCTGTTTATCAATTAAGGCTTGGCTTATTTGAGAGACCAAAGTGTCGGTAACACTTGCACGGTCTACGATTACTCTAACAGTTTGATTTTTTTTCACGTTGTGGGCGGGTAATTGCACCGACTTCACTTTTGGTGAAGCATGCTCAGCTTCATACTTTAACTGGTAAGTTTGGCTCTTGAGCATAGGCTTTGCAGGCATAACTAAAGGTTCTGCGGGTTGTTTAACGACAGCACAACCTGACGCTGATATTATAAAAAGTGATACAACTAAAAAACGCATAAATATTTTACATCCACTCAAAAGCCATTAATCGGACATATTGTACGTTAGTCCGAGTAAAAGTTCATGATATTATAACGGTTGATTATGACTAAAAAAGAAAAATTAGCTAAGAATGAAGTATTTTAACACCTTACCCTTTTACTTTTTTGCCGTGCTCCTTATCGGGACGCATTTACAGGCGAGCGCAAGCACAGATCCTGATTGGGAAGCATTTGTTAAAAGTTATGGACGCTATACAGAAAAAAAACTAAAAATAAAAAAAATCCCAGGAGGGGCGCTATCCATTGTCAACTCACAAGCGCGTGACTACATCCATACTATGGGTAATACAAAGGTGCGCGGTGGGCAAAAAATCAACCCGCACACTCGATTTCGTTTAGCCTCCGTATCGAAAACATTTGCAGGGTCGTTAGCGGCTAAACTCGCAAATGAACAGCGGCTCAATCTTTATTTACCTGTTAGTTATTATTTACCGGATTTTAAGCAAACTGGCTATAAAGATGATTTAAAAGTTTTTCATATTTTAAGCCATTCTAGTGGTCTAGTGCCTAACGCTTACGATAATTTAATCGAATCGCGGATGGGTTATAAGGACATTGTTGAAAAACTATTGAGTGTTAAACCCATTTGTGACCCTGGTGATTGCTATGGCTATCAAAATGTAATGTTTAGCTTAATAGACGACGTAATTTTAAAAAGTACCAACAAAACCTATACCCAGTGGCTTAATGAGGCGTTTTTTACTCCCCTAGAAATGAATGATGCTAGTTTGGGTTACGATGCCATGGTGCAGGATAATAACTATGCACACCCTCACGTGCGTGGAAAAAAACGTTGGTATAGCGCCCGCTTAAAAAAGAATTATTATAAAGTTGCACCCGCGGCAGGGGTAAACGCCAGTGCGTCAGATATGGCTATTTGGTTAAATGCGCAATTAGGGCAATATCCATCGGTATTATCCTTAGATGCATTGGCCACGCAAACACGCCCTTATACTCATACTAAAAAAGAACGCTACAGACGAGTATGGCGAGAGCACATGAACGAAGCCTACTATGGGCTAGGCTGGCGTGTGTATGACTATGATGATGAAACGCTTTATTATCACAGTGGTTGGGTGCAAGGCTACCGCAGTGACTTAGTGGTTTTTCCGCACTTAAATGTAGGGTTTAGTTTAATTTTAAATGCAGAAACTGGGCTCATTAATGAGCTTACTACGGAGTTCATAGACCGTTTATTGGCATACAAACGAGGTAAAAAACAATGAGTACATTGATAAAATCAGCATGGGCAGTATTACTATTACTGCTGTGCCACCCTGCTTTTTCTGCGCCTGAACAGCTTTATTTGTTTCGTCATAGTGAAAAACAAACAGGCAATGATCCATTTTTAACAGAGCGAGGGCAAGTACGTGCTGAGCATTTGGTTTCGCTAGTTAAAGCCCATCCAGACATTACGTTATACAGTAGTAACTATAACCGAACATTAAGTACTGCAGCGCCTTTAGCTAGGTATTTTAATGTTAAAGTTATAACTTATAATGCTGCTGATTTAACGACATTGAAAAATCAGTTGTTAGCACAAAATGGTGTTGTGGTGGTTGTAGGGCATAGTAATACCACACCGCAATTGGCTTCGTTATTGAGTAACCAAACTATTGAAAATATGAATGAGGGGCAGTTCGGGCACTATTATTTGCTGAGTAAGTTTGAGGATGGTAACTACAGAGCAAAGTTGCGAATAATGGATTTTTAATTATATATAAAAAAACCAGCCACGGCTGGTTTTTGTATCATTTATAACGGATTGTTAGCCGCGAGGTAACTGAATTTTTTTCTCAGGGCTTTGACGGTAAAGCACAATCGTATGGCCGATTGTTTGTAGTTTGGTAGCTCCTGTTTCGCGAACTATGGCATCAAAAATAAGCTTTTTTGTTTCACGATCGTCAGTTGGCACTTTCACTTTAATTAATTCGTGAATTTCTAGTGCGCTTTGGATTTCAACTACTACGCCTTCGGTTAAACCGTTAGAACCTAGTAAAACTACAGGCTTAAGGCTATGTGCCTGACCTTTTAAAAACTGCTTTTGTTTGTTTGATAATGTCATGATATTACAAATTTTGCTGAATATGGCTTGAATTAAGGGTATTCTAACGCCATCTAGAGAATATTACTAATTAGTTGCGTGTTAATTTATGACAAATAAAAAACAGTCAGCCAGTTCACAGCGTTGGCTTAAAGAACATTTTGATGATAAATATGTTCAAGAAGCGCAAAAAAAAGGCTGGCGCTCTCGAGCTGTTTTCAAATTAGACGAAATCCAAAACAGAGATAAGTTATTGCGTCCAGCAATGACAGTGGTTGATTTAGGCGCAGCCCCAGGGAGTTGGTCACAATACTTAGCAGAAAAAGTAGGTGACAAAGGCCAAGTGGTTGCGTGTGATATTTTACCTATGGATTCATTAGCGGGTGTTGACTTTTTACAAGGTGACTTTCGTGAAGAGGCCGTACTTGATGCATTGTTAAAACGCATTGATGGTAAAAATGTAGATGTGGTATTGTCTGATATGGCACCTAACATGAGTGGTAATAACTCGGTTGATCAGGCGGGGAGCATGTACTTGGTTGAGCTTGCACTTGATATGTGCCACCAAGTTTTAAAGAAAAATGGCGCGTTTATTGTTAAAGTATTCCAAGGTGAAGGCTTTGATCAATATTTGCAAGATGTACGTAATAGTTTTAAAGCAGTGAAGATACGTAAACCGGATGCCTCGCGTCCCCGTTCTCGGGAAGTATATATAGTAGCGACTGGATACAAACTGTAGTACAGTTGCTTGGCGTTTAGTTGAATTTAAATTAATTGGATACAAGAGGTTAACCCCTTGAGCGATATGGCGAAAAATCTAATACTCTGGCTGGTTATTGCAGTTGTGCTTATGTCAGTATTTCAGAGCTTTAATGGCGGCGATCAAGTTGATCGTCAAACAAGTTACAGTCAATTTGTTAAAGATGCCCGCAGTGGCTCTATACAAGAAGTGTCTATTGAAAGTGGCAGTGGCACAATTACTGGCATAAAAAATAGCGGCGAGCGTTTTCAAACGATTATGCCGATCTATGATAAAGATATTTTAAATGATTTGTTAAAAAGCGATGTAAATGTCAAAGGTGTAAAACCTGAGGAACAATCGTTTTTAGCAAGTATTTTCATTTCTTGGTTCCCTATGATTCTGCTAATTGGTGTGTGGATTTTCTTCATGCGTCAGATGCAAGGTGGCGGTGGCAAAGGCGCCATGTCATTTGGTAAGAGTAAAGCCCGCTTAATGAGTGAAGATCAAGTCAAAACGACTTTTGCTGATGTAGCTGGCTGTGATGAAGCCAAAGACGATGTAACCGAGCTGGTGGACTTTTTACGCGACCCATCTAAATTCCAAAAATTAGGTGGCAGTATTCCTAAGGGCGTACTTATGGTCGGTCCTCCTGGTACAGGTAAAACATTACTTGCTAAGGCGGTTGCCGGTGAAGCAAAAGTGCCATTCTTTACTATTTCAGGTTCTGATTTTGTTGAAATGTTTGTGGGTGTAGGTGCATCACGTGTACGTGACATGTTCGAACAAGCTAAAAAAGCAGCGCCCTGTATCATCTTCATCGATGAAATCGATGCAGTAGGACGTAAACGTGGCGCAGGTATGGGTGGCGGTCACGATGAACGTGAGCAAACGCTTAACCAAATGCTAGTTGAGATGGATGGCTTCGAAGGCAATGAAGGTATTATTGTTATTGCTGCGACTAACCGTCCGGATGTTTTAGACCCAGCATTACTTCGCCCTGGCCGTTTTGATCGCCAAGTTGTGGTTGGTTTACCAGATATTCGTGGTCGTGAACAAATTCTAAAAGTACATATGCGTAAAGTACCTTTAGGTGATAACGTTGAAGCGGCAGTGATTGCTCGTGGTACACCTGGTTTCTCAGGTGCAGATCTTGCTAACTTAGTGAATGAAGCGGCTCTTTATGCAGCACGTGGTAATAAACGTGTTGTTAGTATGGCTGAATTTGACGCTGCAAAAGATAAAATCATGATGGGTGCTGAACGCAAGACCATGGTGATGAGCGAGCAAGAAAAAGAAATGACAGCTTATCATGAAGCAGGTCATGCCATTGTTGGGCGTATGGTTCCAGAGCACGATCCTGTTTATAAAGTATCTATTATTCCACGTGGCCGTGCGCTAGGTGTGACGATGTATTTACCAGAGCAAGACCGTGTTAGTCATTCAAAAGAGTTACTTGAGTCTATGATCTCTAGTCTTTATGGTGGCCGTATTGCTGAAGCCATTATTTATGGTGAAGACAAAGTAACTACCGGTGCAAGTAACGATATCGAACGTGCAACTGACATTGCTCGCAAAATGGTTACACAATGGGGGTTAAGTGAAAAGCTAGGCCCATTACTTTATGCTGAAGATCAAAATGAAATGTACATGGGTGGCGGCGGTGGTCGTTCTATGAGCATGTCGGATGAAACAGCAAAAGTAATTGATGCAGAAGTACGCTTGTTTTCAGACCGCAACTATCAACGTGCAGAATCAATATTGAAAGAAAACATTGATATTTTGCATGCCATGAAAGACGCACTGATGAAGTATGAAACCATCGATGCCAAACAAATTGATGACTTAATGGCGCGTCAGCCAGTACGTGAACCACGTGATGCGCATGACCGACATGAAGCTAAATCAGAAAAAGAAGATGTTTCTAAAGATAAAGCTGTTGATGAAATACAAAAACCAACTAGCGAATCTAAAAACGACGACTCTAAAAAAGATGAATCTAAAAAAGATGAAACAAACCTTGATGATAAAGCTGAATAATCGTTAAAATAACAAATCCAAAAGCCCCGAATTTCGGGGCTTTTTTGTATCAGTTTGCTGTAATTAACTCAAATTACACTTAACAAACACATATTAAGGTTAGCGATGAATAATAAAATTAACCTTGCACGTGGTCGAGCGCTTGATCTCAGCGAACCCATTATTATGGGAATAGTAAACGTTACCCCTGATTCATTTTCAGATGGTGGCCAGTTTTTTAATATTACAGCTGCACTCAAACATGCAATGCAATTACTTGATGACGGCGCGACTATTTTAGATATCGGCGGTGAATCAACACGTCCAGGAGCGCCGGATGTCACTCTTGAAGATGAACTGCAGCGCGTTATTCCGATTATTAAGGCTATACGTGAGCAAAGTGATTGCGTTATTTCAATCGATACCAGTAAATCCGAAGTCATGCGTCAAGCCATTGAAGCTGGTGCGGATATTGTTAATGATGTGCGAGCATTACAAGAACCTAGTGCATTAGAGGTGGTTGCTCAGTATCCTGACGTGGTCGTGTGCTTAATGCATATGCAAGGACAACCGCGAAGTATGCAAAACGACCCTCACTATAATGATTTAGCAAGCGAGATAAATGACTTTTTTAACCAGCGCATCGCTGCATGCGAAACTGCTGGTATAAGACAAAGCCAATTAATATTAGACCCTGGTTTTGGCTTTGGAAAAACACTTAAACACAATTATCAAATATTGTCTCAATTTAATGACTTTGCCCAGTTTGGCTTACCGCTGCTGGCGGGTTTATCACGTAAGTCAATGATTGGTAATTTACTCAACAGAGATACAGAAAATAGATTAGCTGGTAGTTTAGCTGGCGCATTAATAGCAGCACAAAACGGTGCGCATATTATTCGTGTGCATGATGTAAAAGAAACCGCAGACGTGCTTGGCGTATATCAAGCCTGCAAACAAGGAGTACTTTAATGCAAGAAAGAAAATATTTTGGCACAGACGGTGTGCGTGGTCTAGTTGGGCAAGGGCCTATTAATCCAGAATTTGCAATGAAATTAGGCTGGGCTGCAGGGCGCGTATTATCACAACATGGCACAAAAAAAGTCATTATTGGTAAAGATACTCGTATTTCTGGTTATATGCTTGAAACTGCATTGGAGTCTGGTTTAATTGCAGCCGGTATTGATGTTATTTTGCTTGGTCCTATGCCAACGCCTGCCGTTGCATATTTAGCGCAAACGTTTCGCGCAGAAGCGGGTATTGTGATTAGCGCATCTCATAATCCTTATTACGATAACGGCATTAAGTTTTTTAATGGCCAAGGCTTAAAACTAGATGATGTTGTAGAGCTGCAAATAGAATCCATGCTTGATGAACCAATGACATGTGTTGCCTCTGATAAGCTAGGTAAAGCAACACGCCTATCAAGCGCTGATGGCCGCTATATTGAATTTTGTAAAAGTCAGTTTCCACAAGGTTTATCACTTGAGGGGCTAAAAATAGTCCTAGATTGTGCCAACGGTGCAACGTATCACATAGCGCCTTCAGTTATGCGAGAGCTAGGCGCTGAGGTGATAACCCATGCATGTGAGCCTAATGGGGTAAATATTAACCATGAATGTGGCGCAACTCACGTAGATACACTAAAGCGTAAAGTACTTGAGCATAAAGCGGATGTAGGTATTGCCTATGATGGCGATGGCGACCGTGTAATGATGGTAGACCACAATGGCCGCGTATTTGATGGTGATGATTTAGTTTACATTATTGCCTGCCAAGCTGCCCAAGATGACAACTTAGGAGGGGGGGTTGTTGGTACTGTCATGTCTAATATGGGTCTTGAAAATGCCTTAAAAGCAAAAAATATTGCTTTTGCTCGTAGCAAAGTGGGTGACCGTTATGTGATGGAACTACTGCAGCAAAAAGGTTGGAAAATTGGTGGTGAGAGCTCAGGCCATGTTTTAAATTTAGACTTAATTAGCACTGGCGATGGCATTATTTCAAGCTTACAAGTGCTTGCTGCTATGGTGGCTCAAAACCGTACACTTCAAGATTTAGGCGCTGGATTTACTAAGTACCCAATGAAAATGATTAACGTGCGATACACTGCCGGTACCGATCCAACTCAAGCACCAGAAGTACTTGCTGCAGTAGCTGAAGTAGAGCAAAGCTTAGCAGATAAAGGCCGTGTATTACTTCGTAAGTCAGGTACTGAACCTGTTGTACGAGTGATGGTTGAAGCAGAACAAGAAAAAATAGTTATCGATAGCGCACAAAAAATAGCAGCGGTTGTCGAATCTATGAGCAAACAAACTGATTGATAACAATAACCTCTTGTAACTTTGGGCGAGTCGAGTTAATATCTCGCCCGCTTTCTAATGTGGAGTGGAAAAATGGCAACACGCAAGGCGATGGTCGCGGGCAACTGGAAAATGAATGGTTCATTAGAACTTGTTGAACAACTGTCTGATGCTATTAACGATGTTAAATCTTCTGAAGTAAGCATTGTTTTATTTCCTCCGTTTCCACTGATATCAGCAATGGTCGCCAGTGGTGTAACTACTGGGACACAAACTGTTTCAGAGAATACGCCAGGTGCCTTTACTGGTGAAGTAGATGCCCAGCTAATTAAGCAATTAGGTGCAACATATGTACTGGTTGGTCACTCAGAACGCCGCAGTATATATAAAGAAAGCAACGACACCGTAGCGGCAAAATTTGCTCGCGCACAACAAGTAGGTTTAACGCCTATTTTATGTGTTGGAGAGAGCGAAATAGAGCAAGAAAACGGGCAAACAGAACAGGTAGTTGCTGCGCAGATTGACGCAGTAATTAATAAATTAGGTGTAGCAGCACTGAAAGAATCTGTGATAGCATATGAGCCCGTTTGGGCTATAGGCACAGGTAAGACTGCATCGCCTGAACAGGCACAAAGTGTTCACAAATTTATCCGTGACAAGATTGCTTCACTAGACAGCGATTTAGCACAAGGGCTAACCATCTTATATGGTGGTAGCGTTAATGAAAAAAATAGCGAATTATTATTTGCACAAACAGATATAGACGGCGGCCTAATTGGTGGCGCCAGTTTAAAAGCAGAATCATTCACTGCTATCTGCAATAGTGCAAAAGGGACCGTATAAGATGTACGAAATTTTATTAGTAGTGTATTTAATTGTAGCGTTAGCGCTTGTTGGTATGGTTTTGATCCAGCAAGGTAAAGGCGCTGACATGGGCTCATCATTTGGTGCAGGCGCATCGTCTACTGTTTTTGGTTCTTCAGGAGCCGGTAACTTTATGACGAAAACGACAACAACTTTAGCAACGATCTTCTTCGTGTTAAGTATTGTTTTAGGTAACTTAACTGCCGGTCAAATCAAAAAGACTGACGAGTGGGAAAACTTAGAAGCGGCTCCAGCTGTTGAAACTGTGACGCCAGTTGAAGAAGATGTTCCGGTAACATCTACAAAAGAGCAAAGCTCTGACGTACCAAATTAATTTAGTTTAAATTGTTAAGTCGCTCTCTTTCCTCAAGTTAGCTTTAAGACTTAACGCTAAGCAATAGCTTAAAAAATGCGGATGTGGTGGAATTGGTAGACACGCTACCTTGAGGGGGTAGTGCTTTCGGGCGTGGGGGTTCAAGTCCCCCCATCCGCACCAAATATAAAAACCAGTAACAGCAATGTTACTGGTTTTTTTGTGTCTGAAATTTAAAATATTAAACAACTCTTTTTGGATTAATGTTGAACATTGAGTAGAACACTCTATATTTCAATTGTTGGTGTTTATAAAAGAATATTGTTGTATATTTAATTTTATGTACAAAAAACGTCGAAAGTTAAAAATAAAGTTAACATTTTTCTATATTAAGCCGATAATAACTATAGATAATTAAACGGGGTAAATTAATATGGCTTCAGGTTTCTCTTTTAAAAACCTCAGCATTACTAAAAAAATACATGCAATTACATCTATAGCGATAATCGCATTCTTAGTAATTGTTTTGGTTAATTACTTTGCTATGAACGAAAATCGCATATCACTTGATGAAATGGAGAAATCTTCTTATAAAGTAGCTAAATTAACCTTGGCCAACGTAAGCATTTTAGAAAAGTTAGATGAGTTATACACTCAGGCTGTAACCTTTGGCGAGCAAGAGTTAGTAACAAAAGCGAGTGAAACTTATCAGCGGCTCATTTTGAATTTGGACGCAATAGAAACAATTAATGGATCATATATTGATAGCGACACAAAAACGCGGCTGAAAAATTATGAAAAGATATCTGCAACTATCGCTAATGGCATGGTTAATGGCACGGCTGATTTTAGTAAAATACAACAACAGGCGCAGCTTAAAACAAGCCTTTTCGAGGCGGTTTTAACCAGCTTTAAAAACGCACAACAAAAAGCAGATGATCGCTTTTTCCAGCTAGTTGCCAATACAAAAGCACGATCAGATGATGCGCTTAATCTAATGTTAGTTGTGGCGGTTGTATCATTAGTATTGCTTTTGCTTATGGCTATTTGGATTGCACGTAATATTGGTTCATCAGCCAGTGATGCTGCTAATAACCTAAGTCTTTTAGCAAGTGGTAAAGGATCATTAAGCACCAAGCTTGCTGTTAACTCAGAGGACGAGATTGGTCAGGTATCTATAAACTTTAATGCTTTTATTAGTCTGCTGAGAGAAACCGTTTTAGAAGTTATCGCGGTATGTGAACCGCTAATGGAAAATTCAACCCGTCTTGTGCAAGGGATGGAGCGAGCAGAGCGAGCAACCACTAAACAAACCACCGATGCAGATGTTGTTAAGCAGTCGATGGAAGAGATGAAGCAAAGCGTTGGCGATATTTCACAATCAGCAGCGAGCGCATCTAATGCTGTGCAAACAGCAGAAAAAGAAGTAGATCAAAGTCGTGTACAAGTCAAAATGTCAGTTAATGCGTCGCGTACGTTAAGCGATGAAATTAATATAGCGGCCAACACCATTAATAAATTAGCCGATGACACTAAAAATGTATCGCAAATACTCAATGTAATTACCTCCATTGCCGAACAAACAAACTTGTTGGCGTTAAATGCTGCAATTGAAGCTGCGCGTGCAGGTGAGCATGGTCGTGGCTTTGCTGTGGTAGCAGATGAGGTCCGCGAGCTTGCATCACGCACAGCACAGTCAACTAATGAAATTCGTGAGTTACTAAGTACATTAAGTGTGGCTGCCAATGAGTCAGTAACGGCTATGACTTCTGCAAGAGACATGGCCACAGATAATGCCAGTGCAGCAGAGCAAACCGGTGTCTCGATTGAAAAAATAGCAGAGCAAATACTAGAAATTAATGGGATGAATTCGCAGATTGCAGCAGCAACTGAAGAGCAAACCTCTGTGGCCGCGATGGTAGTAGACAACGTATCGAATATGCATGTTTCATTTGAAGATACGATGAGTTCACTCAAAGCGGTAAGAGATGTGGCAAAAAACTTACATTACCTTTCAGATAATCTATTAGATGCAACTGCTAAGTTTAAAATTGAGTAGTCGTTAAGGCGAAACTTTAAGGTTTTATGACGGTTGTAAATAATAGGCATAAAAAAGCCCGCAACAAAGTATTTGTTACGGGCTTTTATTTTTAATTTAGCAGGTTAATACTTACCTACTACTTTAACTTTATCACTTGCTTTGGCGCTGTCTATATAGCCAATTGCATCAGCATTAGCAGCTACAAAATCAATCACAGCTTGGTCATTATCAAGTTTACCTGGAGGCGTGCCTTTGCCAGTAAAAACTAGCTTTGACCAATAAGCATTTAATTGGCTGCCTGATTTGCCAACAAGCTTGTCGTTAAACTCATCTGCCACTGCAGTACCATTTTGGTTAACAGGGTTTACTTTGGTACCATCAGCAAACGATTTGCTCTTGCCAAGGTATATTTTTTTAATATCATCTTGGCTTATTGCATTGGCATTCGCTGGGTTAACGATTACTGCAACTTCAGCAAATGCTGCAGTACTACATAGTGTTAGCATGCTGGCTAAAATTAATTTTTTCATTGTTCGCTCCAATTAAAATACTAAATCAACGCCAACGGCGATAACATCAGTTTCAGTATTTGATATGTCGTTTTCGAAGCGACTAAAATCTACTTTTAATGCTGCCATTGGGTGGAAGTCATAGCGCGCACCAATGGTGTATACATTACTTTGGGCACGAGTACCTTCTAAGGCTCCATTTATTGCAGCATTTAGAGTCGGCACTGACTCTATAGCATTAAACCTTGATGAGTCATGCTTGTCGTCATTATCTTCATAAGTAAAATGAGCTATGACGTTATCCATACGATACCCAATAGAAGCGTAATATTGAGACTGCTTTGCTAATATACTGTCTTTAACTTCAAATTCGGTATATTCAGCGTCAAATAGAATATTGTTGTAATCTATTGAAATGCCAAAACCTAAGAAGTAGCTATCATCTTCATTTATTGAAATATCGTCAGCTTGAGTCGTTAATCCATTTTGGCGCAATATATTTTCTAGGGCGTTTATTTGAACCCCCGCTAGATCATTCTCATCTTTTTGCCCAAGTTTCATAGTAGTGTCTGTTACAAGGTAAGCTGCACGAGCACTAAACCAATCATAAGAGAGTGTCCAGTTAATACCTGCTACATCATCTAACTCTGCTTGGTCGTTATAAGTAACTGCTACTACATCACCCTCAAAGCCACCGTAGATAACCTGTAAAGTTGAATCCCAATCACCTAATTGTGAAGTGTATAACAAACTCAACCCTTCATAGGTTGAAAATGGCAGTCTGTAAACGGATTGTGGTGGACGAACCCAACGATAGGCATAGCCAACATCTAAAAAGTCAGAATAGCGAAAAAATGGTGCGCGCATTTTACCGGCGCTTAATTGTAGCTCATCAGAGAACTCATATGTTATGTATGCCCATTCAAAATCAGCGTCAAAATCATTTTCACCGCGAGCTACTATTTGCGCTGTAGCGGATAACTTCTCTTGCAGGTCAGCGGTCAGCTGAAGTGCAAATACGCTTTCATTTTTAAATGAAATATCATCATCATATCCATATAAAGTTTGATCACTATCGAGTGACTTACCACCGACAATAGAAGCAAACCCATTAATACGAACTTCAGCACTCGCATTGCTTGTGGCAAGTGCGCAACAAATTGCTACTGCAACTGATAGTTTTTTCATTGTGTATCCTATTTAAATTTCATGTGTATCCCGTTGCAGTATAAGATGAGTATTAACTTTTTTCTAATTAAAATTAATAAATTAAGTCCTTTTTACTGCTTTTTTGCAACAAAAAGGCATGGCCGTGATTGAAAAGTAAGGTTTTTTTATTTTCAGGTAATGTAACTAATTGACTTGTTTGAGTTATTTATAATGAGATGATATTTACTACAGTAGGTATTAAGTAGTAATTATTTTTTAAGTTATGAACGCGAATTCATATTTTTTAGGTTGTCTTGGCACCATCGAATTGCCTGCTGTTTATTCTTGACCGCTATTTTTTTATAAATTTTATGTAAGTGCACTCTTACCGTAGCTTCACTTATAAATAAACTATCAGCAATAGCACTGGAATGAAGCCCACTGAAAAGTAGGTTGAGTACTTTAATTTCTTTATCGGTTAGGTTATTTGTTTGCAAAGCAGTTTTTTGCTCTGAATCGAGCATTTGGCGCATCCAAATATCACTGATAGTACGTGGAAACCACAACTCCCCTTGTTTAATTGCTTCTAACCCCCTGTTAAATAGTTCCTCATTGGTATCTTGATAGAAAAGGCCTTTCAAATTTGGCCATTCTTTAAGTGAAGCAGCATCAGTATTTTTAGGAATATTAAAGATAACTAACCCTTGGTAATTATTGGTTTGCATAAAATGACTCAAAAGTTCGTAATTTGTAAGGCTATTGAGTGCTGAATGACAGACTAATAATATGCCGTTATTCAATGTAGTAAAAAATAATGGACTATAATGGTTGTTGTTAAAAAGCATGTTAGCTGATTGCGTGGTCTGTTTTTTTGTCATGCTTTTCACCTAAAAATGATTCTGTAGTATATTTAAATATAAAGGGTGTTTGGATATTGTCATAATCTTAAATAGCTTTAATGTGTTTTTCGCAACAAAGCGCATGTTCAATTAACAAATAATACTGGTGGTAATTAATGTTAAAGTATTAATTTAAAGCTAAATTTGCATTGCTATTTAGGTAAGTTGGCTAAGCTTAAAAAGATAAAAATAAATTTTTACGTAAACTAAAGTTAAATGTACATATTGTAGCGTTTTTGTAATATAATAAACTCCCAGAGGAAAGATGCATCTAACGCATCTTTTTTTATGCCTACAATTTATGTTTACACAGCATAACGCATAATTAAATTAATACCCTTTGGAGAAGACCTTGAAATTACGCACCCTCTCACAGTTAAGTTTAGCGGTTATTGCAGCCCTAACAACTTCCGCAAATGCACAAGAAGCTAAAACGACAGCCAAACAAGACGCGTTTGAAAAAATTGAAGTGACAGCTCGTAAACGTACAGAGAGCTTGTTCGAATCTCCAACTGCGATTACATCAATAGGTGCTAACCTTATTGATAAAGCCAATATGGGTAACTTAGAAGATATTGGTAAATACGTTCCTAACTTAAACATTACTCGTTATGGTGTTGGTAATGCTGCACATGCCTCAGTGTTTATTCGTGGTATTGGTTTGCAAGATCACATTATAACAACCGATCCAGGCGTAGGTGTTTACCTAGATGGTGTTTACTTAGGTCGTCAAATGGGGTCTAACTTATCACTTCCTAATGTAGAGCGAGTTGAAGTTCTACGTGGGCCACAAGGCACACTTTATGGCCGTAACACATTAGGTGGTGCAGTAAACGTAATTACTAAACAACCTGGTGATGAAGGTATTCTAACAACAACCGCTAAAGTGGGCAGTCGTGGTCGAGTTGCGGGTGATATTTACTTTAATAATGCACTAACTAACGATCTAAGCATGTCAGCCAGTGCGTCATACAAACAACGTAATGGGGTAGGTACGGCAGTAAACTTAGCTAACCCTGAAAAAGAAATTGGTGAAGAGCAAGAGTTTAGTGGTCGTATAGCACTTAAATATGAAGCAACTAGTGATTTAGCGTTTACTTTCTCGCTAGATGGCGTTGATAATGAGTCAGGTCAATCACCTTATACTATTGAACTGACAGATTCATTAGATTCAAATGATGTCTTTAATGGCGATTTCCCATTATTAACTGAAGACTTAATTCCTCAAAACCCTGATGATTTAGGCACAACGGTTGCCGGTATTGAGTCAACTTCATATTCTGGTTGGGGTACGTCATTTACAGCTGATTGGGCGATTAATAACACATATACAGCCAAGTTTATCTCAAGCTACCGTACTTCTGAATATGAAGGTGGTTTAGATGATGATGCATCACCACTTAACTTATCTGAGTTCCCAGAAGTGGGCGGTGCAGATCAATACTCTTTTGAACTTCAGCTAAACGCCACGTTTGATAAAATGGACTTTGTATCGGGTCTATACTTCTTTAATGAAGATGGCTTTACTCGCTCTGAAGATTTTGTATTTAGCCCGTTTAATACACCAGATGGTGTGCTAAATGATGGTGTTACTCCTTCATTTGGTGGCTTTGGATTTTTTGAAATAAATCAAGAAACAAACTCATACGCAGCTTACATTAACGGTAGTTACGATTTAACTGATGATTTAACAATCGGCGGTGGCCTTCGTTACTCAGAAGATAAAAAAGATGCGAATGCTATTTTCCCAACCTTCCCTGAGCGTAAAGACATTAGTGCAGACTTTAATGCAGTAACATGGGACGTTAATGCTTCATACCAGCTTAGCAATAATATGAATGTATACGGTCAAGTGCAAAAAGGTTACCAAACAGGTGGTTTCCCACCGCGCCCATTTGGTGGTCCGGATCAGTTTGTATCGTTTGATGAAACCAAAGCAGTTAACTACGAGATTGGTTTAAAGGGCCAGGTACATGAAAATGTATCTATGATGCTTGCAATGTTTGTTACTGACTACACTGATTTAGCACTGCCATTCTCAGATCCAACCGCGGGCGGTGGCTTTGTAACTATCGTTGAAAATGCAGGCCAGTCTAAAGCGCAAGGTATTGAGCTTGAAACCACAATTGCACTAACCGACGACTTTACTATTCGCACTGCAGTAGGTTACTTAGATTCTGAAATTACAGAAGTAGCTGAAGGTGTACAAGGTATTGGTAAAGGTGACTCACCAGCACTGACACCTCGTTGGACGGTGATGGTTGCTCCATCTTACTTTGTTGATTTAAGCAATGGTGGCACGGTTGCATTAAATGCCAACTACTCGTACCGTAGTGAAATGCAAGGTCAGTCAGTTTTCAATAAAAGTGAAACGATTGATTCGCGTGAGCTAGTTGGTTTTAATATTTCTTACACTAATCCATACGGCGATATGGAAGTAACGCTATATGGTGAGAACGTATTAAACGAAGTTTACGATGTAGGTCGCCTGCAGCAAACTGGTTTTGTTGGCGTAATGCGCAGCAATGACCGTAGTGAGTTTGGTTTAAAATTCAAAAAAGACTTTGAACTATAACCCATAATTTACTCTAAAAATAATACAAAAAAGGTAAGCCATGGCTTACCTTTTTTTATGGTTAAAAATAATTAACCTTCTTTATGCTCTTCACGTGCTTGCTCAATTTCTGCTGCAATTTCACGTGCTTTTTGCTTCGTTTTTTCAGTTAGCTCGCCAGCCGCTTCTTTGCTTTTGATCCATGCATCAACAGCTACTTCTTTGCCGTCATCGTACATGTCTAAGCCCATCGCTTTACTCTCTTCAAGCAGCTCATTAAATGACTCGTCATTTTTAAGCTCATTGGTTTTTTCTTTAACGTCGTTCCACGTTTCGTTTAGCTTTTCTTGAACTTCAGCGCTCGTTTGTTTGGCGTCTTGTTTCACTTCGTTGGCATCTTCACACCCTGTTAGTGTAATTAAAGTGCCTAATAATGCTAAACCTGCTAATTTCTTCATTGACTATCTCCTTTAGTGAAAAATATATTTCAGAGGTAACTATACAACAATGAAAATGAACATAGCTGTAACAACACGATTAAGTTTTAAATTAATGGACGAAAAAGATTGGCAGAAATTATTCGAGCTCGATCAAGATCCAGCCGTTATGCAGTATTTAACACAAGGTAAACCCACTTCGCTTGAAGATATAAAAACGAAAGGCATTCCAAGAATGCTTGCGTATAGAAATGAGCAACAAGGTTGGGGGCTATGGCAGGTAACCCTGCGTGAAGGCAATACCTTTATAGGGTGGGTGCTTGTTCGGCCGATGGGCTTTTTTTCAGATACGCCTGACTTTAGTGATATTGAAGTCGGCTGGCGATTTAAACAAGCGAGTTGGGGTAAGGGTTATGCAACTGAGGCGGCACAAGCGATTTGCTCAACGATTGAAAAACAGTCGCAAGTAAAGGCAATCAGTGCCACAGCGCTGACCGCCAACGTTGGCTCAATTAACATCATGAAAAAGCTCGGTATGCAGCTACAGCACTATTATATTTATACTGATGATGGCTCAAACTTAACTGCTGCGCTTTATTCAAAGCCGTGCAGTTGAGCTAAAACTTCCTAAGCCTTAAAAATGTAGCATCTAAATATTGACCTGATGTTTGTTACTATGCATTAATGTTTTCCATCAATGTATAAAAATAACCTAAGGATATGGGATGGGAGCACTTTTTTCACCAAGCAAGCTAATTATCAGTAGTATTGTGGTAATACAGTTATGTGTTTTTAGTGTAGCGGCTAAACAGAGTGCCGTTGCCATGCCTGACACTTTTAGTGCACATGCTGCAAAAGCTGTGTTAGAGCAGGGGGGGAACGCGGTTGATGCAGCCATTGCAGCACAGTTTGTATTGGCCGTTACGCTTCCCGAGGCGGGTAATATTGGCGGCGGTGGGTTTATGCTTATTCATAAGGATGGGCAAGGTGATTTTATAGATTACCGTGAAACTGCACCGAACGCCGCACATCGTGATATGTATTTAGACGCGCAAGGGCAAGTTATTGCTAATAAATCTATTTATGGTATTCATGCCAGTGGTGTACCGGGTAGTGTTGCTGGTATGTGGCTAGCACATAAGAAGCATGGCACACTTCCTTGGAAAACCTTAGTACAGCCTGCGGTAACATTAGCAGAGCAAGGTTTTGTGGTGCCTGAAAAGTTGGCTCTGTTAATTAAGGGCTACATAGAACATCTAAACAATAAAAACATTAAAGTAAACTTTGCCAATTATTTTGCAAGCGCTACATCTGGTAAGCTTTTTAAGCAACCTGAGCTTGCAGTGACACTCAAACGCATTCGCGATAATGGCCAAGATGGCTTTTATCAAGGTGAAACCGCAACGATCATCGCAAACTTTATGGAGCAACATGGCGGTATTATTACTCAAGACGATTTAAAAAATTACCGCGCAAAGTCTCGTACTCCTATAAAAGCTAACTGGAACGGCTATCAAGTGCTTACTTCACCGCCACCAAGCTCCGGCGGTATTGCTATATTACAATGGCTTAAAATGTATGAGCTTAAAAAGCCCATAGCTGCACCATCACATAATTCAGTTGGGTATGTGCACTTACTTGCTGAAATAGGTAAGCGAGTGTTTGCTGATAGGGCAGAATACTTAGGCGATCCTGATTTTTACCAAGTGCCTACAGCTAAGTTACTTGCAGAAAACTATCTTAAAAACCGCAGCAATAGTATAGATTTAAAGGCCATTTCTACCACTGAAAATATTAAACCGGGTTTAAAAGAAAGCGAACAAACCACACACTTTTCTATTATTGATAACATGGGGAATGCTGTTGCTAATACCACCACCATCAATTTAGGGTTTGGTAGTGGCGTAGTCGTAGAAGGCGCTGGCTTTATTTTAAATGATGAAATGGATGACTTTAGCGCTAAGCCTGGGGTTATGAATGTATTTGGCGCCATTGGCGGAAAAGCGAATGAAATTCAGCCACATAAACGTATGTTAAGCTCTATGACTCCAACCATTTTACTCAGTAATAATAAGGTGAAAATGGTAACAGGGTCGCCTGGCGGCACCACAATTATTAGTTCAGTGTATCAATCAATACTCAATGCGATTGAATTTAATATGAGCGCAAATGAAGTAGTAAATAGCCCGCGTTTTCACCATCAGTTATGGCCTAAAAATGTGATTAGAGCGCACTCGGGTTTGGAGTCCTCAGTAAAGCAACAGCTAATAAAAATGGGTTATACAGTGGATGAGCGTCACTTTGGTGATATGCATGTGATTATCAATAATGATGGCAAATTAGATGCGGCGTCTGAGCAAAGCGGAAGAGGGCAAGCGATAGTATTTTAACGTTAATTATTGACGTTTGAATGGTATGCACCCCAAAACCATCATTGGGGTGCATATATTAGAACAACTATAGGGGCTAGCCTATAGCCGGTATAACTCCTGCCATTTGCAGGCATTGTGCGCTAATAATTGAAATACCACACAAAGCGGCTATGGCCAAACCAATATTACCACTGCGTACTTTATAGCCTTCTTTTTCAATCCCCTGACGCTGCTTGTACACCATGCTAACGGGTAAAAATACTGCCAATATAACCAAAGCAATGGCTGCATAGCCTAATGCCATAATAAATCCTTGCGGGTAAAATAAAGCAAATCCAAGAGGAGGAACAAAAGTAATAAGTGCTGTTTTAATTCTATCAGCCCCCGTGTCTGCTTTTTTGAATGTGTCAGCAAAAAAGTCAAATAACCCCAAGCTTACCCCTAAAAATGACGTTGCTAGAGCTAAGTCGGCAAAGAGTTTAACCGCAGTAGAAACATTGGCGTTATTGGCAATATTGGCCACACTGGCTACAAAACCAGTTAACCCATCGCTTTGTAGTAATTGCTCTTGGCTCATTATGCCTTGGCTTAATACTTGCCAAAATACATAAATAACCAGTGGTAAAGAGGCGCCTGCAATCATAACTTTGCGCAAGGTTTTTATATCAAGCCCGACATATTTAACAATAGAAGGAATTGAGCCATGAAAACCAAAAGAGGTGAATACCACCGGGATAGCCGACAGTATCAGCCCTTGCTCAACAGGCATTTCCAATAAGTGTTGGCCATGTACATAAGGTGTTAGCATATAAAACAAGCTAGCCAAAACTACTATTTTTACACTAAATAGTACTCGGTTAAGCTTATCAACTTTACTAGTGCCTAAAGTCACCACACCTGCAATCAATACGGCTAAAATAACGGAGCCAAATTGTGGAGCAATACTAAGATTAAACCCAGTATTAATGCGCTCTTGTAGCTGAGCACCACCACCGGCTATGTAAGCAGCGCACAGTGCATAAAATAAGAATATCATCGAAAAGTTAGCTACATACTGGCCACGTTTACCAAGCCAAAGCTTAGCCAGTGTATTTAAGGTGGCGTCGCGAGGGGCATATTGGTGAAGCTCCAACATAAGCAATGCAGTGTAGGTCATTAGTAACCAACACCCTACAATTAACACCATTGCCGTATTAAATCCCAGTCCCGCAGAGGCAATGGGTAGGGCAAGCATACCTGCACCTATGGTGGTTCCTGCAACAATTAACATGCTACCTATTGTTTTATTTTTAAGCACTTAATGGTCCTGATCAAACGTGAGAGACACGCAAGATATAACTAGTTGTGCAAAACTTAAATAGTTTTGTCATAAAAGAGACAAAATAAAATGTAATCTTCTATTTACAACTGTATTAAAAAAGCCAAAATCATCAAGAAATGAAATTTAACTTATTAATATAAATGAAAAAATAAAAAGCCAAATGTTAATAACTAAATGGTCAGATTATTGGTTTTGCACAATAGAGGGATTACTAAAACAATAGGTGTTGGCCGAAAGTGCTAAAATTGCACCTTCAGCCATTAAAAGAGGGGGCTGAATTTACATTTTAGCTATTTGAATCACTAAGCGGCGGTTTTTATCACGGCCCAAAATATTATCGTTGGTATCTACAAAGCGTTTTTCACCAAAGCCTTCAGTAACCACTTTAGTTCCATCAACACCTAAGCTAACCATGTAATCTTTAATAGCCTTAGCGCGGGTTCTAGATAAATCGAGGTTATTCCAACGACCGCCATAACTATCGGTATAGGATGCAATACTGATTGACTCTATACTGGGGTCGTTTTTTAAATACTCAGCAATTTTATCAAGGCGTTGCTGCGATGACTTAGTTAACTTACTGCTATTCGATTCATAATTCATTATAGTGAACGAAATATCTTCAAAATTGTATGGCAGCAATTCGTCTCGGCATTGTAAAAATGCCCAATACGCTTGCTTAAAGTTAACATTAGACATACCCACGGCAATTTTATCGGCACTATTTTGCCAGTCTTGGTAGTAAAAAGTGGGTTGGTTGCCTTTTTCAAGCTCAGTCAGTATTTCCCATGCTGTTTTATTACCTAATTCACCATCAAACTTTTTAAGTAATTTCATATCAGCAATATCACGGGCAGGGCGGCCTGCTCGCCAGCTAGGTGGTACCGCTTTTAAACCGGCAATCGCGTAATTTTCTGGGCGCACCACCATGTCTAAATTAAAAGTGAGATCTTTGTTTTTACTTGCTGATGCTTTAAAAACAGCTTCACCATAGTAGGGAACTTCATGATTTAATTGGCATTGCAAGCGAGTTGTTTTAACCAAGTTCCAGTTTGAATTATCTTGGCTAGCCGTGTACTGGCGCATTGCTGCAGTTGTATTCAAACTATACAGCACACTACTAATGCCTAGGCTAATAAATAACAACTTACACTTCATCGAGAATTCTCCAGTTATCTAGCTCTGCCAAAAAAGTGACAAAAACCGTAAAATATTACGCAACAGCAAATAATTCAGCGTAAACGCTAATTACAAAGCAAGTAACATGCCTATAGTTTAACTGTAATTAATCAATAAATCCCCTAGCCGACAGGCCATCAATTTTGACATAATAGACAGCTAATCCCTATAAACCAAGAATACTATGGCAAATACTGAGCAAACACTTTTCGCACAACGCTTTCGTGGCTTTTTTCCTGTGGTTATTGATGTTGAAACCGCCGGTTTTAACAAAGAAACCGACGCACTACTAGAAATTGCAGCATCCGTCTTAAAAATGGATGACGAAGGACTGCTTAGTATCGATCATACCGTTCATTTTCATGTGCAACCGTTTGAGGGTGCAAACATTGAACAAGCCGCTATTGAGTTTAATGGGATTGAGCCTTTTTCAGCACTTCGAAGGGCAGTCCCTGAAGAAGAGGCGATTAAAGAAATTTGTAAAGTAGTGCGCAAAGCGCAAAAAGCCGCAGGGTGTCAGCGCTCTGTGGTGGTTGCTCATAATGCCGCTTTTGACCATGGCTTTTTAAATGCCGCTATTGAGCGTAATAACATCAAGCGCACACCATTTCATCCGTTTGTTAGTTTTGATACCACATCACTTGCGGGTTTGGCATTAGGCCAAACAGTATTAGCTAAAGCGTGCCGAGCAGCAGGAATAGAGTTCGATAACAAACAAGCACACTCTGCGTTATACGATACAGAACGCACCGCTGAATTATATTGTTTAATTGTTAATCGTTGGCAGCAACTAGGTGGTTGGCCACTTGCTATAGATGAAACACAACAGAGCGAAGACGAAGCAAGCAACCAAGATTAAGTTCACAATAGTGAATACTTACTTTGTGGGGCTGAGTCAGTCTTAATAAGCGTTATTAAAACGATTGCGTTATTTTACCTTCACTATGAGTGATTAAATGTGGTGGGTAATTACGCGAAAAGCTAATTGATTCTCGTGCAATTTTAAGCTCTACCCCAGGGTGCATAAGCTCATTAACTTTTAAGCGACTGAGCGCTAAAAGCTGCGTCATTTTCTTTCTTAGCAACTGCTTTTGCTGATTGATGCTGGCGCTTCGGTTTGCTATGTGTTCTTCATTCGTTGTTATTTTATTCAAAAATTGCTGACGCTGTGCGCTTGCAACTTGTTTATTAATTCGCTGACGCGCTTGCTGTAGTTCAATTGACTTACTGATTAAAACTTTTTCAAAGTCAGTGATTTGCGCTTGTTTTTGTTTTAGCACATACCATCGCTGTGCGATGCAAACACGGGTTTTAGTTCCTGCTGGTGCGCCCAATTCACCTGTTTCAATGCGCATTGCGTCTAGAATATGGCCACCAATAATTTTACCTTTAGGATCTTTTGCGCTGCCCACCCTAATTAAATTTCCAGCACTCAAGTCACAATGTAATGATTGGCGATCTATTAGTAAGTTTTGATCCGTTTTTATGTCGCAGTATTGAGAGTAACCAAGCGCAACGGTTCGTTTAGCTAAAATAGAACAGGTAAATGGCTCATCGGCTTCTCGCTTTCTGCCAATTGCACCCTTTACTATTGTGATGGCACTATCACTTTTGAGCTGCGCCGATTCAACAAAGCCTAAAACAGTAATATCGCCGCTGGCGGTCACGCGCATGCCATCTTTTATATCACCACTGACTATAATACTGCCATCAAATTCAACATGCCCAGTACTTGGATCAATATTGTGAAAACATAAAACATCATCAACACGCATACCACGGGGAAGGGCAACCGGTACGCCAGTACAGTCGGCAATTAATAAGTTGGGGTTGTCAGGCGCAATTTTAGTGCCGTCAAAAGGTTGTAATTTATGCTCTTTGCCAGGGGTTGCAGTTAGCACATCTCCAAACACAGTAAACCCATCAACCCCCGATGTTGCTGGAATGCGCCGCATTAATTCACAACCAGGTTTTACAGTAATAATATCACCTAGGTTCCTCATATCAACTTTACCACCGCCTTTAGCTTGTGGGCTAAGTACGCGGTCTTGCGCTGTGCAGCAAAGACGTACAAATTTGGCATCGTTACCCACTTTAGATGCACGACCAAAAGCGACTTCGGCACAATGCGTACTTCCTGGGGGGTGTTCGAACTGTTGCGCCAATAACTGCTCTAATGCATGAGAGCTAATGCCTTTTACAACCCCTGCTTGTGAGAACTCTTCAATCGCTTGTTCCATGCTAAGCAATTTACCGCCCTTGGCAGTAATAAGGGTAGCTTCAACGAGCATATTCTTTTCATCGATGTTTATGGTTAGTTTTGCATCAATGGCTTGAGCAATTACTAAAGAGGGGGCTTCTTCGGTTTTATTTTGAGCAAACAGCTTACCAATATTGCTAGCAATAACCTCACACTCGCAATATTCTGACTGGCCCATTAATTCAATAAGCTGTGTTGCTGTTGAGGCTAAACCTGAAACATGAGGGTGTGAAACTAAAGAGATATACCCCGTTTGCTCATTAAAAGAAAAAACCGACATTTATAAATCCTCTAGGTAATATGTCTGTTATTATTTTTTATAATTTATTAGACCAAGGTCTAGCCTTGCATTTGAGCATAAAGCACCATCATTGTTAAGTAATTGTTTCTTAATTGTCCAATACTTTACATTTACATGTGTGTTTGATGCATGATTAATCAACCAATAAAATAAAACGCCTAAGGTGTTGAGTATTCGTAGGTTACTCGGTTATACTGCTTGGACACTCTGAATGAGTAACCTTATTCAGGGGCTGATTAGGATTCGACGGAATTCAAGAAGCCCGAGGTGCATGTCGAGGTGCGGTTTGCCTCGTAAAAAAGCCGCAATTTAAAGTAATCGCAAACGACGATAACTACTCTCTAGCAGCTTAGGCTGGCTAGCGCTCCTTCCATGTATTCTTGTGGACTGGATTTTGGAGTGTCACCCTAACACCTGATCGCGACGGAAACCCTGGCCGGGGTTGAAGCGTTAAAACTAAGCGGCCTCGCCTTTATCTACCGTGTTTGTCCGGGATTTAAAGGTTAATTAAATGACAATACTAAACATGTAGTACCGACGGTCGAGGCTTTTCGGACGGGGGTTCAAATCCCCCCAGCTCCACCAATAACGGTTTTTAAATTCGTTTGTTTAAAAACCCTAAAAAAACCCGCAACTTGAGCAATCAAGTCGCGGGTTTTTTTATGGCTGAAATTATTGAATTTATTGTGCTTTGGTTTATCTTGCGAACCCCGAACCCCATACCACTAAAAGACTAGTCGCTTACATGTCTATTAGTTGTATTATGAGCTTATGATTAACTGCGGGCATGGGTATGGATATTTTTACAGCTGAACACGTTTCGCCTTTGATCTCGCTGTTACTCATTGTACTGGCGGGGTTTACTTCGTTTGTATCGGCGGCTTTTGGTGCGGGCGGCGGTTTAATGCTGTTGGTGGTAATGGCGTCGGTTATGCCTATGGCGGTGGTAGTGCCTGTTCATGCTTTAGTGCAGTTAGGCTCTAATACCAATCGGTTGTTGTTAAGCATTACCCATCTTGATAAGCCGATGTTGCTGTATTTTACTCTGGGTGGATTAATTGGCGTGGGGCTATCAAGCCAAGTAGTAAGCGATATTAACCTTGATAGTATGAAGTTGTTTGTGGCTTTATTTGTTATTTATTTATTGTGGGGAACAATTCCTGAATTTAATAAAGACTCACGATTAGGGCGGTTAATAGCGGGCGCAATAACCGCATTTATCTCGACTTTTGTAGGGGCAAGTGGGCCTTTGGTGGCGAGTTATTTACATATTAATCATTACGATAAGCTTAAATTTACCGCGACTTTTTCAAGTATTATGACCTTGCAGCATAGTTTAAAAGCCGTTGTTTATGCGGGGCTTGGCTTTAGCTTTTGGCAATGGTTGCCGTTAACACTGGCGATGATTTTAAGCGGAGCCATTGGCACTTGGTTAGGGATTAGATTACTTAAGCGGTTATCGGTAGCGCGTTTTAGGGTTATTTTTAAAGTGATTTTAACCCTGCTTGCCATACAGCTTGCATGGCAAGGGATGAATGTAATGCTTATTTAATAGCGGCTTTTATTGGTTTGTCGCCATCAAATAACTCAAAAATACGATTGCTATTAAATGAATTTGTAGCAACGTGAAGCAGTGCGTTGGCTACATTCTCGCGGCTAATTTTAGCCTTTGACTGATCGCTAGGACGCTCAGTTGTTACTTCCAAAGAGGCATTTTCGTCGGTTAATGTTCCTGGGCGGACAATTGTATAATTGAGTCCACTGTGAATTAAATGCTCATCGGCCATATGTTTTGCTACTAGATAGGGCTTTAAGTCACTATCTATTGCATCTGGATCGTCTGCGCCAATAGAGCTGACCATAATAAAGTGTTTTACACCGTGCTCTTTAGAATAAGTTGCCGCTTTTGTCGCTGCCCACAAATCAATAAGTACGGTTTTATCTGTGCCTGTACTTCCACCTGAACCTGCCGCAAAGATAACTTGGTCGCAGCCATTAATGGCATTTGAAAAGTCACCTTCTAAATCCTGTTCAACAATACTTAAAAATGGGCTATCTAAATCATGCAGTTTGCTTTTGTCTCTTACAAGTGCAACAACATTTTGCTCATTTTCTAAAAGTAGTTTGGTAGCCATTTTACCAATTTGACCACTTGCACCAATAATTAAAGTCTTACTCATAATTAATTCCTTCTCAATATAGTGTAAAGGTTGTTCGTACAAACAGACCTTGGGGTAGGGAATTATTTTTAAAGGGTAAATGGGATTTAAATGAGCTTATTTTAAAAAACATATTAGTTAAAAAGTCATTACTTAACTGAGTATTAAAATTAGCTATTATTAATGTGTTTTTTAGAACTTTTACTCGATCCTTATAATTACTTCGGTTACATAGTTACGGTGGTATAAGCTAATACGTACATTGCGTTCTTGATAATTACAATAAAGGGTTTTGTAGGTATTATTACCTTTAAATTTTATTGCGAATAAGATCACGAACAATAAAACGTCCTGGATGAATTGCTTGGCTTACACGCTCACTTAGTGGGCGAGGTTCATTGTTTAAACTACTAATTAAGTGCTCGGCAGATAACGGTGCACTGCATAATGCTCGCGCGCCAAAGCCGGTAAAAATATGTAGGCCCTGTTGTGGTTTTTCTAATGGCTGATATTGATAGCGCTTGCCCAAACGTAAATTAGCAAATGCACGTGTATAATCAGTTTGCTCCACCCATTCACCGGCCATTGGTAAGTGGTCAATAAAACTACAGCGAACAGCGGCTTTGGCTGAGCTAATATCGCCTAAGCTAGTGGCAAATTCAGTGTTGTTATAAAAACTCAGTAATTGCTCGCGGTTAGTGTGGTTGTCTTGCTCGGTCACTTCACGGCTTTTGCTATTTTTTTCAAAGGTGGCGCCCATACAATGATGATCTAAATAAGCGGGAGTAAAATAACCTTTGTGACACAATACAGTATTAAGTTTACGTGATTGCTCGCTTGCCTGAACATGTGACACTTGGCCGCGAACGCCAACAATGGGAAGTGTTTTGGTTTGCGTAAATGCATCACTGTGCTCACCAGTACAAATAATCACATCGCTAAAGGGGCCAAATGTTTGCTTTTGCGTGGTTAAGTACCAACCATCGGGTTGTTTAGTAAATTGCTCAATATGGCAGTTAAATAGGCTTTCAAACGCATTTAATTGTTGTGCGGCATCTAACATTGCACAAACTAACTGCGGGGGATTAACCCAGCCGCCTTGTTCAAAAAATACCCCCGAGTAACCTGTTTTAACCCCAGCGATAGCATCACCCTCATCAGCAGTTACATTTCGCATAAGCTGCTCTGGCCACAGTTGTTTATCTGCGAGGTTTTGATGGCGATCTGCCAATGGCTGTTTTACTGCATGTTGTAGTACACCACACCACTGGTGATCAAACAAAAAGCCATTGTTGATTAATTGATTATAAAGCCGCTTTGCGTATAAAAAACTATGGGCAAATAATTCACTATGTGGCGAGTTTTTTGCCTGTAAGTGCGGATACACAGCCCCTTGTACATTGTGCGATGCCCCCATTGCGGGTTTTTCATCTTGGCAAAATAAGTGGCTTTTTATGCCACGTTTTGCGAGGCTATAAAGGATGCAACTGCTCGCTATACCTCCGCCAATAATAGCCACACTTGAAAGCGGTGAGGGGTGATGCTCAAAATAGGCGGGGGCTGATTGTTTTGGGTTGGCTTGAGCAAGTGTGCCAATTAGCATTTCACGCTTTCGGCCAAAGCCTTTGGCTTTTTGCATGCTAAAGCCTGCCTCGTTTAGTCCTCTGCGCACAAACCCCGCAGCGGTAAACGTGGCTAATGTGGCATTGCTTCTGGAAATATCAACCATGGCGTTAAATACACTTTGCTGCCACATGTCGGGGTTTTTACTTGGCGCAAAGCCATCTAAAAACCACGCATCAACCAGCCCACTTTGTGGGTAGCTCATACTATTAATACATTCCAGTACGTCGCCAAAGTAGAGGTCGAGGGTTACACGGCCATTGGCAAATTCAAGTCGGTGGCAGCCATTTAAATTAATCGGATAGTGGGCAACGAGTTGGTCGCTCAAATGGCTTAAACTAGGCCAAGCTTGCAAGGCTTGTTTTAAATCATTTACGCTAAGTGGATATTTTTCAAAAGAAATAAAATGTAATCGCTGCACTGTATTTGGCTGTTCATATTGAACTTGTAGGCACTGTAAGTGGTCAGAAAACTGCAGCCATGCATTCAAAAAGTTAAGCCCAGTACCAAAACCGGTTTCGGCGATAACAAAGTGTTCACGGTCATGATTTTGTAACCGTGTATCTATACTGTTTTGTTGATAAAACACATAATGCGATTCAGCAAGGCCGTCGTCATTAGAAAAATAAACATCGTCAAAGTCATTGGCAACTGGTGTGCCTAAGTCGTTAAAGTGTATATGGGCGTTTTTTATCATGACCAATTCAATTTATAGATAATTTTTTAATTATTTTACGTGTTTTCTTTGAAATAGTCTGGCGTTATTTATAAGCTGTAGCTTCAGAGTACAAGTGTACGCTAGAAAGCTGACCACTTAGATGATTAAATTCGCGTAAAATAGAACACAATTAAGTATTAAGCTAAGGGAATTACCCATGAGAAGAGCCGTAATAACAGGCATCGGTGTTGTATCAAGCATCGGCAATAATAAACAAGAAGTATTAGAGTCACTAAAAGCGGGTAAAAGTGGTATTGCTTTTAATCAAGAATTTGCTGATTACAAATTGCGTAGCAATGTATCAGGTAAAATTGATATTGATGTTAAAGAGCATGTTGATCGTAAAGCAATGCGCTTTATGGGCGATGCGGCGGCTTACTCTTATATTTCAATGGCGCAAGCGATTGAAGATGCGGGTCTTAGCGACGAGCAAGTATCAAACGAGCGTACTGGTTTATTAGTTGGCTCTGGTGGTGGTTCATCAAAATGGCAAGTAGAAGCGGCTGATATTCTTCGTGAAAAAGGCGTTAAGCGCGTTGGCCCTTACATGGTGCCACGTACTATGGCAAGTACCACCTCTGCATGTTTAGCAACGCCGTTTAAAATTAAAGGTGTTAACTATTCAATTAGTTCTGCGTGTGCGACTTCTGCGCATTGTATTGGCCACGCGGTGGAACAAATTCAATTAGGCAAGCAAGACGTTATTTTTGCAGGCGGCGGTGAAGAGCTTCACTGGACGTTAGCAATGGAATTTGACGCTATGGGCGCGCTTTCGACTAAATACAACGACACACCTGAAAAAGCATCACGTACTTATGATGCAAACCGCGATGGTTTTGTAATTTCAGCCGGTGGCGGTATTGTGGTTGTTGAAGAACTTGAACATGCACTTGCTCGTGGCGCGCATATTTACGCTGAAATTACCGGTTACGGCGCAACCTCTGACGGATACGACATGGTTGCCCCATCGGGCGAGGGTGCAGCACGTTGTATGCGTCAAGCTATGCAAAACGTTGACAGCATTGATTACTTAAATACCCACGGTACATCAACACCGGTAGGTGATGTTAAAGAGCTTGGCGCTATTCAAGAAGTATTTGGTGGTAATTCGCCAATGATCAGTGCCACTAAAGCAATGACAGGCCATGCACTAGGTGCTGCTGGTGTACACGAAGCTATCTTTTCATTATTAATGCTTGAGCACGGTTTTGTTGCGCCATCTATCAATATTGATGAGTTAGATGAACAAGCGGCAGGCTTGAATATTGTAACTGAAGCAAAAGACGTTGAACTAAACACGGTTATGTCTAACAGCTTTGGTTTTGGCGGTACTAATGCCACGCTAGTAATGAGCAAATACAAAGGTTAAGTTAACCGTTACCTATTTTAAAGCCGAGCAAAATGCTCGGCTTTTTCGTTTGTGCTAATAGGGGGTTGTTCGTTACAATAGCGCCTCATTTCGCCAAACGGACTCACAATGAAAATTCTTGCCGATCAAAATATGCCTTTAGTTGAGCAATTCTTTAAAGATATGGGTGAGGTTGAACGATTTGATGGCAGGCAATTAACTCCTGAACAACTTATCGATGTTGATGTACTGCTTACCCGCTCAGTTACTCAAGTTAACAGTGACCTATTAGCACAGGCGAATAAGTTAAGCTTTGTAGGTACCGCTACGATTGGTGTTGATCATATTGATACCGATTTACTCAACGCAAAAAATATTGATTTTACCAGTGCGCCTGGCTGTAATGCCATAGCCGTAGCTGAGTATGTAATAAGTAGCTTATTTGCATTAAGTCAAGAAAATGCCAGCCCGTTAAGCGGTAAAACAATCGGTATTGTGGGTGTAGGTAATATTGGCAGTTGCCTCGCGCAAAAATTAAAAGCACTGAACGTTAATTTACTCTTGTGCGACCCAATTAAGCATGAGCAAGGGCTATTAACCGAGCATGTTGAGTTAGATGAGCTATTAGCGCAGTCAGATATTGTCACTTTTCATGTGCCGTTGGTTAAAACGGGTAAACATAAAACCCTACACATGCTTGATAAAACACGCTTAACTAAACTTAAATCTGGGCTGACTTTAATCAACGCCAGCCGAGGTGATGTAATTGATAACCAAGCCTTGCTTGAAGTAATGCAAGCCGGAGCAGAACTCGATTTAGTGCTGGATGTTTGGGAAAATGAACCTAATATTTTAACTGAATTACTGGAACATGTGCGCTATGCCAGTGTTCACATTGCAGGGCATACCCTTGAGGGTAAAGCGCGAGGTACGCAAATGTTGTACCAGCGCTTATGTGAGCTAAAAGGGGTTAACGCAATAAAATCGCTTGATGATTTTTTACCGCCTCCTGCGATTAAAAAAGTCACCCTAGAAAGCAGTTTTAGCGAAACAGATATAGCCCGTTTAGTGCATTTAGTTTATGACGTACGCCGTGATGATGGCATTTTACTACGTCACTTGGCCGATGAAGGCTTTGACAGCTTACGAAAAAACTACCCAACCCGCCGTGAATTTAGCACTGTGATGGTTGAAGGTGATAGCACCGAGCTTGCCGTACTTGCCCAGCTTGGCTTTACCACAGCAAACTAATTTAATTAGCGCGGTTGTTTTAACCGTGCTTACAGAGGATGAAATATGTCGCAAAAATATAACGTTGCCGTACTCGGCGCTACTGGCCTTGTTGGTCGTCAAATCATTGAAACTTTGGAAGATCGTAAATTTCCGGTCGATCAGCTGTTTTTATTAGCAAGCAGCCGAAGTGCCGGCGAAGATATAAAGTTTCGTGGTGAGAGCATAGAAGTACGCGATGTTGAAGGCTTTGACTTTAGCCAAGCGCATATCGGCTTATTTTCTGCTGGTGGCAGTGTGTCTGAAAAGTATGCCCCGATTGCTGCAGACGCAGGCTGTATTGTTATTGATAATACCTCACATTTTAGAAATGACTTTGAAGTACCGCTAATTGTGCCAGAAGTGAATGCAGCGAGTTTAGCTGATTTTAGAAACCGTAATATAATCGCTAATCCTAATTGCTCAACTATTCAAATGATGCTTGCGCTTAAACCTATTTATGATGCCTACGGTATTGATCGTATTAACGTTTCAACCTACCAAGCAGTGTCGGGCGCAGGCAAAGAAGCGGTTGATGAACTAGCAAAACAAACAGCTAACTTAATGAATGCACGCCCAATGGAAAACGACATTTTTCCTAAGCAAATTGCGTTTAATGTTATTCCGCAAATCGATAGCTTTGAAGACAATGGCTATACACGCGAAGAAATGAAAATGGTAAACGAAACGCATAAAATTTTAGGCGATACGACCATTGCAGTAAACCCGACTTGTGTTCGTGTACCGGTGTTTTTCGGTCATTCTGAGTCAATTAATATAGAAACGCGTATGCCTTATGACTTTGAGCATGTGAAGCAATTATTGAGCGATGCACCGGGTGTTGAGCTAATTGATGATGCGGGTGATTACCCAACGGCTGTTTCAGATGCCAGTGGTAACGACACTGTTTACATTGGCCGTTTACGTGCCGATATTTCACACCCACATGGATTAAATATGTGGGTAGTAAGTGATAATACCCGTAAAGGGGCTGCAACCAACAGTGTGCAAATAGCAGAAGAACTCATTGCTAATTATATGTAATTAGCCTGAAGACAGTGATAATCCAATAAACGGCAAACCAAAGTGGTTTGCCGTTTTTTTGTGCTTTAATTGCCATTTTTTTGCCACTTACAAACAGCTGCGGTGTAAACACTTTGATAAACAACATAAAATTATTTTTATCTAGATGTTTAAGGTATTTATTTTCAATGCGTTGCGATGGATATTATGGCTTAACTGGTTTATAGTTTGTAACTGGAATAGAGCTTGCAATAAAAATAGATTGTAATAAAAATGTGCGTTAGCTACGTGGCTAACAACGGCAAGAATAATCAATGTTTAAGCGCCAATTCAAAGCGCTGTGTTAACATTTAAACATTAAAGGATCAGCATGCGCGGTTTCGTTTCACTTATTATATTAGCGTCTGCACTGATGGTAACGACTGTTTACTCTCAAGACAGTACTCAATTAAGAGGGCCTAAAGGCGCAGATTACGGCGCACAGGGGCGTTCTATTGGGCCAATAAAACCAACCGATACACTTTGGCGCATTGCCGTTAAGGTTCGTCCTGATAATTCAGTTAGCATTTACCAAGTTATGCAGGCCTTGTATAACAAAAACCCCAACTCATTTTTAGAACAAAATTTAAATCATATGCGAAGCGGTTCTTACTTAAAGATACCTACTTTGGCAGAAATTAGACGAGTAAACCCGCAATTAGCTAAGCAACGCTCTGAGCAAGATGATGACCTGTGGGAAAAAAAGAAAAATGGTACGCTTACTCAAGCAGAAATTAATTCAGCTCAAACACAAGTAACCCAAGCCCGCAAAGCAGACGTTGATGAAGCCAAAAAAGAATTACAACAAGAATTAAAAGAGATAAAAACAGACCAAGGTAATAAATTAGTTGAGCTTCAGCAGCAGTTTAAAAGTTCAGTTAGCAACGTAGAAGAGATCTTAGTTGAAAACAACAACCTAAAAAAACAGCTTACAGGTATTTCAAACGAGTTAGAAAACGTTCGCTTACAGCTTGGTCAAGACAGTGAAATACAGCAACAGTTAAAAGAATTAATCCTTAAGCAAAATGAGATTATTGCGCAGCAAAAATTAAAAGAGGTAGAGCAAGAGAGTGAATTTAGCTTTGCCGCGCTACTTTCGAATCCTTTAGTGCTGATTTTATTAATGACCATTCCGGCTTTATTGATCATTTTTGCCGTTGTTATGTGGTTGCGTAAGCGTAGTAATAATCAAGAGCCTGAAAGTGACGATGATGAGTTTATTCCTCAAGCTCCAGCGTTTACTGATCCAATAAATGAAGAGCCAGAGCCCATTCTTGATGAAGAAGCGCCAGCTCCCGATCCGCTTGATGATATAAGCGTGCAATTAGACGACAACATGGATGACGTGTTACTCGATGATGATGTGGCATTTAACGATGATCTCGATGATGACAGTCTACTAGATCAAGATGAGTTAGAAAGCTTACTCAATGATGATGTTGTTTTTGAAGACGAAAATACTGAAGACGATGAACTTGATGTTTTCATGCAACAGGACTTTGATAGTTCCGATGGCGATGATACAGGTGATGCTATCGACCTTGATGAGTCAGATGACATTTTAAGTTCGGATGACCTAGATAGCTTGTTTGATGAAGAAGATGACGATGCTCTGCCAGATGAACCTAAAGGTGAATCGAACGATGATATGGCAGCACTTAGTGAAGAACTTGCTGAAGAGGGCGAAGACTTTAACATTGACGACTTGCTTGATGAGAATAATGAACAAGCAGATGATGTAACAGCACAAGCTGATGATGACGATGAGTTTGATATAGACAGTTTACTCGATGCTGAGCAACCAGTAGCTCAAAGCGAAGAGCCTGATATCGATAGTTTAGTTGAAGAAGATGACGAGTTTGATATTGATGACTTGCTTGATGCTGAGCAACCGGACGCTGAGGCTCAAGGCGAAGAGCCTGATATCGACAGTTTAGGAGAAGAAGGCGACGAGTTTGATATTGACGACCTACTTGATGCTGAGCAACCGGACGCTGAGGCTCAAAGCGAAGAGCCTGATATCGACAGTTTAGTAGAAGAAGGCGACGAGTTTGATATTGACGACTTACTCGATGCCGAGCAACCGGCTACTGAAACTCAAAGCGAAGAGCCAGACATCGACACTCTAGTTGATGAAGACGATGAAGTTGATATTGACGACTTGCTCGATGCTGAGCAACTAACTACTGAAGCTCAAACTGAAGAGCCAGATATCGACAGCTTAGTTGATGAAGACGACGAAGTTGACATTGATGAATTGCTCGATGCTGAGCAACCAACTACTGAAACTCAAAGCGAAGAGCCAGATATCGACAGCTTAGTTGATGAAGACGATGAAGTTGATATTGATGAATTGCTCGATACTGAGCAACCAACTACTGAAGCTCAAACTGAAGAGCCTGATATCGACAGCTTAGTTGAAGAAGACTATGAAGTTGATATTGATGGTTTGCTCGACGCTGAGCAACCAACTACTGAAGCTCAAACTAAAGAGCCAGACATCGACAGCTTAATTGATGAAGACGAAGTAGATATTGACGATGTACTAGATACTGAACAACCTGAAAGTGATGTTCATGATTCTGAAATAGATCATGCATTGGCGGACTCAATTGAAGATTTAACTGACGCGCAAGAAGAGTTAAATAGTGAAGATGTAGAATCTATCGCTTCATCTTTTGCTGAGCCAGAGGTTGCAGCTGAGACAGAAATTGCAGCAGAGCCTGAACTTGAAGCAGAGCCTGAACTTGAAGCAGAGCCTGAGCTTGAAGCAGAGCCTGAGCTTGAAGCAGAGCCTGAGCTTGAATCAGAGCCTGAAATTGAAGCAGAGCCTGAGCTTGAAGTAGAGCCTGAACTTGAAGTAGAGCCTGAGCTTGAAGCAGAGCCTGAACTTGAAGCAGAGCCTGAGCTTGAATCAGAGCCTGAGCTTGAATCAGAGCCTGAACTTGAATCAGAGCCTGAGCTTGAAGTAGAGCCTGAACTTGAAGTAGAGCCTGAACTTGAAGCAGAGCCTGAACTTGAAGCAGAGCCTGAGCTTGAAGCAGAGCCTGAGCTTGAAGCAGAGCCTGAGGTTGAATCAGAGCCTGAAATTGAAGCAGAGCCTGAGCTTGAAGTCGAGCCTGAGCTTGAATCAGAGCCTGAGCTTGAAGTAGAGCCTGAACTTGAAGTAGAGCCTGAGCTTGAAGCAGAGCCTGAGCTTGAAGCAGAGCCTGAGCTTGAATCAGAGCCTGAACTTGAAGTAGAGCCAGAACTTGAAGAAGAGCTAGAACTTGAATCAGAGTCTAATGTCGGATCAGAAGATGATTTTACCGATACGTCTTCTAATTTACTCGATCCAGAAGACGCGCTTGATGAGTACAACAATGAAAACCTTGATAGCGTTGATGATTTACTGAGTGAGTTAGAACAAACAAGTGATGATTATGTAGAAGCACCTGATTGGTCAGTCGATGGCTTAGACGAGCAACCTGAACCAGAAGCTGAGCTTGAACTTGAAGCCGAACCTGAGCTTGAAGCAGAACCTGAACTTGAAGTCGAGCCTGAGCTTGAAGCCGAACCTGAGCTTGAAGCCGAGCCTGAGCTTGAAGCAGAACCTGAACTTGAAGCAGAGCCTGAACTTGAAGCAGAGCCTGAGCTTGAAGCAGAGCCTGAGCTTGAAGTAGAACCTGAGCTTGAAGTAGAACCAGAGCTTGAAGCAGAACCTGAACTTGAAGTCGAGCCTGAGCTTGAAGCCGAACCTGAGCTTGAAGCAGAACCTGAACTTGAAGCAGAGCCTGAACTTGAAGTAGAGCCTGAGCTTGAAGTAGAACCAGAGCTTGAAGTAGAACCAGAGCTTGAAGTAGAACCAGAGCTTGAAGTAGAACCAGAGCTTGAAGTAGAACCAGAGCTTGAAGTAGAACCAGAGCTTGAAGCAGAGCCAGAGCTTGAAGCAGAGCCTGAGCTTGAAGTAGAGCCTGAACTGGAAGCAGAGCCTGATGTTGGATCAGAAGATGATTTTACCGATACTTCTTCTACTTTACTCGACCCAGAAGATGCGCTTGACGAATACAACGATGAAAACTTCAAAAGTGTCGATGAGCTTTTAAGTGAGCTTGAGCAAACAGGCGATGAGGATGAACAAGTACCTGATTGGTCAATGGATGACTTAGACGAGGATCTTGATGAAGAGGAAATTGATTTAGGCGATGACCCGCTTGCTGGCGATATCCAAAGCAACGATTTATCGACAGAAGACGATGAGCTATATGAGCCTGAAATAATCACCCCAAGTGAAGAACTTGAGGAGTATCCTGAGTTAGAGCTTGATGATGAACTGTCTTTATCAGATGAGGAGCAACAATCACTAACTCCAGAAGAGCTACAAGGTGATAATTTAGATGGCGATGCTACAGGTATGTCACCTAGTCAGGCAGAGCAAGATCTCGCTAATGCTCTATCAGCAGGTAACGACCTCGATAGTTTAGAAGATGATTTTGATGATGAGCTATTACTTAATAATGAATTTTCAGAGTTAGATATAGAGCAAGCTCTAGATAATGAAGTTTCAGAGTCTACAGATCTGACTGAACAAGCTGCAGATGAGCAAGTTGTTAGCTCTAATGATGATTTTGACGATGATCAACTTGATGCGTTAACAGAGTCAGCTGAATTTACCGATCAGCAAACAAATGCTGATCGTGAAGCTGATTTAACGCAAACGTCAGTACCGTCAGAATCAGAAATGATTTCAGATGATGAGCTTGATGATGAGTTCATGGCTGATTTAACACAAACAGATTTTGATTCATTACTGAATGAGTTAGCTGAACCTGATGATGTTGATTTAAGCGATAGCAGTGAATTCGATGTTGATTTTAATAGCTTACTTAACGAAGATTTAGCTGATGATAAAGCACCATTGTTGCAAGAGCCCATTGAGCAACCTGAGGTTACTGAGCCATTAGATCAAGATGACTTTGTTGATATTGATGCATTACTAGAGCAAAGTGATGATGCGGATATAGATCACGAACCCTACACCGACGTCGATATGGATGTTGGTTTGGGTGACTACGATTCATTACTTGCTGGTGATAACCCTATGGATGTTGATACTCAAAGTGGTGGTTACTCGGCAAAGCTTGATCTTGCTCACGCATATATAGAGATAGATGATGCTGACTCGGCAGTTAAAATTTTAGATGAGATTATTAATAATGGCCCAGACGATGTGCAAGAAGAAGCACAAAATCTAAAAGCTAAGCTGAAAAACTAACAATAGCTAATCCTGAAAAGGATATCTGAGCTGTAAAACCCGTTATTGGTTAACACTAATAACGGGTTTTTTGTATCGCATAGTTAGGAACCTTAGTTCGCTGCTTTTATTGGAACGCCATATAGCATAAAATGCAGCGTCGATTAGCACAGTAGGTAAAGCAGTAATTATGCGAGTAGCACTTGGAGTAGAATACAACGGCGCGCGTTACAGTGGTTGGCAGCGTCAATCTCATGTAAATAGCGTACAACAAGAAGTAGAAAAAGCGTTGTCGCGCATTTGTAATCATCCGGTTGAAATTGTATGTGCAGGGCGCACCGATGCCGGCGTGCATGGCACTGGTCAAGTTGTGCATTTTGATACCCATGCTGATCGTGAAATGGTGGCCTTTACATTAGGCATGAATACCTTATTACCAAAAGACATTGCTATTCGTTTTGCCCAGCCTGTGGTTGAAGACTTTCATGCTCGCTTTAGTGCAACTGCTCGTCGTTATCGTTATGTGATTTATAATTATGCGTTTCGTGGTGCGGTATTAAATGAAGGTGTTACCCATTTTCATCATCCTTTAGATGAAGTGAAAATGCAGCAGGCTTGCCAATATTTATTAGGTGAGCACGATTTCACCTCGTTTAGAGCGCTTCACTGCCAAGCTAATACGGCAACGCGAACGATTCATCATTTATCGGTACAGCGCCAAGGTGCTTATGTCATTATTGACATTAAAGCCAATGCGTTTTTGCATCATATGGTACGTAATATTACCGGGTGTTTAATGGATATCGGTTTACATAAACATGAACCAATTTGGTTAAAAGAGTTGCTAGATCTTAAAGAGCGTGCCAAAGCGAGCGCCACAGCAAAAGCGGCGGGTTTATATTTAGTAGATGTTGATTACCCAGAACACTTTAATATTCCTAGAACGCCGTTGGGGCCATTGTTTTTAGCCGATACCGATATTTAAAAGGTAATCAGGTGGTTATTTTTATACGCTATTATTCGTAGGGCTAACTACTAAGACCAGTTTTTTATACCGTGATAGCGTAATTCATGTTTTAATTGGAAAAATTTGTTTGCATGGTTAACATGTAGACTCGCGACACAGAACAGCATTAAGAGAGTTGCAAATGAGTTGGCTAGAAAAAATCTTACCAAAAACGACTAAATCTTCAGGTCGTAAAGAAATTCCAGAAGGTGTATGGGCTAAATGTACGTCATGTGATTCAATTTTATATAAAGCAGAATTAGAAAAATCACTAAATGTATGCCCTAAGTGCGACCATCATATGCGTGTTAGTGGTCGTAAGCGTCTTGAACAATTTTTAGATGACGGTGACCGTCATGAATTAGGCGCTCAACACGAACCCAAAGATGTGCTTAAATTTAGAGACTCTAAAAAATACTCAGATCGTATTAATGCAGCTCAAAAGTCAAGCGGTGAAAAAGACGCACTGGTTGCAATGAAAGGAAACCTAAAAGGTATTCCGGTTGCTGCAGTTGCATTTGAATTCTCATTTATGGGTGGCTCAATGGCATCGGTTGTAGGTGCTCGCTTTGTTGATGCGGTTGACCAATGTTTAGAGCATAATATGCCGCTGATTTGTTTTTCTGCATCGGGCGGCGCGCGTATGCAAGAGGCGCTAATGTCACTTATGCAAATGGCTAAAACCAGTGCCGCACTTGCTAAAATGACCGAAAAAGGCCTACCGTTCATCTCGGTAATGACTGATCCAACAATGGGTGGTGTATCAGCATCATTGGCAATGCTTGGTGATATTAATGTTGCAGAGCCTAAAGCTTTGATTGGTTTTGCCGGTCCGCGTGTTATTGAACAAACTGTGCGTGAAACACTGCCAGAGGGTTTCCAACGCAGTGAGTTTTTATTAGAGCACGGTGCAATTGACATGATTATTGACCGTCGAGAAATGCGCGATACGCTAGCACGTATCTTAGCAAAATTTATGAACTTGCCTTCTACGGAACAAGAGCATAGAGTAGCGTAAATTTCAGCTTTACTGATTACATGCTATGACAAAAACAATTCCTAGCCAATCATCAAGCCTTGATGATTGGCTTTGTTATTTAGAGAGTGTTCACCCTGCTAATATAGAAATGGGTTTAGAGCGCGTTGCTCGTGTTGCTAACAACATAGAGCTTTTAACTTCCTCAAGTAAAATCATTCTTATTGCAGGCACCAATGGCAAAGGAACAACGGCACGTTGTTTAGAGTCATTATTATTAGCCCAGGGTTATTGTGTTGGCACCTATGCTTCACCTCATTTAGTTCGCTACAATGAACGTGTACGTGTTAATGGCGCAGAGCTTGACGATCAATACCATGTCGATGCGTTTAATTTACTAGAGCAAGGACGTGGTGACACACCATTAACCTATTTTGAATATGGCACCTTAGGCGCGTTGGCAATATTTAAACGCTTAGAAGTTGACTACGTGTTGTTAGAGGTCGGTTTGGGCGGGCGTTTTGACGCGACTAATATTGTTACCCCATTTGCCAGTGTGATCACCACCATCGATTTAGATCATAAAGAATATTTAGGTGATACCCGTGAGCTAGTGGCTTATGACAAGGCGGGAATTTTTAGAGAGAGTACTCCGGCAATTATTGGGGATTTAAATATTCCGTATACAATGACCGATTATGGCAAAGAAATTAACGCTAATATGGTGCTATCGGGTAGCGACTTTATTTTTAAAGAGTATGCGCAGAGTTTTAGTTGGCAATTTAAAGCACATAAACTCGAGTTACCTAAACCGGCCATCCCGTGTCAAAATGTGGCCACTGCGTTAACGACCTTGTCGGTGCTAGATTTATTACCAAGTGATGAAGTGATAACTCAGTGCATAGCTAACTTAGTGGTAGAAGGGCGCTTTCAACAATTAAGTGAGTCGCCATTAGTGTACACCGATGTGGCACATAACCCTGAATCGGCACGTTATTTAGCAACTAAGTTAGCAAGCTATAAAGATAAAGGCTTTAAAATTCATGCATTAGCCGCTATGCTTGCTGATAAAGATAAAGTCGGTGTGCTTAAAGAAGTGGCTGATGTGGTAGATGAATGGTCGTTGGCTAGCTTAGATGTCCCGCGAGGGGATAGTGCAGCTCATCTTCAACAGGCGCTTTCAAGTATACCCAATAGTCATTTTAAACAGGGTTATAGCAACGTAGAGGTAGCATTGGATGCTATTTTGCCAAGCCAGCCAAGTAATACACTTTTGATTGTATTTGGCTCATTTTTTACCGTGGCTGGCGCTATTCATTACTTTAAAAAATAGAGAGGATGTCGGTGAACTCAGGTTTTATTAATCGCTTAGTCGGAACAAGTATTGTGGTGATCGCAGCAATTGTGTTTATTCCCAATATACTCGATGGTGAAAAAGTGCACTATAAAGAAGGCTTTAAAGCGATTCCAGAACGCTCTGAGTTCAAGACCATTGATTTACAAGAATCAATTGATCAGCAAGTGGCAAATGCAGAACCATTAAAAGAGGATGAAATTGAAAATATTCAGCCTGATGATGCTGCATTTGAGCAACAAAACAGCTCTGCTAAAACTGACGTTACTGCACAGCCAGCAATGGTTGAAGCAGTTATAGCCGATACAAAACAAGGCACAGTCACTACCGGGCAAGATGATGCTATGCGTAATACTGATGAAAACCTAACAAGTATGGCGTATGTCATTCAGCTTGGTAGTTTTTCTCATGCGGCAAATGTAAAAGCGTTGCAGGCAAAGCTAAAAACGAAAGGTTTTAAAAGCTTTACTAGGCCAATTAAAACGCCAAATGGTACGTTAACTAAAGTATTTGTAGGGCCGTCATTAAGTAAAAATGAGCTGCAGTCCCAACTTCCCGCACTGAAAGAACTAACTAAACTAAACGGTAAAGTTACTCAATTTGAAGTGGCAAAATAACTTAGTCATTAATAGGTAAATGTGTTTATCAGCTGATATTACACATTTATCTATTCCCTGAACTATCCTCACTTCTAGCCTACATATTTCACGCTATTTTTTATCTAAAAACTGCATGTTTTTACTCATCTGCAATCTCACGCTTAAACTTGCATCACGAGGAGGTTTAGGTATAGAATGCGCCCAAAATTAGCGACTATTTGGTTCTTATGATCTGGGTTGATTACGCCATTCTTGGCATTATTGCACTCTCTACCATCATCGGTTTAATACGCGGCTTTGTTAAAGAAGCTATGTCATTAGCGGTATGGGCAGGGGCTTTCATCATCTCCAGCTTATTTTATCAATATTTAGCTTCCTTCCTAACATCCATTTCTGAACCCCTTTTAAGAAATGCGGCGGCCATTGCCATATTATTCTTTGCGACGCTATTGTTAGGCGGTTTACTAAACTATATTTTAGGTGAGCTTGTACAGCGAACCGGATTATCCGGCACAGACCGTGTTTTTGGTCTGGTGTTTGGTGCTCTTCGAGGCGTGTTGGTCGTGAGCGCGTTACTCTTCTTTCTTGATGCTTTTACTGGTGCGCCTAATACGCATTGGTGGGGCAACTCCATTTTGATTCCAGAATTTGGCTTTGTAGTTGAATGGTTCTTTTCGTACCTAGAAAACAACTCGAGCTTTTTAAATTCAGTAAACCGTTAATCGGCGAGGATAAATTACATGTGTGGTATCGTTGGAATAGTCGGAACATCGCCAGTTAATCAGGCGATTTATGATGGCTTAACCGTTTTGCAACACCGTGGCCAAGATGCTGCGGGTATCATAACTATTGAGAACAATACATTTAGCTTGCGCAAAGCAAATGGCCTAGTGAAAGATGTGTTTCACACTCGTCATATGAAACGTTTGCAAGGCAACATTGGCATTGGCCATGTGCGCTACCCAACGGCGGGCTCTTCAAGCTCGTCAGAGGCTCAGCCGTTTTACGTGAACTCTCCTTTTGGTATAGCACTTGCCCATAATGGTAATTTAACCAATGCAGAGTCGTTAAAAGAGCAGTTATTTTCAGAGGCACGTCGCCATGTTAATACCACCTCTGATTCTGAGATTTTACTTAACATCATGGCACATGAGCTAAGTAAGTCAGACAAACTAAAATTAGACCCTGAAGATATTTTTACCGCGGTTACTGAAGTTAACAATAAAGTGACGGGTGGTTATGCCACTATTGCCATGATTATTGGCCATGGTATTGTGGCGTTTCGCGATCCAAATGGTATTCGTCCTCTTGTATTTGGTAAACGTGAATCTGCTGCGGGTACTGAATATATGTTTGCCTCAGAAAGTGTAGCGTTAAAGCCAGATGGTTTTGAGTTTATCCGTGATGTTGCCCCAGGCGAAGCTATTTATGTGACGGAAAAAGGCGAGTTTCATTCTTTTGCCTGTGCAGATAAAGTGTCTTACTCACCGTGTATTTTTGAATTTGTTTACTTTGCGCGCCCGGATTCAACCATTGATCGTATGTCGGTTTATGCTGCACGTGTAAATATGGGGACTAAACTAGGCGAGAAAGTAGCACGTGAGTGGGCTGATAAAGACATTGATGTCGTTATTCCTATCCCAGAGACTTCGTGTGATATCGCTTTAGAAATGGCACGCGTGCTTGACTTACCTTACCGCCAAGGCTTTGTTAAAAACCGCTATATTGGCCGTACGTTTATTATGCCAGGCCAAGAGCTACGTAAAAAATCGGTACGTCAAAAACTCAATGCAATTGACCGTGAGTTTAAAGGTAAAAATGTCCTACTTGTTGATGATTCAATTGTACGTGGTACTACCTCAGCACAAATAGTTGAGATGGCACGCGAGTCTGGTGCTAAAAATGTTTACTTTGCGTCAGCGGCACCGGAAATACGCTTTCCAAATGTATACGGTATAGATATGCCATCGGCGGCTGAACTCATTGCACACGGCCGTGAAGTTGAAGATATTAACCAAAGCATTAGCTCTGATGGTTTAATTTTTCAATCATTAAGCGATTTAATTGCAGCAGTTAGCCAAGAAAACCCTGAAATCACTAAGTTTGAAACGTCAGTGTTTGATGGACAATACATTACTGGCGACGTTGATCAAGACTACCTAAATCGTATTGATAAGCTACGTAACGATTCTGCTAAAAGCACCCGCGAAAACGCGATGTCGTCTGGTTTAGAAATACATAACCAAGATGAAAACGAATCTGATTAATAGTGTAGTTACAGTCTAATAGTTATATTAACTGTAAATAAAAAAGGAGCTTAATCGCTCCTTTTTTGTTTTTCAAAAACTAATTTTTTATGTAAACATAGGGCTGATTATACCGTTGGTCCATAGCATGGCGGTAAGTGCTAAAATGATAACCAGCAAAATGAGTCCACAGGTTACAACAGAGCTTGCATAAATAAAGCCGCGCTCCTGCGGAATGTGCATTAAAATAGGGACGCCGGTATACAGTAAATAAACTGAGTAGGCGAGCGCCACTAATCCAACACACACCACAAACCATAACTCAGGCCAAAAAGCAGCCAATGCTGACATAAACACCGGTGTAGCGGTATACGCTGCCAGCTCGATAGTTTGGGTAAAGGTCGGTTTAGCACCGAAAGTAACCGCCATCCAATGCGCTAAATAGGCCAGTGCAAATACACCGCCAATTAAAGCAACATACATGGCTGCGCCAATCATCAGTGCGCTTTCATGGGTTAAAAAAACGGGGTTACCTGTGCCTATACTCCAGCCTAAGTAAACCGATGAGTAGTACCCCATTACGGAGGGAAATAAAGCGATAAGCAAAATGTGCGATAAGCTGTAAGTTAAGCTTTCGTGACGGTTATCAATTGTTTGCCACTCTTCGAGTGGGTGGGCGTATAAGCCCCATAGGTGATTTAGTATCATTGCGTGCTCTCCATAAAGGATAAGTTACTGTTTGGTTATAGTTGGTTTGTTTTTATACAGTCCATTTAGTTATGGTTCAGTAACTAAGCAAAGTCAAGTTATCCACATGCCTGTAAGAGCTGCGTGTGTTTATTTTATTCAGAACATTATTTCGTGTTAAAATGCGTAATCGCAATTTTTAGCAATGAGTAGTCAGCGTGCCACATAGTCAGCTTTTAGAGCCAATTAACAACTTTTTATTATGCCGTACCCCTGATGAGTGGGTTGAACAGGCGACCAAAAAAGAAAATTTATCCATCATATTAATTGATCATTTAATTTGTGAGCTAAAAGCGGCGCAAAGTGCGATGTTTTTAATTCGTAAGTATGCAGTAGATAAAGACAGCAGTGATGCACTGCTTGAATGGCTAAAACCGTTTGAAACGCTTATTTATAAACGTGAGGGGAATTGGCGTGATTTAGCGGCTAAAAATAAACTCACTAAATCTATTATTCCTAAATCTAACTCACCTTATGGACAAGACTTAATTGATAAAATGGTCATGCTAATAAAAGAAGAACTACATCATTTTTATCAGGTGCTGGAAATTATGGATGAATATGGCGTTGAGTATAAAAGCATTACGCCGTGTCGTTACGCCAAAGGCATGTTACGTAATGTTAAAACGTTTGAGCCCAATGCCTTAGTTGATAAACTTATTGTAGGTGCGTACATAGAAGCGCGCTCATGTGAACGTTTTGCTGCGCTTGCCCCGCATGTAGATAAACGCTTAGGGGACTTTTATATTTCATTGTTACGCTCAGAGGCTCGCCATTATCAAGATTACTTAACCCTTGCTCAAGAAATTGCTGATTTTGATATTACCGAGCGGGTAAAAGAATTTGCTGAAATAGAAGCGCAGCTAATTACATCGGACGATGAAGACTTCAAATTTCATAGCGGCGTACCTATTACTGCTTGCCAACAACCTGCATAATTTACACATAAAGCTGCTACTAACTAGTTAAACAACAAACTGTTGTAGCAGCTAATTTTAATTAAATTCTTTTTAAATTAGACACATCCAATACCCTCACCTAATATTAGAATAACTATTTAAATTATTTAACTTATTGCTTTGTAATTCATTTTAATAACAAGGTCATACCTTATTTATTATTGGGTGAGAAGATATGCAAGATAAAGAGGGATTGTTTGTATTTGCTGCTGAAGAAGAAAAAGCAGATACAGAGCTAAAAGCATGGAAGATATTAACCGTTGAGGATGACCTTGATTATCAAAACGCGTTAGTTAATAGCTTGAGAGAATTAAAAGCAAAGGATGGTTATAAATACGAGCTGTTAACAGCAAATTCTGTGCCTGAGGCTGCTTTGGCGTTGAGTATGCATCCTGATATTGCACTTATTTTTATAGATGTAGTAATGGAGGAGGATGACTCAGGCTTGCGTTTAGTAAATACTATTCGAGAGGTTATAGGTAACGCAGAAATGCGTATTGTGCTATTAACAGGTCAACCTGGTTTTGCTCCAGAGAGTGATATCATGAAAGTCCTTGATATCGATGAATACTGGAATAAATCAGATATTACAGCAGAAAAGTTGCAATCAATTGTTAATAGTAACATGCGTACATGGGAGTATATTTCACAAATTAGGTCAGCAAAGCAAGGTTTACAGCTGGTGCTAGATGCATCTAGAAGTATTAACGGTAAGCATGATATGGCCTCTTTTTCTCATGCAGTGCTTAAAGAAATTAGTAATATTTTAAAAATAACCGAAGGCGGCGGTATTTTTTGTTCGAGTAATTCAAACTCTAGCTCTGAATGCTTAATACTCTCTACCCATGGTTGCTTTAGTGGCACTAAAGGGCAACCTGTTGTACCTAACCTGCCTGCAGAAATGCTGCAAGATTTTAAACAAGCGATTAAACAGCGTAGTCATATTTTTTCAAAGCACCACAGCGTATTTTTTTTCGAGACTCCCTTAACGCAAGAACAAGATATTTCTTATATAACGATCGTAAAATCAGACAACCCAATTAATGAGCAAAATGAGTATTTACTAAAAGTATTTAGCGAAAATGTGAGCACGGGATTTGCGAATATTTCGTTATTAAATCGTTTAACAGAGCTTGCTTATACCGATGTATCACTAAATTTACCAAATAGGAACTGGTTAACCCGTGAAATAAAGAACATGAATGCCCATGAGCGATTAAAAACACGATTAGTCATTTTTGACATTTATCAGTTTGATGAAAAAGCATTTACTTTCGGGAATGACTTTTGTAATAAATTAATGAAGTTAGTTCATCAAAATATAGTTGATACTTTTGCTAAATATGAACCACGCATAGCACTAATTAGTAACAAAACCTTTGGCATGCTAATTAGCGTTGACTTTGATATTTCAGATGCAATTAGTTACTTTCAAAATAAGCAAAAGTTCGAAATTGAACAGGTGAAGCAATATATTGATGTGCGTATACTGGAGTTGAAGTTAAGCGCTGCTTTAAACTTAACACCTGAAAAAGTGATTAGCTTAGCAGAGTCTAGCCTCAACTATACGTTGGCAAACCATGCAAAATATATTCAGCATACAGAGGAAAAAACAGATCAGATAACTCGTCGATATGAGCTGATGGCTGAGCTCAGAACGGCTATAGGTAATAAAAGCTTAGAGGTGGTGTTACAACCCAAAATCAGCTTATCAACCTTGAAACCAGCAGGTTTTGAAGCGCTCGCTAGGTGGCAAAGAGCCGATGGCAGCTTTGTACGCCCCGACGAGTTTATAGAATTAGCTGAAACAGCCGGATTAATTAATGAACTAGACCATGTGATTTTTGAGAAAATACTAGAGGCTATTAATCAACTTAAAGAGCAAGGCTGTAACTTACCCGTTGCATTTAATGCGTCCTCTTATGATTTAGTTGAGCCAAGCTACTTTGAACAGATAAAAAATAAAATTGAAGAATACAGTATTTTGCCTTCTATGCTTGAGCTTGAGGTGACCGAAACACAAGCTATTAGTAATTACAGCTTAATTAAAGAGGCGCTTGAGCGGTTTATTTCTTTGGGCATGAAAGTCAGCATTGATGACTTTGGTACAGGGTATTCGTCTTTGGCTCACATTAATGAAATACCGTCTACGTCGATAAAAATAGATCGCTATTTTGTTAGTGACCTTGAGTTTAATGACAATAATCAATACATGATTAAGATGATATTGTCTTTGGCAAAGCAATTTAACTTTTCGGTGATTGCTGAAGGTGTTGAGAATGAGTTTGAGGCCAAGTGGTTGCAGCAACAAGGCTGCGAAACAGCTCAAGGGTATTATTTTTCTAAACCTCTATCTCTAAAAGATCTGTTCGGATGGTTAAAGCAGTATGAAGTGACTGATAATGAATAGCATTAATAGTTTGCCTGTTGGTACAAAAAAAAGTGTGCTAGTTAAATTGCTATTCAGTTTATTCATTACCTTCTTTATTGGTTGGCTTATATACGAACAAATATATCAAGAAAAAATAAACACCATTAAAGCTCAGCAAGATGAAAAGTTAGTACTAATTAGTAGTGATTTCTCCAAAGAGCTCAGCAGCATTAAAAAGCTAACTCGTATTTTGGCTCAAGGCCCAGTTTTAAAAAGCGATGCACAAAACAAGCCTTTGCAACAAATGCGAAGCAGAGATGAAATAAATAATTATTTTTTAAATTTTGCGGCTATCTCTACTAACATAGCCCAAATTCGCTGGCTCGATAAGCAAGGGCAAGAGCAATACCGCATTAACGCAGTGAATGGTGTTGGCGAAATTGTATCGCCTGATGGTTTGCAAAATAAGCAAAACCGTTACTACTTTCAAAAAGGGATGCAGATCAGTGCGCCTGACATTTTTGCTACAGAAATAGATTTAAACATTGAACACAACAAAATCATAAAACCTCATCAACCATCAATCCGCGTAACCTACCGTACCAATCAAGAAAATTACCTATTAGATGGCCTATTGGTGGTTAACTTTAACTTAGATTATCTATTTAATCAGATCAAAAGCTATAGCCAAAAAAGTACCCATATAAGCATTTTGAATCATAATGGTTTTTGGTTATTAAATAGTGATGAAGATTTAGAATGGGGGTTTATGTATGGTAAAAATGAGCAAACGCTTGCTATTCAAGAGCCTCGGCTCTGGCAGCAAATTATTGGTGGCAAAGTCGAGTATGGTTCGCACTTTTTTGACCATAACCTCTATACTTACCGACGTTTTTCTATTTTTTCACTGCGCGAGAACAAAGGCAGAATTAGTGACACCGATAAAGAGTTAATTATTTTAATAAGTAGTCCTGATGAATTACTAATAACTGGACAGGTGAAAGCCTTACAGTTTGCGTTTTTGTGTAGTGGATTACTGTGTTTAATTAGTTTTGGCTTTATTTATCGTGAGTATAAGTTTCAAAATAAGCTGTTAACCCTCTCGCATAAATTACATATAGAAAAGATAGAACTAGATATAGTGAACCGAGAGCTTGATGCCACCATAAAGCAGCAACAACAGCTACAAGAAGGACTAATTGAAGCGCAAAAACTATCCTCATTAGGATTGCTCGTAGCAGGAGTTGCTCATGAAATGAATACACCCATTGGTGGAGCCGTTATTTCTGTTTCTAATGCAGATATGGCATTAGCTAAATTAAATGCGGCGATGAGGGAGGGGCTGACTAAATCAACGTTAGAGGAAACAACAACCAGTATTGGTGAGAACCTAGCACTAGCTAAAGTTAACTTAAATAAAACCGCAGTATTAGTGAAAAGTTTTAAAAAAATGGCCATTGATCGCCATAACGATGAATTTATTGCATGTGATATTGAAAAAATCATTCAAGAGTTATTATTGTCATTAAATTCCAGATTAAAAAATTCACCGATAAAAGTGAAAACTATTTTCTTGCTCAAAAAACAGGTGATTAGTTTGCCGGGGATTATTTCTCAGGTGGTCGAAAACCTTGTAATTAATGCGCTAAATCACGCTTTTGATGAAAAGCAGGAGGGAGTGATAGAAATAAAAGTAGAGCAAGCGACAAATAATAGCGTAAGGCTTAGCGTGTCAGATAATGGTAAAGGAGTAAATAATGAGACTAAAGCAGATATATTTGAGCCTTTTTATACAACCGCACGAGGTAAAGGTAATACGGGCTTAGGTTTATATATGGTGCACCAATGGGTAACACAAGTTTTGAAAGGAGACATCAAACTTCATTCAGAACCACAAAGCGATGCCTATTTTAAAACACAATTTATTATTACCTTGCCTGAGTTAACCGCAAAGTCTGATTACGATTAATTACTAGGGACGTTATAAAGGCGTTGAAATTAATTGTTGTGACTCGGGAGTAATCACTAAATACGAACCTTGAGTATACCAATCGCCCAATACTGTACGAGTAAGGGTTTGGTTATTAACTTCATAGGTATGTACATTAGGGCGGTGAGTATGGCCGTGGATCATATTAGCCACGTTATGCTTAGCAAAGGTTTCGAGTACCGCGCTTTGCACTACATCCAGTATTTCTATAGGTTTGTCTGCTTGGCTAAGTTTACTTTTTTCACGCGCATCGCGGGCTATTTTTTTTCGATACCATAATGGCATAGCAAGCATTAATTTGGGCCACCACCAACCACGACTTTTTTGACGAAACTTTTGATATTCAATATCTTGAGTACACATTTCATCACCATGTAAAATTACCGTGGGTGTGCCGTAAAGGTCGATCACTGTTTGCTCATCGAGTAGAGTCATTCCTGCCATGTTTGCATATTTTGTGCGCATGATAAAATCGCGATTACCGTGTACAAAATAAATAGGTATGCCCGAGTTATTAACTGCTTTTAATTGTTTGGCCACTGCTGCTGATAGTTCGCTTACATAATCGTCACCAACCCAGACTTCAAAAAAATCACCTAAAATATATAGGGCGTCTACTTTTTGAGGAACAATATGGGAGTGTAAAAATTTAAAAAATGCCGCTGTAATATCAGGGCGATTTTCACTCAAATGTAAATCTGCAATAAAGTAGGTTTGGCGAGTCATGGTGATTCCAGTTAAATAAAAGCGGGTGAATACCCGCTTTATGTATTCTTTGAAGAATAAAGGGGGTTTTAGCTTACAGTTACACTTTCAATTACCACATCTTCAAGTGGTACATCTTGGTGAAAGCCATTGCTACCTGTAGCAACACCTTTGATTTTATTTACTACGTCCATGCCCTCTACTACTTCAGCAAACACACAGTAACCCCAGCCTTGCGACGTTTCGCTGCTGTGGTTTAAAAAGTCGTTGTTATTCACGTTAATGAAAAATTGCGCTGTAGCTGAGTGTGGATCAGGCGTACGCGCCATTGCTAAAGTACCTACTTTGTTAGATAGGCCGTTGTTAGCTTCATTTTCAATTGGGTCGTTTACTTCTTTTTGTTCCATACCCGATGCAAAACCACCGCCTTGAACCATAAAACCATCAATTACACGATGAAAAATAGTGCCGTTATAAAAACCTGAGTTTGCATACTCTAAAAAGTTTTTTACTGTATTTGGAGCTTCGCTTTCGTGCATTTTAATGGTGATATCACCAAAGTTTGTGTGTAGAACAACCATGAGATTTCCTATAGCTGGTTTGAATATTGGCGCTATTTTATCGTAGTTGACCCAGATTAACAAAGTGCTTTGATAAACCGCTAGAGCCCATGCTTAGCAAGTGGTAACATAGCTTTTCTGTTAATCGTGAAGGAAAGCAACTAAATGGTACAAATATACAACACACTGACACGCCAAAAAGAACAATTTAAACCTATGGTTGATGGAAAAATCGACATGTATGTGTGTGGTATCACCATTTATGATTACTGCCACATTGGCCATGCACGCACATTTGTGGGTTTTGATGTGATTGTTCGCTACCTTCGTCACTTAGGTTACGATTTAAAGTACGTGCGTAATATTACCGATGTAGACGATAAAATTATCAAGCGCGCAAATGAGAACGGTGAAGCCATTAACGACTTAACCGTGCGTATGACTAAAGCCATGCATGAAGACTTTGACAGCTTAAATATGCTACGTCCTGATGTAGAGCCAACGGTTACAGGTCACATGGATGAAATTATTGCCATGGTTGAGCGTTTGATTGCCAAAGGCCATGCTTATGTTGCAACCGATGGCGACGTTTTATTTGATGTATCAACCTTTGAGCAATACGGAGCACTTTCACAGCAAGATTTAACCATGCTGCAATCGGGCTCACGTGTGGAAGTAGCACAAGATAAAGACGATCCTCTTGATTTTGTTTTATGGAAAAAAGCTAAAGCAGGGGAGCCATCGTGGTCATCACCTTGGGGTGAGGGTCGCCCTGGTTGGCACATAGAATGTTCAGCGATGAGTTCAAAGCACCTAGGTGAGCACTTTGATATTCATGGTGGTGGTTCAGACCTACAGTTTCCGCACCACGAAAACGAAATCGCGCAATCATGCTGTGCTAACAACGGCCAATACGTTAATACTTGGATCCATACCGGTATGGTTCAAGTGAACAAAGAAAAGATGTCTAAATCATTAGATAACTTTTTTACCGTTCGTGAAGTATTAAAGCAATACGATGCTGAGTCGGTTCGTTACTTTTTAATTTCTGGCCATTACCGCAGTCAACTTAATTACTCGCAAGAAAACTTAGACCAAGCACGTTCATCACTTGAGCGTATTTACACGGCATTACGTGGTGTTGAGCCAGTTGAATGTGAGCTTGAGGGTAATGAGTATGTAGCTAAGTTTAGAAAAGCTATGAATGATGACTTTAATTCGCCAGAAGCATTACCGGTTGTATTTGAAGTTGCTAAAGAGCTAAACCGAGTAAAAGAAAGTGATAGCGAAAAAGCAGGACATTTAGCCTTTATTCTACGCAGCTTAGGTGAAATACTTGGTATTGCTCAACAAGCACCTGAAGCATTTTTACAAGGCGGTCAAAACGATGATGAAGTGGCTGAAATTGAGGCATTGATTGTAAAACGTAATGACGCACGTGCCAGTAAAAATTGGGCTGCAGCTGATGAAGCTCGCGATGCTTTAAATGCACTGGGTGTAATACTTGAAGATTCAGCGGGAAAAACAACGTGGCGTAAAGCATAGGGACTTTTAACCTTTGCGTATTTAGCCATAACGCGCTGATCACAAAAAAAGGGTTGCCATTGGGTAACCCTTTTTTGTTATATCAATTGCATTAAATTGATTATGCTTTTAATAAAATTGATATTGTTGACCTCAATTATGGTTGAGGTTTTAAACTCGCATTCATCAATTTAAAAATGGAAAATTAATGAATATTTTACTTGCCATGATCCCTGCTTTTTTATGGGGAACGACTTATGCGGTAACTAAATACGCAACCCCAGAGTGGCCGCCAATCTTATTAGGGGCCATACGTGCACTTCCTGCTGGTTTATTATTGTTGTTATTTAAACCCTCTTGGCCAACAGAAAAGCAATGGCCTGGCATCTTTTTAATCGGCACGATTAATATTGCGCTATTTTTTAGTTTTATTTTTGTAATGGCAATTAACCTACCAGCAGCTATTGCTGGCGTGGGTATGGTATCTGTCCCTGTGGTTGCATTATTATATGCATGGCTTGTAAAGCGACAACAGCCAGCGCTAGTGCAAGGTATTTGTGCGCTTGCTTTAGTGGTTTTAGCATGGCGCTTATTTGATCCACAACATGTAGCACTTAATGTTTTGGGGATTTTGGCGCTGATAGGGGCGTTATTAACTATTGTGATAGGCAGTACGCTGGTACAAAAAGTAACGGCTAAAGTTCACTGGTGGACGGTACTCACGTGGCAGCTAATCATTGGTGGCAGTTTGCTAGCAATTGCCGCTATGGTTCAAGCTTTCTATTTTGCACCACAGCAGTATCAATTTTTAACTGCATCAATAAATATCACGCAATGGCTGGCGTTATTTTGGCTGGTGGTACCTAATACTGCTTTGGCTTACATCCTATATGTTTGGTTATTAGGACGAATGTCAGTTGTTGAATTTACTTTTGGCACTATAGCCAACCCAATTGCCGGTATTTTATGTGCAGGAATATTAATTAACGAGCAGTATGCAAATTGGCAGTACGCGATTATGTTATTAATGATTGTGTTTTCGGTTTTGCCACAAGGCTTGGACTTAATAAAACGAAGAATGATGATACAAAAAGCCCGCAATTAAGCGGGCTTTGGATTACTTTATTTTTATTTATTAGCTGTGATATTTCTCACACGCTTCTAACGTATTTTCAATTAAGCTAGCAACTGTCATCGGGCCTACGCCGCCAGGTACAGGGGTAATAAAGTCAGCTTTTTGTTCTGCAGTAGCGTATTCAACGTCACCCACTAACTTACCGTTGTCTAAACGGTTAATACCCACATCAATAACAATCGCGCCTTCTTTTATCCAGTCACCCGGAATAAACTCTGGTTTGCCTACAGCAACAACCAATAAGTCAGCACGGCGAACATGGGTTTCTAAATCTTGTGTGAACTTATGACAAACAGTAGTCGTACAGCCAGCTAACAACAGTTCAAGTGACATAGGGCGACCCACAATATTAGAGGCACCCACTACCACTGCGTGCATGCCTTTGTAACGCACGCCGGTTGAATCTAATAAGGTGATAATACCCTTTGGCGTACATGGGCGAAGGGCAGGCATACGCTGCGCTAAACGACCAATGTTATAAGGGTGAAAGCCATCAACATCTTTATGCGGGGTAATACGCTCAAGAATTTTTTCTGCGTCTAAGCCTGCAGGTAAAGGAAGTTGCACTAAAATACCGTCAACTTCGCCATCAACATTCAATTCATCAATTAATGCTAATAGCGCTTGCTCTGTTGTGTCTGCGGGCAAATCAAATGATTTAGAAATAAAACCAACTTCTTCACAGGCTTTACGTTTTGAACCAACGTAAACTTGGCTTGCTGGGTCTTGTCCAACAAGCACCACAGCTAATCCTGGGGCTCTAAGGTTTTGTGTAACACGTTCTGAAACTCGTTCAGCCACTGCGCTACGTACTTGTTTTGCTACTGCTTTACCATCAATGATGTTTGCCGTCATGGGTGACCTTTAATTAGGTTAATTAACTTGATACCGATACATTTAAAAAACGAATGCATATATAGGGGTTAAAATGCCGATAAAGAAAAAGACCTTTACCTTACTCATTTTTTAATATGGCGGCTATTTTCGCAGAAAAGCGGTTGAGCGCCAAGTTGCTTTTAAATTATAAGCCCCCGAATTTAAAAAAGAGTTTAAATTTTATCCCTGTATCGTAATATTTGACCATTATGAACTAAAAATGAGCAATTGATTTGTTTTCTTAAAAAAACGTTTGACCTAACACGGTCAAATCACTATTATGCACCCCGTTGTCAACGAGGTCACTCGCAGACAATAGTAAGTATCGGCGATTAGCGCAGTTTGGTAGCGCACTTGGTTTGGGTCCAAGGGGTCGCAGGTTCAAATCCTGCATCGCCGACCATTTTTATGTTTAGTCATAACAATTTAACTTACTAGTGAACTATGAAGTTTTCGATGCGCCCATAGCTCAGCTGGATAGAGCAACGCCCTTCTAAGGCGTCGGTCGAAGGTTCGAATCCTTCTGGGTGCGCCATTTTGAAAACACTGTAATGCCGTGGTGATTGTAGCTCAGTTGGTAGAGCCCCGGATTGTGATTCCGGTTGTCGTGGGTTCGAGCCCCATCAGTCACCCCAATTTACAAAAAAGAATATCGGCGATTAGCGCAGTTTGGTAGCGCACTTGGTTTGGGTCCAAGGGGTCGCAGGTTCAAATCCTGCATCGCCGACCACTTTCTTATAAGTGGTCTTAAATCCTAAGTTTAAGTATTCGAGAAAATATTTATATCGGCGATTAGCGCAGTTTGGTAGCGCACTTGGTTTGGGTCCAAGGGGTCGCAGGTTCAAATCCTGCATCGCCGACCATTTCCCCTTAAGTTCTATATTCTAAATCTCTATATTTCATCTAAAATAACTCTATTTTTGCTCCAATTCATTCTATACAGTTGAATTAGCCTGTTTTTTATTCGCTTAGTCGTTATCTACCCTGATCTACCCCAAATAATTGCCCCCCACACTCGACTATCATGAATATTAGGTTATAATGCCGCGTCTATTTGTTTAAAAATATAGTGCCCTAGGGCAGAGCAGCAATGGTATCTCCTGGTAGCGACGGATTTTTTTAAGCTCTAAGGCTTGAATTTTATCAAGACGCCTATAGATTACTTTGTTTGTAATGAAGGCGAAAAGTCGCCAAAATTGAATATTGAGGTAAATCATGCAAGTTTCTGTTGAGACGACTCAAGGCCTTGAGCGCCGTCTGACCATCACCGTTCCTGCAGAGAACGTTGAGACCGAAGTAAAAAAACGCTTACAACAACTGTCAAAAACGCAGCGTATCGACGGTTTCCGTGCTGGTAAAGTACCAGTATCAGTAATCAACAAGCGTTTCGGACCAGCTGTTCGTCAAGAAGTTGCTGGCGAAGTAATGCAACGTAATTACATTGAAGCAATTGTTGCTGAAAAAATTAACCCTGCTGGCGCACCTACATTTGCACCAAAAGCACTTGAAGCAGGTAAAGATTTAGAATTCTCAGCAACATTTGAAGTTTACCCTGAAGTTGAAGTTCAAGGTTTAGAGAAAATTGCTGTTGAAAAACCAGCGGTAGAAGTAACTGACGAAGATTTAGCAAACATGCTAGAGACACTTCGTAAGCAACACGCTTCTTGGGCTGACGTTGATGGAGCTGCTGGCGCAAATGACCGTGTAACGGTTGATTTCGTTGGTACTATCGATGGTGAAGAATTCGAAGGCGGTAAAGCTGAAGATTTCCCATTAGAACTTGGCCAAGGTCGTATGATCCCAGGTTTTGAAGACAACATCGTAGGCAAAAAAGCAGGCGAAGAAGTTGTTGCTGACGTAAACTTCCCTGAAGATTACCACGCTGAAAACTTAAAAGGTAAAGCGGCTCAATTCACTATCACAGTGAAAAAAGTTGAAGCGCAAGAATTACCTGAATTAAGCGATGAGTTTGCAACTAAATTCGGTGTTGCCGAAGGCGGCGTAGACGCGCTTAAAGAAGAAGTTAAAAAGAACATGACACGTGAGCTAGACCAAGCGGTTAAAGCTAACGTAAAAGATCAAGCAATCAAAGGTCTTTTAGAGCAAAACGAAGTTGAAGTGCCTAAAGCATTAATCGACCAAGAAGTTGACGCTTTACGTGAGCAAGCTGCTCAACGTTTTGGTGGTAACGGTCAAAATATGCCTGAGCTTCCAGCTGAATTGTTCCATGAGCAAGCAGTTACACGAGTTAAAACTGGCCTATTATTAGGCGAAGTGATCAAAGCAAACGACATCAAAGTTGATGACGCTAAAGTTGAAGCACTTATCGCTACTGTAGCATCTGCATACGAAGATCCAACTGAAGTGGTAGAATACTACAAAGCAAATGATCAACTAATGCAACAAATGCGTAATGTAGCAATGGAAGAGCAAGCTGTTGAAGCTATTTTAGCTAAAGCAACTGTGACTGATGTTGAAAAAGCATTTGATGACATCATGAATCCACAGCAAGGTGCATAATAAGTCATTGACTTAAGCGCTCGCTAACGATTAAATGGCTCGTGTTACTCTGTTTATGCAGTGTGCCCGGGCCATTTTAGTTTGTGGTTCTTAATTAGCTAAAAATGATCATTATGCTTTTCTTAGAATAAGTATAAGCGCATAAGGAATTAAATAAGTATGAACACTGGTATGACAGATCCCCTAAACGCATTAGTACCAATGGTTGTTGAGCAAACAGCTAAAGGCGAGCGCTCGTTTGATATTTATTCGAGACTATTAAAAGAGCGTATTATCTTTTTAACGGGCCAAGTTGAAGACAACATGGCAAATCTGATTTTAGCGCAAATGCTTTTCTTAGAATCAGAGAACCCAGATAAAGATATTTTCTTATATATCAATTCACCGGGTGGCTCGGTCACTGCGGGAATGGCTATTTACGATACAATGAATTTCATTAAACCTGATGTAAGTACTATTTGTGTGGGCCAAGCGGCTAGCATGGGTGCGTTTTTACTATCTGGTGGTGCTAAGGGTAAACGTTTTTGTTTACCTAATTCACGTGTAATGATTCACCAACCATTAGGTGGATTCCAAGGTCAAGCATCTGATTTTGAAATACACGCGAAAGAAATCTTGTCTATTAAAGACAAATTAAATCGCTTAATGGCTGAGCATACTGGCCAACCGCTTGATGTTGTTTCACGTGATACAGACCGTGATAACTTTATGAGTGCAAGCCAAGCTGTAGATTACGGTATTGTTGACTCAGTATTTACTAATCGCGGTAGCAAGTAAGTATGCCTGCAAGCAGTAATGCTTGCTAATGAGAGTTACTATGCGAAAAAGCCTAAATTTTGGTATAGTTAAAGCGTATTAAAATAGCCACCAAGACTTTGGTGGCCAACGTAATAAAATGAGGTAGCTGAATGTCTGACACTCCTACAGACGGCGACAAAAGTAATAAATTGTTATACTGCTCTTTTTGCGGCAAAAGCCAGCATGAAGTTCGAAAATTAATTGCAGGACCTTCAGTATACGTTTGTGATGAATGTGTAGAGCTGTGTAATGATATTATCAGGGAAGAAATTAAAGACATCGCGCCTAAGCATGATGCCGCTGACAAATTACCTGTGCCAAAAGAAATTCGTAACCACTTAGACGACTACGTAATTGGCCAAGAGCATGCGAAAAAAGTGTTGTCTGTAGCGGTTTACAATCACTATAAGCGTTTACGCAACCAATCAACTAAACAAGACGTTGAACTAGGTAAAAGTAATATTTTATTAATTGGTCCAACGGGGAGTGGTAAAACACTACTAGCTGAAACGTTAGCACGTTTGCTAGATGTGCCGTTTACAATGGCCGATGCCACCACGTTGACCGAAGCCGGTTATGTGGGTGAAGATGTTGAAAACATCATTCAAAAGCTTTTACAAAAATGTGACTACGACGTAGAAAAAGCACAACGTGGTATTGTTTACATTGATGAAATTGACAAAATTTCACGTAAATCAGATAACCCATCAATCACCCGTGATGTATCAGGTGAAGGTGTACAACAAGCCTTACTTAAATTGATTGAAGGTACCGTTGCTTCTGTTCCGCCACAAGGTGGACGTAAACATCCACAGCAAGAGTTCCTGCAAGTAGACACTTCTAAAATTCTGTTTATTTGTGGTGGCGCATTTGCTGGTCTTGATAAAGTTATTGAACAGCGTAGCCACAAAAATACTGGCATTGGTTTTGGCGTTAACGTTAAAGAGTCGGCAGCGAGCCGCTCTTTAAGTGAAACATTTAAAGATGTTGAGCCAGAAGATTTAGTGAAATATGGTTTAATTCCAGAGTTTATTGGCCGTTTACCTGTTGTTGCTACATTGACTGAACTTGATGAAGCTGCACTGGTACAAATTTTAAGCGAGCCTAAAAACGCTATTACTAAGCAATTTTCAGTATTGTTTGGGATGGAAGACGTTGAGCTTGAATTTCGTGATGATGCACTACGTGCTATTGCTCACAAAGCAATGGAACGTAAAACCGGTGCACGTGGCCTGCGTTCAATCGTAGAAGGTGTATTGCTTGATACTATGTATGAGCTGCCTTCAATTGATAACGTAAGTAAAGTGGTTGTTGATGAAACCGTTATTAAAGGTGAGTCTGACCCAATCTTGATTTATGACAGCAGCAATCAAGAACAAGCCGCGGCGGATTAAATTCTGAGCAAGTTGTAAAAAAAAGGAGCCAATGGCTCCTTTTTTTATAATTAATTTAATCGAGTTGGCAAAAATTGTTGAACTTTAATTAGGTTATCCCCATATACTTGAGTAATCTTTAAATAAATGAAGTGCAAAGAGAAAATACAATGACGCTTGAGAGAAACGATCGAGTCGAAATCCCTGTGCTAGCACTGCGCGATGTAGTGGTGTATCCACACATGGTGATCCCGCTTTTTGTAGGCCGTGAAAAATCAATAAAATGCCTTGAAGCGGCAATGGATAAAGACAAACAAATTTTCTTAGTTGCACAAAAAGATGCAACTGTAGACGAGCCTGAGAAAGACGATATTTATCGTGTAGGGACAATTGCGACTGTACTTCAATTATTAAAGCTACCCGATGGTACAGTAAAAGTATTAGTTGAAGGCACGCAGCGTGCAAATATCGAAGAGTTTGTTGATAACGAAGACTTCTTTGTTGCCAATGCTCAGTTTATTGAATCTGATTCAGTGAATGAACAAGAGCAAGATATTTTTATTCGCAGTGCATTAAGCCAGTTTGAAGGCTACGTAAAATTAAATAAAAAAATCCCACCTGAAGTGATGACTTCGGTCTCTGGTATTGATGAGCCAGCGCGTCTTGCTGATACCATGGCTGCGCATATGCCATTAAAAGTGCCTGAAAAACAAAAAGTACTTGAAATATCAAGCGTTACGGAGCGCTTAGAGTACTTAATGGCGTTGATGGAAGGTGAAATAGACTTACTGCAAGTTGAGAAAAAAATTCGTACCCGCGTTAAAAAGCAGATGGAAAAATCGCAGCGTGAGTACTACCTCAATGAGCAAATGAAAGCGATTCAAAAAGAGCTTGGCGAAATTGACGATGTACCAGATGAATTCGAAGCGCTAAAAAAACGCATCGAAGAATCAGGTATGCCTAACGAAGCGAAAGAAAAAGCCACGGCAGAGTTTAACAAACTTAAAATGATGTCGCCGATGTCGGCAGAAGCGAGTGTTGTTCGCTCATACATAGATACGCTAATTAACGTACCGTGGAAAAAACGCTCTAAAGTTAAAAAAGATTTAGCAGGCGCGCAAAAAATACTAGATAGCGATCACTACGGACTTGATAAAGTTAAAGAGCGTATTATTGAATATCTCGCGGTACAGCAGCGTACTAATAAGCTTAAAGGGCCTATTTTGTGTTTAGTTGGGCCGCCAGGGGTAGGTAAAACCTCTCTTGGGCAATCTATTGCGCGTTCAACTGGCCGTAAGTACATTCGTATGGCACTGGGTGGCGTACGTGATGAAGCTGAGATACGTGGTCACCGTCGTACTTATATTGGCTCTATGCCAGGTAAATTGATTCAAAACATGACTAAAGTGGGCGTTAAAAACCCGTTATTCTTGTTAGATGAAATTGATAAAATGTCAGCAGATATGCGTGGCGACCCTGCATCAGCATTACTTGAAGTACTCGACCCTGAGCAAAACAGTCATTTTGCTGATCATTACCTAGAAGTCGATTACGACTTATCTGATGTAATGTTTGTTGCTACCTCTAATAGCTTTAATATTCCTGGGCCATTATTGGACCGTATGGAAGTTATTCGTTTAGCCGGTTATACCGAAGACGAAAAATTAAATATAGCTAAAGAACATTTAATTCCAAAGCAAGTTAAGCGTAATGGCTTGAAAGAGAAAGAAGTTGAAATTGCTGACAGTGCCATTATCGGTATTATTCGATATTACACGCGTGAAGCGGGCGTTCGTAACTTAGAGCGTGAAGTATCTAAATTATGCCGTAAAGCGGTTAAAAATATCTTAATGGAAAAAGACACCAAAACGGTCACTATCGATGCAGATAACCTTGAAGAGTACTTAGGTGTGCAACGTTTTGATTACGGTAAAGCAGAAGATGGCGACCGTATTGGCCAAGTAACTGGCCTAGCATGGACAGAAGTAGGCGGAGACTTACTAACGATTGAATGTGCTGCAGTACCAGGTAAAGGCAAATTGACTTACACCGGCTCGTTAGGCGATGTAATGCAAGAGTCGATTCAAGCGGCAATGACTGTTGTGCGTAATCGTGCTGATGAGCTACGTATTAATAGCGACTTTTATGAAAAACGTGATATTCACGTGCATGTACCTGAGGGCGCAACTCCTAAAGATGGTCCAAGTGCGGGTATCGCAATGGTTACTTGTTTGGTTTCAAGCCTAACGGGTAATCCAGTGCGCTCTGATGTGGCCATGACGGGTGAGATTACCCTACGTGGTGAAGTACTGCCAATTGGTGGTTTAAAAGAGAAATTATTAGCGGCTCACCGAGGTGGTATTAAAACGGTGGTGATCCCTAAAATTAACGAACGTGACTTAAAAGAGATACCTGATAACGTATTGGCGGGTCTTGAGATTCACCCAGTTACGTGGATTGACGAAGTATTAAAGCTTGCTTTAGTGCATCCAGTTGATAGTTTTTCAGTCGAAACACCAAAAAAGCAGTAAAAAAGCCAAAAAAAGTGCTTTTAGGGGCTTTTCAAATCTAAACGGTATGATAAGTTAAGCACTGGTTTTCAAGCCTAGCCCTTGCAGGGCCTAGGCTTAAGAAAAATATAATCATATGAGCTTAAAAAAATTGCTCAAAAATTTCAAAACAGTGATGTTAGTTTAAAAAACAATCGCTCTTGATAACAACAATGAAAGAGGATGATATTGTGAATAAATCTCAATTAATCGATCAAATCGCAGCTGATGCTGACATTTCTAAAGCGGCTGCAGGTCGTGCACTAGATTCATTCATCGAATCTGTATCTGGCGCGCTAAAAGATGGCGACTCAGTTGCACTTGTTGGTTTTGGTACTTTCTCTGTACGTGAGCGTGCTGCTCGTGCAGGTCGTAACCCACAAACTGGTGAAACGATTCAAATTGCTGCAGCTAACATCCCAGCTTTCAAAGCCGGTAAAGCGCTTAAAGACGCAGTAAACTAATCATTGTGTAAACAATTTAGTTATGGCGAGTAAAGAGACGCTTAATTATTGCAATCGATAAATTAAGTTACTTCACCGCCAGTTACTTCAAGTGAAAAAGCGTATCTGGTAAGATACGCTTTTTTTACATATGACAAGGTAGAAAATACCTTGCTCAGAAAAGAGATAAACAAATGCTTGAGAAAATCAGAGAAGGTTCGCAAGGGCCGGTAGCCAAAGTCATTTTAGGCGCGGTGATTTTATCTTTTGCCTTAGCTGGGATCGGTAGTTACTTAGGTCAAACCACAGAACAACCCGTTGCTGAAGTAAATGGAATTAAAATTAGCCAAACAGAATTTAGCCGTGCGTTTCAAAATGAACGTAGCCGCTTAGAACAACAATTTGGTGAGTACTTTACCCAAATAGCAGCTGATCCAACTTACATGGCTCAAATCCGTCAAGGTGTGATTGACCGTTTAGTACAACAAGAATTACAAAGTCAGTTAGCCGCCGAGCTTGGTTTGCGCGTAAGTGATGAAAGCGTTCGTAAAACAATTTTAGAGCTACCTTATTTTAAAATTGGCGACAAGTTTAATAACGACCGTTATTTACAAGTTATTCGTCAAATGAATTTTCAACCTGACGCATTTCGTGAATACCTGCGTGATGATATGACGCGTAGCCAGTTAGTATCTGCCGTTGCGGGTACAGACTTTGCGCTGCCAAATGAGCTTAAATCAGCCATTGCGTTGCAACAGCAAACACGAAGCATTGATTATTTAGTAATTGATAAACAAGCAATGCAAGCTGATGTTGAAGTTACAGAGCAAGAAGTTGCGGATTACTATGAATTAAACGCAGGTCAATTTTTATCACCTGAATTAATTTCAGTTAATTACATCGAACTAAATGCAGATGATATTGATGTTGCATCGGTAAGCGAAGACGATGTAAAAGCATATTATGAGCAGAGTAAAGCGCAATATGTTGAACCAGAAAAGCGTCGTGTGTCGCATATTCTAATCGACAATAGCGAAGATGATGATGCGGCTAAAGCGAAAGCTGAGTCGTTACTTGCCCAGCTTAACGCTGGTGCTGATTTTGCTGAGCTAGCAGAGACATCGTCAGATGACATTGTTAGTGCAGAAATGGGTGGCGATTTAGAGTGGATTGAACGTGATGTTATGGAACCAGCATTTGAAGATGCAGCGTTCGCATTGCAAAACAAAGGTGATTACTCTGACGTTGTTGCTTCTGAGTTTGGTTATCACATCATCAAACTGACTGATCTACAAACTCAACAAGTTAAACCGTTCGATGAGGTTAAAGCTGACCTACGTGCTGAACTTGAGCAAGCTGAAAAAGTAGATGCGTTTTACGAGAAGCAAACAGAAATGGGGGCATTAGCCTTTGAGATTTCTGATCGCTTAGACGATGCTGCTGAAGTGGCGGGTGTAGAAGTACAATCTACTTCTTTACTAGCGCTTAGCGCGCTTCCTGAGCCGCTTAATAACCCAGCGGTTGTGACTGCCTTATCATCAGTTGAACTACTAGAAGATAAAGTCAATTCAGAAGTAATTGAGCTTGGTAATGAGCACGTGATTGTGGTGCGTGTAAATGAGCACCAACCTGCGGCAACGAAAGCATTAAGCGAGGTAAGTGAGCAAATTAAAACACGCTTAATGAATGAAAAGGCATCAGACCTTGCAAAAGAAAAAGCACGCACGTTATTTGCACAAGTAAAAGAAGGCAAGAGCTTAAACGATGTGGCTGCTGAGCAATCACTAAACGTTCGTCAAGAGTCGCAACTAACTCGTGAAAGCTTTGCTGTTTCACCTGCTATTGTTACCCAAGTATTCAAAATGGCACATCCTAGTGATGCGGCTGTATATGATATGGTTAGCTTAAATAATGGCGATGCAGCGATTGTTGCGCTTAAAGCGGTAAATGATGCACCAGTGAGTGACAACATTGAGCCACAAATGAAGCAAAACATTACTATGGCGCAAGCGCAGAAAAACTATACGGTATTCATTGAATCGCTTAAGCAACAAGCAGAGCTTAATGTACCAAAAGCAGCTCAAGCAGCTGAATAAGTAATAGCTAAATTAAAAAAGGCGCCAATTGGCGCCTTTTTTGTTTGTTTAGACATTAACAACTCAATAAGCGCTGGGTAACCTTTGACTGCGGGTTTTGAAAAATAGTTTCTGTAGCGCCGTATTCAACTATTTCACCTTTATTGAGTACCACTAACTGGTCGCTAATATGGCGCACTAAACTTAAATGATGGGTGATCAAAATATAGGTTAATCCAGTTTCAAGCTGTAGTTTAAGTAATAGGTTTACTATTTGCGCTCTTACAGAAGGGTCAAGCGATGAAAGTGCCTCATCGAGTACAACAACCTTAGGATCTAATATAAGCGCGCGAGCGAGCGCTACACGCTGTAATTGCCCCACACTAAACATATGCGGATAGTATTGCTGATGATCGACCAGTAGACCCACTTTAAGCAGCGTACTGCCAATTTTTTCACTACGTTGAGTTTTATCAAAATCAGTATTGAATTTTAGGCAATCATCGAGCATTTCAGCAATGGTCACTGCTGGGTTCAATGAGGTGGCGGAGTCTTGAAAAATCATTCGGATATAACGACACTGGGCATCACGATTACCATTGTTTTCTATAGTGTTATTCTCCAATAATATCTGCCCGCTATCGGCACTGTATGCACCCACTAATAATTTAGCCAGGGTACTTTTTCCTGAGCCTGTTTCACCAATAATGGCAATTGTTTCACCTTTACCAATACAAAATGAGATATTTTTTAAAACATCAAACTTTTTACGGCTAAACAGACCCGCTCGCATGTTAAAGGTTTTTGATAAGGCTTGAACTTTTAACAGTGGCTGCATTATTTTATTTCCTTGATCAGCGGAAAGTGACAGGCGTAGCTATGACCATGATGCTTTGAAAGTTTAGGCGCAACCACACATTCTTTTTGTGCTTGTGGGCAACGTGGACCGAGTCGACAACCAATCGGTAAATGCTGTAATGTTGGTATGGTGCCTTTAAGTGCATAAAAGGGTTCTTTATGGGCTAAACCATGCTCATAATCGGGCAGGCTTTTTAGTAAAGCCTGCGTATACGGATGACGAGGTTGGCTAAAAATACGGTGTGTTGGACCTGCTTCAACCATTTGACCGCAGTACAGCACATGAATACCATGCGACCAATTAACAATTTCTTCTAGTTCATGAGAGATCATCAAAATAGACATGTTCTTTAGCTGATTTAAACTTTTTAATAACCTAAACACCTGTGCACGGGTGGTGCTTTCTAGTGCGGTTGTAGGCTCATCTGCAATTAATAACTTAGGTGTGCGGGCAATCGCCATGGCTATCATGACCTTTTGGCATACGCCCTCAGAGAGCTCATGCGGGTAACTATCAAGCACCGCTTCATGATTTTTAATACCTACTTTATGTATTAAGGCTTTAACACGGTCTTTACGCTCACGGTTGCGTTTTAAGAAAAACCCTTTAGCAGCCACTTCAGGCAGTGTTTCAGCAATTTGGTTAAATATTTTAGCAGTAGGATCTAGACATCGACTGGGGTCTTGGTAAATCATCGCAATGTCTTGGCTAACCGTTTTACGGCGTTGCTCTGGTGTTAAGCGCATTAAATCAACACCACGCCAATGCATTCTGTCTGCGGTTATCACCCAGCGTTCATTAAGCACGCCGACAATGGCTTTTGCAATTAAGCTTTTGCCAGAGCCTGATTCGCCCACTAAAGCATGTACTTCACCTTCTTTTAAACTAAAGCTTACGCGATCAACAGCACGAATGGCGGTTTCGGAAGTTTGAAGTTCAATGGTTAAATTTCGAATATCTAGTAACTGCATCTAATCGGCCTTACGCGCTTGTAAAACTTTGCGAAGTCCATCGCCCACTAAGTTTGTTGAAAGAACCGCTAAAAATAACAGCACGCCCGGCAATGCTACCGTCCAGGGTGCTAAATATATAAGTCCTAAGTTCTCTGCTAAAATTGCGCCCCATTCAGTAGTCGGCGGCTGTGCACCCAGTTTTAAAAACCCTAACGCCGCAATATCTAAAATAGCAGTAGAAAGCGCCATCGTAAAAATAACCACAATATACTCATACACATTAGGAAAAATCCCGCGTGATAAAATATGCCATTTAGAGGCGCCATCTAAGCGGTAGGCTGTAACATAATCTTTGCCAAGTTCGTCAACTATCAGGTTTCTAATTGAATGAATAAACTGGGGTAATAAGGCTAAAATAATTGCCCATACGGTATTCATTAATCCAGGGCCGAGTATGGCAATAATAATGATGGCCAGTAACAATGAGGGAATTGACAGCGTTACATCCAGTAAGTGGTTCAAAAAACTAGAACGTATGCCTTTACTGATCCCTGCAAAGGTACCTACCAACACACCAATAACAGTGGTGATCAGTGCAGCCACAACCGATAACCCGAACGTATATGTGGCACCATTCATTAAACGAGACAGCACATCTCGGCCTAAATCATCGGTGCCAAGTATAAACCGCACATCGCCCATTTCATTCCACGAGGGAGGCAGTAATAGTGCATCACTGTGCTGTTGATTTACCCCATAAGGCGCAAGAAAAGGCGCGGTAGCCGCTAACAGGCTAAAGGCAATAAACACCCATAAACCAACCAGTGCAGGGTGGTTATTTTTAAACTTTCGCCAGAGTCTCGCTAATGGCGATTTATTTGAATCTTCTGAAAATAAGTTAAACTTTGCCATGCGCTTGGTTCCGAGACAGAGGATCGAGTAGGGTGTAGGTCAGTTCGGCCATAATTGTGGCAATAATAATAAATAAAGAGACGGCCATTAACCCACCTTGTATGGCGGGATAATCACGTTGATAAATACTGTCTATTAACCAGCGACCGATCCCAGGCCACGAAAAAATAACTTCAGTGATCATCGCTAGGGTGATCAAGGTACTAAACTGCAAACCTATTTGTTTTATAACCGGTAGTAAGGCATTTCTTAGGGCGTGATGAATAATAAGCTGTCCACGAGTAAGCCCTTTGGCACGAGCCGTTTTAATGAAATTTTGATCCATTACTTTTAACATCGATTCGCGAGTAAAGCGCACTAATACCGTGGTTGGATACATAGCAAGCACAATAGTGGGTAAGGTAAGGTGATGCAGTGCATCTAACATGGCCAAACCATTGTAAGGAAAATCAGCGAGTAAAATATCAAGTAAAATAAACCCTGTGCTCGCAGGTATCTCATACAACAAGCTCACTCGCCCCGACATGGGAAACCAGCCAAGTTGGAGCGAAAAAACCATAATTAATAATAATGCCAGCCAAAAAATTGGCATAGAATAGCCAATCATCGCTGTAGAGCTAATAAATTTATCAGGCCATTGTTTATTATATGCCGATGCTAAAATACCGACAGGCACACCCACTACCACCGAGATAACTAACGCGTAAATACTTAGCTCTAACGTTGCAGGGATTAAATCAATCACATGGGCGAAAACACTGCCCCCCGAGGCGAATGACATTCCCCAGTCCCCTTGTAAAATTCGTCCCACAAAGGCGATGTACTGCATAAAGTAGTTACTGTTAAACAAGTACTTTTCTTCTAACTGCGCATTTTGGGTGAAGTTAGTATCTGGTATGCCGCTTAAATTACTGAGTGGATCGCCGGGAAATAAGTAACTCAACGAAAAGGTAAAAATACTGAGTAGTAACACCATAAAAAATAACAGTCCGAGGCGGCGTAAAATATAATCTAAGATCATTATTTTTTCCTCGCGTTAGCCAACGAAATAGCACCGAATGGCCCTAAGGTAATGCCCTCAACATCTGCACTACTTGCTTGAAAACGCATGCCGTGGGCAATTGGCAGTAGAGGCAATTGTTTGATGATCATACTCTGTGCTGCGTCATAATATTGTTTACGTAAATTTAAATCTGTGGTGTCTAACGCTTTGGTTAGCAGTAAATCAAATTCAGGATTACACCAGTTTGCGGGGTTTTTGCCGCTGAATGTCGCAGTACAACTTAATAATGGGCTAAAAAAGTTATCGGGATCAGGCGTATCAGCTGCCCAACCTAATAACACACTGTCGTGGCGATGTTCTCCAATGCGTTGAATAAAGGTGTTCCATTCATATTCAACAATATTTACGTTAACGCCAATTTTGCGTAAATCACTTTGCATTAGCTCAGCCATTTTGCGGGCGTTGGGGTTATAAATACGGCTTACCGGCATAGCCCAAATGCTCATATCAAAGCCTTTTGGAAAACCGGCTTCAGTTAATAACCTTTTTGCCAACTGTGGGTCAAAAATAGGCATGTTTTTTTGTAGTTCAAACGCCCAAGACGTAGGCGGAAGAATAGACTGTGCACGCAAGCCATTACCGTAATACACCGCCTGCATTATTTTATCTATATCAATGGCATGAACTAATGCTTGACGTACTTTTAGGTTATCAAAAGGTGGACGCTCGGTATTAAATGCCCAGTAACCAATATTTAAGTTAGTTTCTCTTTCAACATTAATATCATCACGTTGCGCTAAGATACTTAATTGGGCACTGCTTGGGTGTGCAGTAACATCACATTCTTTGGTCAATATTTTTGCGATACGGGTGGTACCATTTGGAGTAATGTCGTACACCAACTGCTCAAGGGCAACATCATGTTTCCAATAATCAGCGTTTTTATAAAAGCGTACTAAATGGTCGCGTCGATACTCTTTGTAAATATAAGGACCCGTACCAATCGGGTATTGATCAAATAGGTTTTCTTGATTATTAGCTTTGAGCGCCATGGCATATTCTTTAGAGAGCACGACAGCAAAATCGGTCGCCATATTAGCTAAAAAGCTGCTCTCGGGATTAAATAGCTCAAATCGGACTTGATGATCAGAGACTCTAACAATTTTACGAATTAGCTGATCAATCCCCACACTTTGAAAATAAGGGTAATTAGCATCGCCAATAAAGTGATAAGGATTATAAACGTCGAATAATCGACTAAAAGTAAATATTACATCATCAGCGTTAAATTCACGACTAGGAGTAAAATAAGAGGTGGTATGAAACTTAACTCCTTTGCGCAAAGTGAAGGTAACCGATTTACCGTCTTTACTGATTTTCCAATCAGTGGCAAGTTCACTCTTAAATTCGGCGGTCACGGGGTCAATACTAATTAACCGGTCGTATAACTGGTTAGCAATAATATCGATAGTCGACCCTGTGGTTGTGACTTGTGGGTTAAACGACACAGGATTAGCCTCGGCGCAATAAACGAGGCCTTGGTTTTTTTCTTCTAAGATTTCTTCTTTACTATCAATGCAACCTACTAAGCTCAATGATATTAAAGCAAGTAATAATTTATGCACCCGCACAACCTCTACTATTCTAGCAAATTGTATTTTTTCAAATAACCACGTAGTTGATGATACGTTAAACCAAGTACTTCTGCAGTCTTCTTTTGATTAAATTGGCTATGTTCTAATGCTTTTTTTATCAATGTAATTTCAAATTCATTAGAGAGCGTTTTTAAGTCGCATGGAAACTCAGGTTCTTTGGTACTTGAACTCAATGCTACAGGCGCTTCTGCAGGTTGGGCATGAGTAGTCGGTTCAGATTGTATTATAGCAGGTGCTTGTGCATGTTTTATGCGGGCTTTAGGTCTAAAGCGACTTTCGAATGGGTCTAAAATAATTTTATGTACAGGAATATGTTCATTGCCGTGGCGATACAGACTTCGCTCCACCACATTTTTAAGTTCACGGACATTACCTGGCCACTCATAACTGAGCAAACTTTCTTGTGCACTGCGGGTAAAGCCACTAAATAGCTCCCACTCAAGGTCTCGTGCCATATTCATCGCAAATTGTTCTGCCAGTAACATAATGTCATCTTGACGTTCACGCAGTGGCGGTAAGGTGATCACATCAAACGCGAGCCTATCGAGTAAATCACTTCTAAATTCACCTTGCTCGGCTAAATGTGGCAAGTCTTCATTGGTTGCACAGACTAAGCGAGTATCTACTTTAACGGTTTGCTTGCCGCCAACACGCTCAAATTCACCATACTCAATCACTCTTAGTAGCTTTTCTTGAACCATGGCAGAGGTATTTGCTAACTCATCTAAGAATAAGGTGCCGCTATTAGCACGTTCGAAGCGGCCTTCATGGCGTTTACTTGCGCCTGTGAAAGCACCACTTTCATGACCAAATAATTCACTCTCGAGTAGGTTTTCGTTTAAAGCCGCACAGTTAAGCTTGACGTAATTTTGATCCCAGCGCTTGGATAAAAAGTGTAAACGTGCTGCAATTAGCTCTTTACCGGTACCACGTTCACCAATAATGAGTACGGGTTTATCTAGGTTAGCCAGTTGCGAAACCTGATCAAGCACCGATAAAAAGCTGTCTGATTGGCCAAGTAAATTGTCCTGTTGGCGATATTGACTCATATTTCCTAACTCTTAGTCATTTTTACTAACAGTTAGTGTATTTCATTATGAAGGATAACAAAAGTAATTTGTAATTTACATTTAACATATTGAAAATAAATGGTATTTTAAAAATATAAAAGTTGGCAAGCATATTGATACTAATAAAAGCAGACACATTTAGATTAAATAATAGAGGTATATGTTATGGGAATTTTTTCACGTTTTGCAGACATTGTTAATTCTAATATCAATGCCATTTTAGATAAAGCAGAAGATCCTGAAAAAATGGTTCGTCTTATTATCCAAGAGATGGAAGATACACTTGTAGAGGTACGCTCTACGTCAGCAAAAACCCTTGCTGAGAAAAAAGAATTAGTACGTCGCGTAGATACACTAAAAGCTCAAGTAAGCGATTGGCAAGACAAAGCCGAATTAGCACTGAGCAAAGATCGTGATGATTTAGCTCGCTCGGCTTTACTTGAAAAGCAAAAATCAGCAGATGCAGTCGCCGCAGTAGAAAGTGAACTTGATCATGTAGAATCTCATATCGAGAAACTACAGCAAGAAGTGACTACGCTACAAGAGAAACTAGCGGATGCTAAAGCACGTCAAAAAGCTATTATTTTACGTCAACGCTCGGCTGAGTCGCGCCTTGAGGTTAAAAAAGCACTTGATAGTTCTAAAGTGGATGATGCACTTAATCGTTTTGAACGTTACGAAACCAAAATTGATGGGCTAGAATCTCAAATAGAGTCTTACGATTTGGGTAAACAAACGTTAGCAGATGAAATTGCTGATTTACAAAAGAATGAAAAAATTGACGACGAGTTAGCTGAACTTAAAAAGAAACTCTCGAATAAATAAATATAAAACAGGGGCCTTGTGCCCCTGACATCAACATTGAATACGGATTGTCAGGAGAGGATTATGTTTGATTCAGACGTAATAATTGTACCATTTGTTATGTTTATGATTTTTGTTGCGCCATTGTGGTTAATTTTACACTATCGAAGCAAAAAGCAGGTAAGCCAAGGGTTAAGCGAGCATGAGCATCACCAGTTATTAGAACTTGCTCAAAAAGCTGAAAAAATGACTGATAGAATCGAGACATTAGAAGCGTTACTTGATCAAGAGTCACCACAGTGGAGACAAAAAGTATGAACACCAAACGCGAATTATTAAGAGACCCACAACGCGGTAAAATTGCCGGTGTATGTGCGGGATTAAGTGACTACTTTAATATGGAGTTATGGTTAGTTCGCATTATTTTTGTTAGTGCTGTGCTACTAACTGGTGGCCCATTATTTGTGGTGGCGTATATTGCAGCGTGGTTTATTTTAGATAAAAAACAACCCAGTGCCGTAAGTAAAACACAATCAACGTATGGCGGTGATCCGCTAGAAGTAAAATTTAAAGTATGGCAAAAAGGCGAGCCACCGCGTCGTGCGCTTCAAGACTTAAAAGAGCGATTGACCCGTGTAGATAGCCGCCTTCAAAACATGGAACGCTACGTTACTTCAAGCGAGTTTACGGTCAGCCGTGAAATTAATAAACTTTAAAGGATTAATAAGCACCTTGTTTGCAGCGTGATCAATGACGGCAACTAAGGTGCAAAACACTTTATGAGCCAATCATTTGCAAAAAAGACCTTTAAAAGCGTTAAAGGCAAAGCACAAAAAGCCCTGCACCGTAGTTTAGATCAACACGTTAAACTTGCCGTAACAGGGCTGAGCGGCAGTGGTAAAACGGCGTTCATTAGCGCGCTAGTTAAACATTTAACCTCTCAGGCGAATGACAACAACTTACCTTTTTTTGATGTAATGCGTGAACATCGCCATATTGCTACTAAAATTGTGCCGCAAGAGGCATTAAATGTTCCCACTTTTGATTACAACCGTGCAATAAGTGCTTTACTACCAAGTGAAGGCGACCCTGCATGGCCCGCTTCTACCGAGCGAATAAATACTTTACGTTTGGCGATTAAATATCAAAGCAACGCGGGTCTGCGCGGTCATTTCTCACCACAATCGACGCTGTATTTAGATATTATTGACTATCCTGGTGAGTGGTTGCTTGACCTACCTATGCTCGGGCAAAGCTTTGAACAGTGGTGCGAGCAACAATATCCATTGCTAAGCCAAACGCCACGTGATCAAAGCTCAGCTGAATTTTTACAATCCATAGAGCTGATTGATTTAGATGCACCGGTAGATGAAAACGCACTGGCTGATATTGCACGATGTTATCAAACCATGTTGGTAGGGCTAAAAAAAGACACTAAGCTTGCCATGTTACAGCCAGGGCGTATGTTAATGCCGGGTGACTTGCAAGGTGCACCATTATTACTATTTTTTCCAATTAGTCCTAAAAAAATAAGTGACGATGTAGTAGCGGGTTCTAACTTAGCGCATTTAATTAAACGTTTTGATGCTTACGTAAAAGAAGTCGTTAAACCTTTTTATAATGAGCATTTTCGCCATTTTGACCGTCAAATCGTCTTGGTAGATGTACTGAGTGCATTAAATGAAGGTTATGAAACGTTGGCTGAGCAAAGTCGAGTGATCAATCAGTTATTGTCACACTTTAGCTATGGTGATTCCGGTTTTTTTAAACGCTTGTTTAAACCTAATATAGATAAAATATTATTTGCTGCTAATAAGTCCGATCACATCAGTGCGAAGCATCACAAAGATCTTGCATTGTTACTCGATTCGTTAGTTAAAGAGCAAAGTAATCACTTAAAATTTGATGGGGTTAAAATAGAAACATTGGCGATGTCATCAATTGCTGCCACTGTGCCCCGCCAAGTGGTTGATAAAGGGCAAACACTCGACTGTATCTATGGCAAGCCATTGAATGAACAACAGTGGCTAACTTACCTGCCTCCTCAGCCGCCGAGCAGAATGCTTAATAAAAGTGAGTGGCCAGCACATGGGTTTGAGTTTTTATCATTTGCACCTATGCCAAGCCCAGATCAACAGCTTAAGCACATTCGCTTAGACCATGTGATGCAGTACTTGTTAGGAGATAAGTTAACATGAGTGAGTCAACACACCAATTTCAAGCTGGGCGTCGTATTAATGCCCAAAATATTGAGCAAAATGAACCAGATTTATTAGCGGCTAAAGTCGTAGAGCAGGGACAAAGTGAGCAGCCTAGCAAAGATAGTGACGAGCTAATTGAACCTGAAATCGATATTGAGCCTGTATATAAAAAGTCTAAGTGGCAAACCCTTAAAGGCCTATTTGCACTGAGCTTTATTGTTTTAATATTACTTGAGTTCGCATTTTCAATTGTATTGGCGTTTCAGCAGTCTGTTATTTTAGGTGGGGTGTACTTAACCGCTGTAATAACCGGTGTACTCCTGATATCGCGTTTATTGTGGCGTGAATATAGAATGTTACGCAGCTTAAAGCGTAATCAGCTACACCGCCATGAAGCTAACCGTTTGCTCAATAGTGAGCAGGTAGGCGGGGCGATACCTTGGCTTGAAAAGCTTAATAAACATCAGCAATTAGATAATTTCGAAAACTTTAAAAATCAGGTCGCTACGCACCACAGTGACAAAGAAATAATGTCTCTGTACGCGAATAGCTTACTGATAACGCAAGACAATCAAGCTAAAAAGTTAATAAACCGTTTTGCAACAGAGTCAGCTTTATTAGTTGCTCTAAGCCCAATTGCGCTGGTGGATATGATGGCTGTGCTGTGGCGTGGCACTAAATTAATAGAGCAAATAGGCCGCATATATGGCATTGGCTTTGGTTATGCCAGCCGTATTAAACTTTACCGCATGCTTATTAAGCAAGTAATGTTTGTAGGCAGTGCAGAGCTCGTATCTGATTTAGCCGCCACGGCACTCAGTGCTGAATTATTAGGCAAGCTTTCAGGGCGAGCTGCACAAGGTGTTAGTGCCGGTATATTTACAGCGCGTATTGGTTACAAAGCTATGGAATTAAGCCGACCCTTACCGCGTCTTGAAAACAAGCGTAGCTTGTTAAAAGGCACAGTCCAAGGGATTGCGAGTAAAATTATGAGCCGTAAGGGAGCTGAAACTAAGTAGTGAGACTTCGTTGGCAATATTTGTGTACAGCTTTTTGGGTAAAGTTTGCACAAATAGCCATCTGAGCATCCGGCATGCTTGTGATTTTAAGTGCGGTGCGTTTTATTTATGCTATTGACACACATAATAAAAACGAGAACACACAATGAGCAAGCATCATCAAAATACCCAATGTATCCATGGCCCACAAAAAGCAAATGATCCGCATGGCGCATTAACCTCACCTTTGTATCAAACGTCTACGTTTCATTTTGAAAATGCCGCCCAAGGTGCTGCCCGCTTTGCAGGTGAAGAGCCCGGTTATATTTACACGCGTTTAGGTAACCCTACCACGACTGAACTTGAGCAAAAAGTGGCGCAATTAGAAGGCTGTGAGGCCGCCGCCGCCACGGCAACAGGTATGGGGGCTGTATCGGCTTCGGTACTAAGCTTCCTATCGCAAGGCGATCACTTAATTGCATCAAGCGCTCTGTATGGCTGCACTTTTGCTTTTTTTTCGCATATGTTGCCGCGATGGGGAATTGAAGTCACCTTTGTTGATATGACCAATGAAAGTGAACTGCGCGCAGCCATTAAGCCTAACTCAAAAATGATATTTGTAGAAACACCAATCAATCCAACCATGGCAGTGATTGATTTAGCACTTATTGGCGATGTTGCTAAACAGCATAATTTACTGAGTGTGGTCGACAATACTTTTTTAACCCCGCTGCTGCAGTCACCAAAAAAGTACGGTATCGATATTATAATGCATAGCGCGACCAAGTATTTAAATGGTCACGGCGATGTTGTTGCGGGTATTGTGTGTGGTTCACTTGAGCATATTACACAGATTAAAATGACCGTGCTTAAAGATATTGGTGCCACTATTAGTCCACACGATGCGTGGTTAATAAACCGCGGCTTAAAAACTTTAGCTATTCGCGTTGAACGCCATTGCCAAAGTGCGCAAACGATTGCTGAGTATTTAGAAGCTCATCCGCAAGTAAATAAAGTGTATTACCCTGGGCTTAAGTCTCACCCAGGTTACAAGTATATTGGTAAGCAAATGAAAGCGGCTGGCGGTGTTATTGCCTTTGAAATTAAAGGGAGCTTAACCGACGGTGAGCAGTTTATTGATAGTATGCAGCTGTGCACATTAGCGGTTAGCTTAGGCGATGCTGAAACGCTTATTCAACACCCTGCATCGATGACGCATTCGCCATACACTCCCGAAGAAAGACTAGCAGCTGGAATTAGTGATGGTTTAATTCGTTTATCAGTTGGACTTGAAGATGTTAACGATATTATTAACGATCTCAACCAAGCATTTACTAAAATATCCTGAGGTGTAATTTAATGTTTACGAATATTTCTATCTATAGGTACCAATAAATATGGTGTGTGCTTTTATCTTTGCTCTTGTGTAATTTTAAATTTACGATTTGTGTGATCTGCAAAAGTATTGATCTGCGTCAAGCTATTAAACTTTTGTTCACTTTTGCATAGTATGGCTACATCGAATAGCCAAGCACTTGGCTGTTATTTTGACACCGATTTAGGGTTTTATCCCAAAGAAGGTATTTATGGCTAAAGCAAGTAATTACACCTCCAAAACACCTGATGAAAATGGGGTTATACATTGGAGCGATGAAGAAAATAAAATTTGGTCTGAGCTTGTAGCACGCCAACTTGCGTGCATTGAAGGCAAAGCCTGTGATGAGTACATGGAAGGATTGAAAAAAATCAATCTGCCTCATGATCGTATCCCACAGCTGAGTGAGCTAAACGAAGTACTTTTAGCAACCACAGGTTGGCAGGTTGCACCTGTACCTGCACTTATCGATTTTGATGAGTTTTTTAGGTTACTCGCTAACAAGCAATTTCCTGTAGCGACCTTTATTCGTAGCCGTGAAGAATTTGACTACTTACAAGAACCCGATATTTTTCATGAGATATTTGGTCATTGTGCCATGCTAACCAATCCTGACTTTGCAGAATTTACCCACAAGTATGGGCAACTAGGATACGCGGCAGAGAAAAAAGATCGCGTTTATTTAGCGCGCATGTACTGGTTTACCGTTGAGTTTGGTTTGATGCAAACTGAAAAAGGATTGCGTATTTACGGTGGCGGTATTTTATCAAGCCCAGGGGAAACCCAATACGTGTATTCAGATACACCAGAGATTAATCTAATGAATGTGCTAGATGTGCTACGTACACCGTACCGTATAGATATTATGCAACCATTGTATTACACGATAAATTCGATTCATGATCTGTTTGAAATATCTCAAATGGATATAATGACTTTAGTTGAGCAAGCTAAATCACTTGGTTTGCACGACCCTAAGTTTCCTCCAAAAGAAAAATTAGCTAGTTAATTTTTGAAAAAAGTAACGCTAAACTAAGGATTTAAAATGTCTTCATTAAGTGCACAAAAATGTGAAGCCTGTCATGCAGATGCACCAAAAGTATCTGATGCTGAATTGGCTGAATTAATTAAAAAAATCCCTGACTGGGTGCCAGAAGTACGCGACGGTATTATGCAGTTAGAGCGCGTTTATAAGTTTAAAAACTTTAAACAAGCCATTGCGTTTACCAATAAGGTAGGTGATATGGCTGAAGACGAAGGGCATCACCCAGGTCTATTAACCGAATGGGGCAAAGTAACCGTGACTTGGTGGAGCCATTCAATTAAAGGTCTGCATAAAAATGACTTCATTTGCGCTGCTAAAACAGATGACGTATTTAACGCGTTGTAATTAATTAGATTTGAGTAAATAAAAAGGCACTTAACAGTGCCTTTTTTATTTTTGTGGTTATTAAGTTAACCTGAGTATTGATTAAGAGGCTTTGTAAGGTATTGAATTAAAATGATATTTATTTTTATCTTCTCTGGCCTATCTTATTATATATCCCGTTTGTTAGCCAATTCAGTAGCTTGTTTTATATACTTATATTAGAAGTAAAAAAGTAGATAAAAGTTAGTTTATAGGCTTCTAACTAAGCTTAGCTGAACGTTTATAACTTAAAGCTATAAACTTTTCTCCCAATTGCATTGCTTTACTAAGTTAAACCATGGGCTGGTAAACTCTTTAGCCGTAATAGGCTCAGGTAGGGTTAAAGTCACATTAAGTTTGTTAGCTAAATAACGTGCAATTAATTGCTTCATTTTATCGCTTTCTAATTGCTCGTAAGCTGCTTGCAGCTGATGTTTATCTTTTTGACTTATAAACTCGCCAGTTAAATTTTTGTAGCCTAATTCAAGCCAAACTAGCTGTGCTTGTTTAGCTTCATTGGGAAATGCATGGGTCAAAGTTGCCGTTGGAGTGTAGAGGCGTTCGAAGTTAAGCTGATGTTCTTGAATTAAAAAAACCATTAATAAATTAAGCCCAGCCGAAATTTGCCCTGCGCGTTTATCAATATTTTGGTTAAGGCTTAATGCACTTCTAAAGTAGCGCTCAGCGTTAGCAACATTGCCTTCATCAAGTGCTAAAGAGCCCAAATTATTTTTTATAAGTGCTGTTACATTAGGAAGTGTTAATTGTGTTGTGAGATCAAGATTATTTAAGTATAAAGCACGCGCCTTAGCAAAGTCGTTTTGCGAGCGAGCAACCAGTGCCATACTGTTGGTGAGTGTTAATCGTTGGCGATCGCTTTGCGCATATTTATAAGCACATTTAAATGAGAGCTGGGCATCGCTTAAATATTCAGCATGGCGAAGCCATATTCCCAAGGCACTCATTATGGTGGTCAATTTTTGTTTAAAGTAGTCAGCTTGATAATGCTGAAATATTGCGTCAATCGATTTATAAAGCCGATCGTAATGACTGGTGGGAACCGCTGATCGAGCATAAAGCAAGTGCCAGCGGATAAATAGCGCAGCAGGAGCTGTATTTAGTTCTGTGAGATTTTCAAGAATGATTATTGATTGTGCAGGATTAACAACAAGATAATCCTCGGCTTCGTTAAGTTTAGCTTCAAACGTTGTAAAATCATTAGCCATAGCCTGCGTTGAACCTAATAACACCAACCAACCTAAAACGAAAAGGCGCAACAATTTATCCTCAAAAATCGAATTATGTGTTTTTCCACTATAGATGCTGGTATCTAACAAAGCAAGACTATTAAAAGGGATAGATTTGTGAAGAGGTATTTTGAAAGCACTAAAAAAGCCCCAAACCTATACAAGCTTAGAGCTTTTTCTGTATGTAATTAAATTTTAGCGAATACACTTAACTTTAATGTGTTGTTGGGTTTCGTTTTACTCAACCCAATCTACGTTTAATATTAACCTGCTTAGCGCTAACAGCTAAAAACTTACAGCTGCTTTTTAATCATCAATTGAGCGAAGTAGGGCGTTAATGCCTACTTTTTCGCGTGTTTGTTGATCAACTTTTTTCACAATAATCGCAGCGTATAAACTATGAGTGCCATCTTTTGAAGGCAGAGCACCTGGAACCACGACAGCACCAGCAGGTACGCGACCATAATGAATTTCACCGGTTTCACGGTCGTAAATACGGGTACTTTGGCTAATGTAAACACCCATTGAAATAACCGCACCTTCTTCAACAATAACGCCTTCAACAATTTCTGAACGTGCGCCAATAAAGCAGTTGTCTTCAATGATGGTAGGATTTGCTTGTAGAGGCTCTAAAACGCCACCTATGCCTACGCCACCTGATAAGTGTACATTCTTACCAATTTGAGCACATGAACCTACAGTGGCCCATGTATCAACCATAGTGCCCTCATCAACGTAAGCACCAATGTTTACATACGATGGCATTAGTACAACATTTTTCCCTACAAAACTGCCTTTACGCGCTACGGCGTTTGGTACCACACGCATACCGCCTTGCTGAAACTGCTCCGGTGTATAGTCGCTAAATTTAAGCGGTACTTTGTCGTAAAACTGGTTTACGCCGTCGTTCATTGGTTGGTTGTCGCGAATACGAAACGACAGTAACACGGCTTTTTTAAGCCATTGATGAACAACCCATTCGCCAGAAATTTTTTCTGCAACACGCGCTGCGCCACTATCTAGTAGCTCAAGTGCATCAATAATTGCTTGTTTAACATCGCTTGATACGGTTGCTGGGCTAATACTGTCGCGGTTATCCCACGCATTTTCAATCATGGTTTTTAAATCTGACATAGTGTCCTCTTATTCAATTTCGGCGTTGAGTTTTTTACGTAATGCCTGATGAATTTTTGCTTGCTCTTCATCAGTCAGCGCTTGATATTCGTTATTAGATACCACAAAGAAATCTTCTGCGCGCTCGCCTACCGTGGTAATGCGTGCGGCATGTATGTGGAGTAAGTAAGCTTGAAAAACCTCGGCTATTTTAGTTAATAGTCCAGGTATATCAACCGCTTGAATTTCTATTAAACTACGATCCTTACGAGGATGCGGGCGTAGTACAATTTTAGGTTTAATATTAAAGTCTTTAAAGCGTTGTGAGCGGCTCTTTTTAAAGCGTATTTTTTTTCGCGGATCATTCAATGCTTGCTCTAATCCGCGTTTAATCGATTGTGCACGGCTACTGGCAATTGGGTCACCGCTAACTTCTAAAATAACAAAGTTAAATAGTACGTAGCCATCTTTGGTGGTCAGTACTTGGGCGTGTTGAATTTGTGCTTTTTTAGAGCCAATAACACTGACTAATCGAGCAAATAGTCCACCTGAGTAAGGGCTGTATGCAAATACTTGAGTACCGCCATGCATTGCTTTATTCGAGACAATAACACTAGGTAGGCTCAAGTCAGTGCATTTTAGTAAATGCTCTGTATGCCACGAAATTTGTTGCTCACTAAAGGCGGTAAAGTAATTCGCTTTAAAACGACTCCAAGTTAAGTCAATTTGTTCCTCGTGATAATGCAAATTAATCAGGCGTTGCTTAGCTTGATGCTTCTTATCTCGAATTTGGTCGCGTTGATCCATTGGATTTTCAAGCCCAAGACGCAAAGCTCGTTGTGTATGTAAGTACAGCTCACGAAGTAGCGTGTTTTTCCAGTCATTCCATAAGTTGTCATTGGTAGCGCGTATATCGGCGACCGTTAAACAATAGAGGTAATCGAGTTGACGCTCTGTTTTTACTCGCGATGCGAAATCTTTTATTACATCTGGGTCGTTTATATCTTTACGCTGCGCCGTAACTGACATAAGTAAGTGATTGCTAACAAGCCAAGAAATTAACTTACCATCGGATGATGCAAAGCCATGCAATTTAGAAAAAGCAATGGCGTCAACAGCACCCAGCTCAGAGTGATCCCCCCCACGACCCTTGGCAATGTCGTGGAAAATACCGGCTAAATACAGTAGCTCCGGTTTATCCATACGCGTGACAATTTCGCTACAAATTGGGAATTCGCTAACCCCAGTTTTATCAAAATACTGATAAATATTATTGATTAGCTTATGGGTATGTTCATCAACCGTGTAGGCATGAAACAAATCAAACTGCATTTGGCCAAAAATATTTCGCCACTGCGGCAAATAAGCGGCAATCATGCCGTGTTTGTGCATCAGCGTAAAAGCACGCCCCATACCATTAGGATGCTTTATGATTCGTAGAAAAGCTTCCCGGCAGGCCGCGTAGTCTTGTAGGTCGCCCAATAAACGACGACGAACTTGGCGAATAGTGCGAATAGTGCTCGGGTATATATGGGTGATTTCTGGGTGGTCAGCAATATGCTCAAACAATACAAAAAGTTGATCGCGCCTAAAGAATACTGATGGGCTTTTTACTCGAATTTGATGGCCAACGCGCTCAAAGTTGAGATCGAGTTCTTCAACAGTCGCTTGACTACTGTCTGGCGAAATACTTTGCTCAAAGTACGAAAGCAACATCTGGTTGAGCTCACGTACTCGGCTCATAATTCTGAATAAGCGTTTCATCATGCGCTCAACCGAGGCCTTACCATCGCTACCAAAGCCCAAAATTTCTGCAGCTTGGGGTTGGTGATCAAACAATAAACGGTTTTCTGAACGTTCTGCAGCTAAATGTAACGCAAAACGAATATTCCATAAATTCTCAAGACACTCTAACAGCTCTTGATATTCCTCGTGAGTCAGGTAGCCGTGATTAATTAGCTCTTGCAGAGTTTCGGCTCTAAAGTGCTTTTTAGCCACCCAAATAATAGTTTGCAGGTCGCGCAGACCCCCTGGGTTTTCTTTTATATTTGGTTCTAAATTATAGGCTGTGCCGTGGCACTTTCTGTGACGCAAATTTTGTTCTTGTACTTTTGCGACAAAAAATTCACCTGAGCCCCAAACCGGTGTTTCAATAATATGGTTTTTGAGTTTTTCAAACTCAATATGATTGCCAAAAATAAGACGGCTTTCTAATAAGCTGGTGGCAAAGGTAACGTCTTCACGTTTTTGTTCTATGGCTTGTTCAATAGTACGAACACTGTGGCCTATCTCGAGATTAAGATCCCACAACATAGTGACAAACTGACCGATTTTTTCGCAAATATCATCATTAGGCTGTTTCGTAACAAGTAATAAAAAATCTATATCAGAGTAGGGGTGTAGCTCGCCACGACCATAACCACCTACTGCTATCAAAGCGAGATCTGGTTCGTGAGCTAAATCATAAACTTGGAAAAGTTTGATCAGCAGTCGATCAATAAATTCTGCACGGGCATTAATTAATTTACCAACCGGTTGTTTTGAGAATTCATTATGCAACCATTTATAGAAATAGGCGGAGCAATCGCGGTAATCGCTTAATTGCTCAGCATCATTGAGCAACTTTTTTACTTTGTTAGGTAATGCCACTTAGGCTGGCTCCTATATATGGACTGCATTATAAGTTTGAGATTTATTTTTATAATATATTTGCTGTAAGGGCAATAAGTTATGTTAGCCCCTTACAGCAAACCACTTAAGCGATATACAGGCAAAACCTGTTACAACCGCGATTAAGCGCGCACTTAATTAGTGCTCGATAATTCTATCGATTGTATCATCTGATCGTAGTGTTAAAATTTCAACACCATTTTCAGTTACTAGTAAGGTGTGTTCCCATTGAGCGGATAAACTACGGTCTTTTGTTACCACAGTCCAGTCGTCTTTGAGTAATTTACATTGGCGTTTGCCCGCATTTACCATAGGCTCAATAGTTAAACACATACCTGCTTTTAATGTTTCGCCAGTGCCTGCTTTACCGTAATGCATTACCTGTGGTTCTTCATGGAACTCGCTACCGATACCATGGCCGCAGTATTCACGTACGATAGAGTAGTTAAAGCTCTCTGCATATTTTTGAATAGCTGCACCAATATCACCAAGGCGAACACCTGGTTTTACCATTTTAATGGCAAGGTAAAGACTTTCTTGAGTGACTTCTGCAAGACGTTTACCTTGGATATTAGGCGTGCCTACATGAAACATTTTTGATGTGTCACCATGGTAACCATCTTTGATAACAGTGATGTCAATATTAACACTATCACCATCTTTTAATGCTTTGTCATTCGGAATACCGTGACAAATTACATGATTTACTGAGGTACAAATTGATTTTGGAAAACCATGATAATTAAGAGGAGCAGGAACAGCATCTTGCACATTAACAATATAATCATGACAAATTGTATTTAGCTCATCGGTGGTGATACCTGGTACCACATGTGGTTCGATCATTTCTAGCACATCAGCAGCCAAACGGCCGGCTACACGCATTTTCTCGATTTCTTCAGGGGTCTTAATCACAGCGCTCATTGAGGCTCCAAAGTTGCGTTTTTAGATGATTATCGTCGCACAATTTTTGCACGAGACGTTGAGTATTTATTTTTAATATGGTATAAAGCGCGCCGTCTTTTTACAAATAAATTCTTAAATGATTTTTTGTATTTAAGGCAAACACAATTTTATTTTAACACACACACGTATCGTCACATACACTTGGGTGCATTTCAGTTTCATTTAACTGCGGTGTTGGTGCTATGGGATATGTGGAGGCCTAACCCTAAACAACTTAGAGGATTTACAAAATGGCAAACGTTTCAATGCGCGATATGCTTCAAGCTGGTGTTCACTTTGGTCACCAAGCACGTTACTGGAACCCTAAGATGAAGCCTTTCATCTTCGGCGCACGTAACCGTGTACATATCATCAACCTTGAGCAAACTGTACCAATGTTCAACACTGCACTTAAGTTTTTATCTGGTGCTGCTGCAAACAAAGGTAAAGTTCTTTTCGTTGGTACTAAGCGCGCAGCAAGCGAAGCAGTAAAAGAAGCTGCTTTACAAAGCGATCAATTCTTCGTTAACCACCGTTGGTTAGGCGGCATGTTGACTAACTGGAAAACAGTTCGTCAATCAATCAAGCGTCTTAAAGACCTTGAAGCTCAAAGCCAAGACGGTACTTTCGAGAAGTTAACTAAGAAAGAAGCGTTAATGCTTACTCGTGAAATGGACAAGCTTGAAAAGAGCCTTGGTGGTATTAAAAACATGGGTGGCCTTCCAGACGCTATCTTTGTAATCGATGCTGACCACGAGCACATTGCTATCCGTGAAGCTAACAACCTAGGTATCCCAGTTGTTGCAATCGTTGATACTAACTCTAACCCAGACGGTGTTGATTACATCGTACCTGGTAACGATGATGCTATCCGTGCAATCAACCTTTACACTAGTGCTGTTGCAGCTGCGATCACTGAAGGCCGTGAGAGTAACATCGTTGCTCAAGCTGAAAAAGATGACTTCGTAGAAGCTGAGTAATTAGCTGTCATCAAGTCTTCATCTTTTAAAGGTGAAGACTTGCTATTCTTGTGGAGCGGGTAACCCGCTTATCTAAACCTGATTTCAGATTTGAGGATTTACTAATGGCTGTAACTACTGCCCTAGTTAAAGAATTACGCGAGCGTACTGGCGCTGGCATGATGGATTGTAAAAAAGCGTTAACTGAGACTGATGGTGACATCGAGTTAGCGATTGAGAACATGCGTAAGAGCGGTGCTGCAAAGGCTGCTAAAAAAGCAGGTAACATTGCTGCTGAAGGTACTATCATCATCAAGCAAAACGCGGGTGTTGCAGTACTTGTAGAAGTTAACTGTCAAACTGACTTCGTTGCTAAAGATGCAAGCTTCCTAGCATTTGCTAACAAAGTTGCAGATGCTGCTATCGCTGACACTACATCTATCGAAGACTTACAAGCTAAGTTCGAAGAAGACCGTGTTGAGCTAGTAACTAAAATTGGTGAAAACATCAATGTACGTCGTCTTCAGTACATCACTGGCGAGCAACTAGTTGAGTACCGTCATGGCGAGCGTATTGGTGTTGTTGTTGCGGGTGTTGCTGATGAAGAAACACTTAAGCATGTTGCAATGCACGTTGCTGCTTCAAACCCAGATTACCTAACTCCAGATGACGTACCTGCTGATGTTGTTGAAAAAGAAAAGCAAGTACAAATCGACATCGCGATGAACGAAGGCAAGCCTGCTGAAATCGCTGAGAAAATGGTTGTTGGTCGTATGAAGAAGTTTACTGGTGAGGTTTCTCTTACTGGTCAAGCTTTCATCATGGAACCGAAAAAATCTGTTGGCGAAATTCTTAAAGAGAAAAACGCAACAGTTACTGGCTTTGTACGTATGGAAGTTGGTGCAGGTATCGAGAAGAAAGAAGAAGATTTTGCTGCTGAAGTTGCTGCTCAAATTGCAGCTGCTAAAGGTCAGTAAGACATACTATTTGTGATACAAAAGGAAAATACATGCAATTAAAGTACTATTTGCTTTTGCGTCACGCTTAGAAATTCTTTAAAATAACCGCGCTTTTATGTTTAACATAAGCGCGGTTATTTTTTATCCATAATTCAATAAAAGTTGGCCCCAAAACTATGACTATCAATCGCAAACCTATTTTTAGACGTGTTCTTCTCAAATTAAGTGGTGAAGCTTTAATGGGAGACGAAGGCTTCGGCATCGACCCAAAAGTTTTAGATCGTATGGCACAAGAAATTAAAGAGCTTGTAGAACTCGACGTAGAAGTGGGTTTGGTTATTGGTGGCGGTAACTTTTTACGCGGTGGCTCATTAGCCGAAGCGGGCATGAATCGTGTTGTTGGTGACCACATGGGGATGCTTGCAACCGTAATGAACGGCCTAGCTATGCGTGATGCGCTACACCGTGCGTTTGTAAATTGTCGCTTAATGTCAGCTATCCCATTAAATGGCGTATGTGATGCGTATAACTGGGCTGAAGCAATTAGCTTGTTAAAAACAGGTCGCGTTGTTATTTTTGCCGCTGGTACAGGTAACCCGTTCTTCACTACTGACTCTGCGGCGTGTTTACGCGGCATCGAGATTGAAGCTGATACGGTAATTAAAGCGACTAAAGTAGATGGTGTATTTAGTGATGATCCGGTGAAAAACCCTGAAGCGACACTTTACCGTCACTTAAGCTACAATGAAATTATTGATAAAGAATTAAAAGTAATGGATTTAGCGGCATTCACTCTTGCTCGCGACCATAATATGCCATTGAGCGTATTTAATATGAATAAATCAGGCGCATTAAAGCGCGTAATAATGGGTGAAGAAGAAGGAACCCTTATTTCTTCACAAGCCTCAGATGAAGTTAGTAACTAGATTAGGATTAAACCGTGATTAACGATATTCAAAAAGATGCGCAAGAGCGCATGCAAAAAAGTGTAGCAGCACTTGGTAGTCAATTATCTAAAATTCGTACTGGCCGTGCTCATCCTGCAATTTTAGACGGCATCATGGTGTCGTACTACGGCGCACCAACGCCTCTAAACCAAGTTGCAAATGTAACTATTGAAGATTCACGTACACTGGCTATTGGTGTATTTGATAAATCTTTAGCTCAGGCAGTTGAGAAAGCGATTATGGCTTCTGACCTTGGTTTAAACCCAATGTCTGCAGGCACGGTTATTCGTGTACCACTTCCTCCATTAACTGAAGAGCGTCGTAAAGATTTAATTAAAATCGTGCGTGGCGAAGTAGAAGGCGGACGTGTTGCTATTCGTAATATTCGCCGTGATGCAAATGGCGATATTAAAAACTTATTAAAAGATAAAGACATCTCTGAAGACGAAGCACGTCAAGGTGAAGATGCAATTCAAAAAATCACTGATAAGTTCATTAAAGAAATGGATACACAACTAACAGCAAAAGAAGCTGAGTTGATGGAAATTTAATAACTGTTCTAAACCCAAATAAACAGCTTTAGTTAGATATTTAAGTCGCTGCTTATCAGTCTTCGCACTTTATTTTAATAGTGTGATTTTAAAAGGTAACAGATTGTGACTGCTCTTTAGTGACGACTCAGTTGTCAGTAAATACAAGGTTGTTAGCTGTATAATTATTTGCTTAAAGTAGATTTATTATCACGGGTACAGGTTAAATTTATTAGTTTTGAAACGCCGTCTGGGGTATACTAGGCGGCGTTTTTTTATGGAATACACAAAATTTATGGTTCTAGACGCTGATACAATTTCACAGCAATGTTTGCCTAAACATGTTGCTATCATCATGGATGGGAACGGGCGTTGGGCACAAGCTAGAAATAGGCCTCGTGTATATGGGCATAAAAAGGGCGTGGATGCAGTTCGTCAATCTGTGCAGTTTTGTACTAAATTAGGGATACAATCGTTGACCTTATTTGCTTTTAGTAGTGAAAACTGGCGCCGCCCTGAAGACGAAGTAAATACATTAATGGAGCTTTTTTTATTTGTACTAAGTAAAGAAGTTAAAAAGCTGCATAAAAATAACGTAAAACTAACCATCATTGGAGATTTATCTCGATTCTCTGAAAGCTTGCGCGCGAAAGTACATACTGCACAAGAACTAACAGCGAATAATACCGGCCTGCACTTAAATGTAGCGGCAAATTACGGTGGTCGCTGGGATATGACCCATGCTGCTAAGCTGGTTGCTTTACAAGTAGCAAATGGGGAAATTGATCCCGCAGACATTACAGAAGAACATATTGCACAGCATATGAGTATGGCAGATCAGGCACAGCCTGATTTACTGATCCGTACTGGTGGCGATGTCAGAATTAGTAATTTTTTACTTTGGCAGGCAGCCTACGCTGAACTTTATTTTACCAATACACTTTGGCCTGACTTTAACGAAGCTGCTTTTGCAGAGGCCATTGCATGTTACGTTGCCAGAGAGCGACGTTTTGGTTGCACGGGCGAACAAATAAAACAATTACTCGCTCAAACCTAAAATAGATTAAGGGTCATCATTTTGTTAAAACAACGTATTTTAACCTCACTAGTGCTAGCGCCATTAGCACTGGCTTTGGTTTTTTACACCCCACTAACGTTATTTAGTTATTTTGCGGGTGCTATTGTATTAATGGGCGCATGGGAATGGTCTGCTTTTATGGGGCTATGCGATAAACTAAAGCGCGGTGCGTTTGTATTGTTAGTTGCGGTTTTACTAGGCTTACTTAATTTACATTGGCCGATAGAAACCCTATGGCAGAACGGCAAGCTTGTAGGTGATGCCAATTACTTATTTACCTTATCGTTTTCGTGGTGGCTGGTTGCAAGTTATTTAGTGTGGCGTTACCCCGCTATGGCTAAAGGCTGGAACGAAGGACTTGTAATGCGCGGTATTGCCGGTTTACTGACATTGATACCACTGTGGCTTGCGCTTAATACGCTTCGCAGTGCGCAATATACAGAATCAACACACTATGGTTCTATGCTGATTTTAGTGGTACTGGGTATTGTATGGAGTGCCGATATTGGCGCTTACTTTACCGGTAAAAGTTTCGGTAAACATAAGCTAATGCCTAAAGTTAGTCCAAATAAAACCATAGAAGGCCTCGCTGGTGGCGTGGTTGCTGCGGTGTTATTTGTATTGGCTTTTTGTTTTTACACCAATGTTGATACTTCTGTATGGCCTATTTATGCAGTAATGACAGCATTTATTGCTTTGTTCTCTGCGGTAGGTGATTTACTAGAGAGTATGTTTAAGCGCGAAGCGGGTCTTAAAGATAGCGGCAGTTGCCTACCTGGACACGGCGGTATTTTAGACCGTATTGATAGCTTAACTGCAGCAGCGCCGATGTTTGTTATTTGCTTTGCCTGGACACTTAGTTTATGAGTGCAGTGCAACAACTGGTTATTTTGGGTGCGACGGGGTCGATAGGTCTTAGCACGTTAGATGTTGTTGCAAGAAATCAACAGCAGTTCAAGGTGTTCGCATTAGCCGCTGGGCAAAATGCAAAAAAAATGGCTGAGTTGTGTCTTGCTCATCAACCTCGTTATGCTGTTATGGCTTCAGAGCAAGCCGCTAAGCAGCTTTGTGAACTTTTAAAAGGCATAAGTAAAACACAAGTAATGCATGGCGAGAAAGCTATGAGTGAGCTTTGTGCGCATGTTGATGTTGATACTGTGATGTCAGCAATTGTTGGTGCGGCTGGATTACTACCCACTTTGAGCGCAGTCGAAGCGGGTAAAAAAGTGTTGCTGGCAAACAAAGAGTCATTGGTGATGTCGGGTCAGTTGTTTATTGATAAAGTGAAACAACACCAAGCAACTTTATTACCCATCGACAGCGAACACAATGCCATTTTTCAGTGTTTACCTAGTGCGTTACAAAACACCCAAGGACAAGCACGGCTTGAGCAGCATGGTGTTAGTAAAATTTTATTAACTGGTTCTGGAGGGCCGTTTTTAAACCGTGACATTAATACGCTTGCTAGTGTTAGCGTCAGTGAAGCGGTTGCTCACCCTAATTGGTCAATGGGACAAAAAATATCGGTAGATTCAGCCACGATGATGAACAAAGGTTTAGAGTTTATTGAGGCTAAATGGTTATTTAACTGTGATGCCAGCGATATTGATGTGGTGATCCACCCACAAAGTATTATCCACTCTATGGTGCAATACCAAGATGGCTCTATTTTAGCGCAAATGGGAAATCCCGATATGCGCACCCCAATAGCGCATGCGCTTGCTTTTCCACAGCGAATTGATGCGGGAGTTAAACCGCTAAACTTTTCTGATATTTGTGATTTTTCGTTCACCAAACCTGATTTCTCGCGTTACCCTAATTTAAAATTGGCAATTGCTGCGTGTGATGCGGGACAGGGGGCAACAACTACGGTGAATGCTGCCAATGAAATAGCTGTAAATGCATTTTTACAAGGTCAAATTAGTTTTACTGATATTTATAAAGTGAATGCGCAAACGTTAGAGACTGCAAAGTTTACTAATGTGCAAACTCTAGATGAAGTTTTAGAGTGTGATCGTTTAGCACGCATAAGCGCAACGCAGTTTATAACAAAAGTGGTGCATTAAGATGTTCGATTTTTTTTGGAATTTAGGCTCGTTTATACTTGCGCTCGGTATTTTAGTGACCGTTCACGAATATGGTCATTTTTGGGTAGCACGCAAGGCTGGCGTTAAGGTACTGCGCTTTTCAATTGGTTTTGGTAAACCCCTATTAAAATGGCACGATAAATACAATACTGAGTTTGTGATTGCGGCAATACCACTAGGTGGTTACGTAAAAATGTTAGACGAGCGTGTTGATGAAGTACCTGCCAATCAACGTCATTTATCGTTTAATGCTAAATCTGTTCAAGCGCGAATAGCTATTGTAGCAGCAGGGCCCATGGCGAACTTTTTATTCGCTATTTTTTCTTTAGCGGTCATGTATATGGTGGGTGTGCAAACCATAAAACCGGTTGTAGGCAATGTTGTTGAAGGCAGCAGAGCAGAACAAGCGGGCATTTTGCCTACTCAGCAAATAATTAAAATTGGTGATGACGATATTAGCAATTGGCAAGATGCGACTTTCTCTTTGATGTCGCACTTGGGTGATAAAAGCGTTGCTGTTACTTTACGTAACGAAAATTATCAACAAACAACGCAGACTCTTAACCTCGATGGCTGGAAGCTTGATCAGCAAGACGTACCGCCATTAAGTTCGTTGGGGATTGTGCCGTTTCGCCCTCAAGCAACACTCACCATCGCTGCAATTACCAAAGACTCTGCTGCTGAACAGGCAAATTTACAGGTTAATGACGTTATTTTGGCTGTAAACGGTGAAACAATGAGCAGTTGGCAGCAATTAGTTAATCTTATTACTCAATCGGCTAACAAATCCTTACAATTTAGTGTAAAAAGACAAGATAGTATAAAAACCATATTAGTTACCCCAAAGAGCCGAGTTGTTAGTAATGGTGTTGAACAAGGCTTTTTAGGTGTTGCTCCAGTTGTAGAGCAGTGGCCTGATGATTTTGTTGAGACTAGACATTATGGGCCACTAGATAGTATTGTGCTGGGCACAAAAGAGACATGGCGTTTAATTACGCTGAGTTTTGACATGATAGGTAACTTAATTACTGGTCAAGTGTCAGTGAAAAATTTAAGTGGGCCTGTCGGCATTGCAGTCGGCGCAGGCACAAGTGTTAGTTACGGATTAGTCGCATTTTTAAGCTTTTTAGCTTTGATCAGCGTTAATTTGGGAGTATTTAATTTACTTCCTCTGCCGGTGCTTGATGGTGGGCACTTAATGTATTACATAATTGAACTTTTTCGTAAAAAGCCGGTCTCTGAAAAGACACAAGAGTTTGGTTTTAAAGTGGGAGCCTTGCTACTCATTTTTCTAACATGTTTCGCTTTGTTCAATGATGTATCGCGCTTGTAGTTGTTTAAGCGTGGTAACGACAAATTAGAACACGATTGTAAAGCTCGTAACTATTTAGTTTTCGATGCTAAGCGGTAATACAGTTGTAAAGGATAAAGATAATAAAATGGCTATAAAAAAACATTTGGTAGTTTCAAGTTTATTGGGTGCAAGTTTTGCAGCCCTAGGCCAAAACTCCTTTATTGTTGAAGATTTAAAAGTTGAAGGGTTGCAACGTGTTGCACTTGGTGCCGCATTAACGCATATTCCTATTAACGTGGGCGACAATGTTGATGAATACACAATTTCAAAAACAATTAAGTCACTTTATCGCTCTGGTCACTTTGACAATATAAAAGCGTTGCGTGATGGCAATAACGTAATTTTTAAAGTAACTGAACGTCCAACAATTAGCTTTATTGAATTTGAAGGCAATAAAGACATTAAAGATGAGCAGTTAAACCAGTCGCTTGATCAACAAGATATTCGTCAAGGCGAGCCGCTGGACAAAACGGTTATCGATAATATTGAAAAAGGTTTAGTTGAGTTTTTCCACAGTATTGGTAAATACAATGCAAAAGTGGACATTAGCATCACTAAGCTGCCACGTAATCGGGTTAAACTGAGACTCGAGTTTGATGAGGGCGATGCTGCCTCTATTCGTCAAATCAACTTAGTTGGTAATGAACTTTTTTCAAACGAAGAGTTATTACAGCTTGCTGAGTCGCAACAAGATTTGCCTTGGTGGCAGTTTATGGGTAGCGATCGCTATCAAAAACAAACCATCGAAGGCGATTTAGAAAAAATTCGTAGCTTTTATTTAGACCGTGGCTATTTACGCTTCAATATTGATTCGACTCAAGTGTCAGTCAGTCCTGAGCGTGAATCGGTTTATGTAACGGCAAATATTACCGAAGGCGTAAAGTACAAGGTAAAAGGCTTTGATTTTATCGGTGATTTACTCGGCCGAGAAGAACTAATCAAAAGTGTTATCCCGCTTCGCACCGGAGAGCTTTATAACGGCTCAGTGGTAACTTCTTCAGAAGAGTTTATAAAAAGTTACTTAGCTCGTTTTGGATATGCTAACGCTGAAGTACGCACCATTCCAGAAATTGATGATGAAAACCAAGAGGTACAACTGACTTTATCGGTTGACCCTGGTAAACGTGTTTATGTACGTCGAATCATTGTAGGTGGTAACCAAAATACAGCTGATGAAGTACTGCGGCGTGAAATGACACAGCTTGAAGGGGCATGGTTATCTAACCAAAACTTAGAGCGTTCTAAATTGCAAATTCAACGCTTACCTTATATGGAATCGGTTGACTTTAATGTAGTGCCTGTTCCGGGTGTTGATGATCAAGTTGACGTTGACTTTACTGTTAAAGAGCAATCTGCAGGTAGTTTTAACGCCGGTCTTGCTTATGGTTCATACTTAGGTCTGCAATTTAATATTGGTGTAACCGAATCTAACTTTTTAGGTACGGGTAATCAAATTGGTTTTAACATTAATACCTCGCGTGGTTCTGAACGCGTTAGTGTGTCATACACAGACCCTTACTTTACGCCAGATGGTGTATCGCAAGGTAGCAGTATTTTTTATAGTAATTACGACGCTAGCCAGTTTAGCTTGATTGACTATAAGTCAAAGAGTTATGGTCTTGGAACTAACATTGGTTTTCCAATTGATGCTATAAACCGTATTAACTTTGGAGCTCGTTGGATAGAAGAAGAGCTATCTGATATTGCAGAATATGAGCAAACACGTGTACTACGTGAAACTTTCCTAGACCCAGAGAACCCAGATGCGGGCTTTGAGTTTACCAAGTATGAGTTAAGTGTGGGTTGGTCGCGTGTAACGGTTAACCGTGGTTTATTCCCAACAGCAGGCTCAAGACAAACATTAAACCTAACAGCAACAACGCCGAATTCAGATTTAAAATACTTTAAATTAAATTACGATTCACGTTTCTACTGGCCGATTTCAAACGACCATCGTTGGGTGTTCTCAACGCGTGCGGCATTAGGTTACGGTAATGGTTATGGCTCTACTAATGGGTATGAGCAGACGCTTCCATTCCAAGAGTATTTCCGTATTACAGAAATGGAACTACGTGGCTTTGATAGAAATACTATCTTACCGCGTGCAGTATCACGAGTACCACAATCTATACCAGGCACGCCATCAGGTGATGGTACAACCACAGGTAATATTGGTGGAGCATCGGAGTTTGATGTATTGAGAACTCAAGGCCGTATAGGTGGTAACGCGAAGGCGGTTGCAGGTATGGAACTTATTGTTCCTACACCGTTCTTAGATGAAGAAAATACCAGTTCGGTACGTACTAGTTTCTTTGTTGATGCTGCCAACGTTTGGGATACCGAGTTTAACGTTGATCGTTATCAAAACTTAGGTATTGATGAGCGTGCAAAATTAGATGATTATTCAGACCCAATGCGCTTTAGGGTTGCAACCGGTTTATCATTACAATGGATCTCACCTATGGGTCCTATGCTGATCAGCTTTGCGTATCCGTTGCAAAAAGAAGAAGATGACGATACCAAGACCATCAGTTTTAATATTAGTAACACTTTCTAAAGGAGTTTTTTGTGAAAAAATTATTCAAATCAACAGCAGTTGCAGTTCTAGCTACACTTATGATGGGTACATCAGTTAATGCTTTTGCTCATAAAGTGGGTATTGTAGATATGCAAGAAATCTACAAGCAGCTTCCACAAATGGCTAAAATCGAACAGTCTTTACAAACTGAATTTGCTGAGCGTCGTCAAGAGCTTGAAAAGTTACAGGGCGATATTCGCTTTGAAGCTGAAAAGTTTAAGCGTGAAAGCACCACAATGAGTCAAGATCAAAAAGACGCATTACGTGATAAAATCCAGGGTATGCAAAAAAACCTTGCTGAAAAGGGCCGTCCATTAGAGCAAGAAATTAAAGCACGTCAAAATCAAGAGTTGGCTAAAGTTCAGACTTTAATCATTGAAACTATCCAAGAGATTGCTAAAAAAGGTGATTTTGACGAAGTTAAAGTAAAAGACACAACTATTTACTTCAACCCTAAAGAAGTAACTGATCTTTCTGAAAAAGTAGTAACAGCTGTAAGTAAGAAATAATTAATCTATGCAAAATTATACGCTTTCGCAAATTGCGGAACTTCTAGGTGCCGAGCTTCAAGGTGATGGCGCTTTAGAAATTAAAAAAATAGCGACACTTGCAAATGCCCATACTGGGCATATTGCATTTTTAGCGAACAAGAAATATCGATCTCAGCTTGAGACAACAAAGGCCAGCGCAGTAATACTTAGCCCTGACGATGCGCCTTACTTTTCAGGCAATAAAATCATCGTTGCCAATCCTTATGTTTGTTATGCCAAACTCGCTCAGTTTATGGATACTACACCACGTAGTGCAAATAGCGGTATACACCCGAGTGCGGTAATACATGCCAGTGCACAAGTGAGCAAAAGTGCAGCCATTGGTGCTAATGTTGTAATTGAAGCTGATGCTGTAATTGGTGATAACGCACAAATTGGTCCGAACAGTTTTATTGGTGAACGTGCTAAAATAGGCTCAGGCACCAAACTTTGGCCAAGTGTGAGCATTTATCATGATGTTGAGATTGGCGCAGATTGTTTATTGCAAGCTAATACGGTCATTGGTAGTGATGGCTTTGGCTATGCAAATGAACGTGGTCAGTGGCTTAAAATTCCACAATTAGGCTCTGTGATCATTGGCGATAAAGTAGAAATTGGCGCAAGTACCACGATAGATCGTGGTGCGCTTGATGATACTATTATCCACAGTAACGTTATTATTGATAACCAGTGTCAAATAGCACACAACGTTGAAGTTAACTCAGGCACTGCTATTGCCGGTTGTACTGTACTTGCAGGCAGTGTCACCATAGGTAAAAATTGCCAGATTGGCGGCATGAGCGCAATTAACGGTCACATGTCTGTGTGTGATGGTGTTATAATTACTGGCATGAGTATGGTGACCAAATCAATCAACGAACCAGGTATCTACTCATCTGGTATGCCTCATACGACTAACAAAGAATGGCGAAAATCAATTGCTCATTTGCGCAACCTTTCAGACATGAAATCACGTCTAAAAGCGCTTGAAGCATTGAACAAGTCATGAACGTTGAACACTAATAAGGATGCTATTTTGGCAAACGAATTAAATAGCCTTGATATTCAAGAAATTTTAAGTTTATTACCGCACCGTTACCCGATGCTACTAATTGATCGTGTAATCGATTTCACCCCAGGTGAATCGTTGCATGCAATTAAAAATGTATCGATTAATGAACCTATTTTCACTGGCCATTTCCCAAATCAGCCGATTTTTCCTGGTGTGCTAATATTAGAGTCAATGGCGCAAGCAACGGGTCTATTAGGGTTTAAAACGGTTGAAAATCGCAGCGAAAACGAACTTTACCTATTTGCAGCCGTAGACAATGCCCGTTTTAAGCAGCCGGTTGTACCAGGTGATACCATGCATCTTCATGTTAAGTTTTTAAAAGAGCGTCGTAACATATGGAAATTTGCGGCTGAAGCTAAAGTTGACGGCAAAACAGTGTGTAGCGCCGAAATCATGTGTGCTAGAAGAGAGTTTTAATTGTGATCCATGCTACGGCAATAATCGAACCGGGTGCAAAACTTGGTAACAATGTGTCAGTTGGACCATACAGTTACATCGGTAATGATGTTGTTATTGGTGATGACTGTATAATTGAGTCTCACGTTGTTGTTAAAGGGCCTGCTACCATTGGCTCTGGTAACCATATTTTTCAGTTTGCTTCTGTAGGCGAAGCCTGCCAAGACAAAAAATATAACAACGAGCCAACCAGCTTAATTATTGGCGACAATAATGTTATTCGCGAGTGTGCGACTATTCACCGCGGCACAATCCAAGATGAGGGCGTCACTAAAATAGGCAGCAATAATCTATTTATGGCTTACACTCATGTTGCGCATGATGCTGTTGTTGGTGATAACGTTATTTTTGCAAATAATGCCAGTGTAGCGGGTCACGTTCATGTTGGTGATTGGGTGATTTTAGCGGGCAACTCCGGTGTGCATCAATTTTGTAAAATTGGTGCGCATGCATTTGTTGGTATGTATTCGGGGGTAAATAAAGACGTGCCTCCATTCGTTACTACCATAGGTATGCCAGCAGGCCCTGCGGCAATCAATACTGAAGGCATGAAACGCCGTGGTTTTGAAAGTGATGAAATCATGGCAGTACGCCGCGCTTATAAAGCGTTTTACCGCAAGAGCTTAGGTGTTGATGAAGCGATTGAATTACTTGCTGAAGATGCTGCAAAGTTTCCAGCAGTGCAACTGATGATTGATTTCGTTAAAAGTTCTGAACGCGGTATTGTGCGTTAACAAATAGTACTTTTAACAGATTTAAAAAACCACCGTTGAGTAATCAAGGTGGTTTTTTATTAGCTGATTAATAATTCAGTCTCTACTCAGCCTTGTCCTATTACACTTCCTACACATTTCCCTATAAAGTATAAAGAATGAAACTGATAAAGTTAGTATTGCTTTCAATGCTATTGGTTATTTTAAATGCATGTAGTGCTTTGCCAAGTAATATAAATAATCAACAACGTGATGTTGCAGAGCAAGGTAAAGCATCATTTTATGCTGATAAGTACCACGGCCGAACTACTGCCAGTGGCGAGCGATTTAGCCAACAAGCAGCAACAGCTGCTCACTTAAAACTCCCGTTTGGTACACGGGTAAAAGTTACTAATAGTGCTAATAATAAGTCAGTAGTGGTGAGAATTAATGACAGGGGTCCTTATATTCAGGGGCGAATTATAGATCTATCAAAAGCTATGTTTGAAAAAATAGCCGACTCTAGCGCCGGCGTTATTGATGTATCGGTCACCGTTATTGAGAATAAGTAATACTGCTAAGGGCTAAAAGCGGGTTGTTAACGCCACATAGTCAGGGTGTTCATTGAGCAATTGTTGATGTGAACCTTGAGCGATGATTTGTCCACTATCTAACCAGATAACACTATCCATTTGCGATAACAATGCTGGATCATGAGTAATTGTTAATACACTGGCATGCTCTTTTAGCTGTAAAACACTATTCATAACAGCTTGTTTAGAAATATTATCGAGCCCTTCAGTCGGTTCATCGAGTACTAAAATGGCGGGTTTTTGTAGCAGGGCCTGTGCCAAGGCTATACGTCTTGATTGACCTTGAGACACATTTCGCCCGCCGGTACCTAAACGGGTTTTCAGCCCTTGTTTGAGCTCAGAGAACCAACCACCAAGTTCTGCCTGTGTTAATGCTGCTATCATTTGTTGAGAGGTTGCATCGGGAGCTGCATAAGCAAGGTTTTCGCTTAATGTGCCATCAAAAATATGATGCTGCTGAGCTAAAATATTTAATGTCTTTGCACGACTCTCATTATTTAAATCATGCAGGCTTATGATTTTTTTGTCGCTTTGTAAGTTTATTGTTCCTTGCTGCAGTGGCCATAAACTACTGAGCAAATTCACTAAGGTAGTTTTACCACTGCCGCTTCTACCAACAATAGCCACTTTTTGCTTCGCGGGGAGCTCAAAACTCACATTATTTAATGCCTGCTTTTGGCCATAGTGATAGCTGACATTATTTAATGATAATGCCCAGTGCTTATTTAATAGCTCAATATCTGTGGTTGATACATTATTTGTGCTAAGCGTTTTGTCTTCAAGAATAAAGAGTCGCTCAGCTGCTTTTAGTACATTAGGAAGCTCAATAAAGGCATTAGGCAGTAACAATACGCTTTCAAAACTGGCAAGCACAAACAGGCTCAACATCGCCAGCTCTACATTGACCATAGCACCGCTAAACACTAGCGGCACAATAGTAATAATGCTGGCAAGCATAGCCAATTGCACTATGAGTAAGCTTAAGCCATCAGCGTTGCCAAGAGTCTTATGACGAATAAATAATTGCTGATTATACTGTACACTTAACTGATCACACTTAGTGAGTTGTTGGTTTCGAGCTTGATAAATATTTAGTTCTCTAAGGCCCGTAAGGGTGTCTGATAGCTCTGCTCTAAGTTGTGCACTAAGTAAGGTTTCTTGGTGACTATTTTTATCTAATTGCTTACTCAATATTGCCGGTATAATCACCCCAATAATAATAATGCCAACAAAACAAATAAGGGCGACATTTACATTGTAGGCTGACATAAACAGCATAATAATAGGCACAGTCAGTAAAGCTACTAACATCGGCAGCAACACATTTAAATAAAACTTATCTAATGCGTCTACATCGTTTTGTAAGCGATTAACTAAATCGGCACTGCGGCTCATAGCTAAATCAAGGTTATTGAGCTTGCTGAGAGTGGCGAACATGTTTACTCGTATTTCACTTAACAATAAAAATGTGGCGTTGTGAGTAACTAAGCGTTCAGCGTAACGTGAGGCGGTGCGCACAATCGCTAAAAAGCGGATGGTGCCAGCTGGGGTAAAGTAGTTCATATGGACGCCGGCAATTCCTGCGGCTGCCATAGAAGCTAAAAACCAGCCTGAAATAGCGAGTAAGCCTACATTTGCTAGCACCGTGAGTGACGCTAGAAACGTCCCTAAAAGCATCGCTTTATAATGAGGGCGGCACAATTTGAGCAAACGAATAAAATTAGCCATTAGTTACCCCTTGTTGTGCTGTTTTTAGCAGCTTTGCAAATTCGCCAGGTTGCTGGCTGAGCGCTTTAAAATCGCCGTGTTGAACGATGCAGCCGTTTTCCATAACGATAAGTTGCTTAGCATTTTTTACTGTATTTAAGCGATGTGCGATGGTGATCACCAAGTGGTTTTTTGCATACTCAGCAATTGCGTTTTGAATGAGTTGCTCGGTTTGACTATCTAAATGAGCGGTTGGCTCATCGAGCATTAGAATAGGGGCGTGTTTTAAAAATGCACGAGCTAATGCTATACGCTGTTTTTGCCCGCCAGATAGTCCTTCACCTTGCTCACCTATTAAGGTGTTAAAGCCATCGGGTAGCTCGTTAATAAATTCCAGCGCACCTGCTTGCTCTGCAGCATGTACAAGTGCTTCATATGAAGCGTCTGGGTTACCTAATTTTATGTTGGCGGCTAGGGTGTCGTAAAATAAGGTTGGCTTTTGTGGGATCCATGCAATGTTTTGTTGTAATTGGCTTATATCCGCTGTCGTCAATGGTTGTTGTCCAATGGATATGTGTTGTATTACTTCTGGGTGAAAACCAAGCATGCAATCAAGTAGGGTGCTCTTACCTGAGCCGCTAGCTCCGACAATGGCTACTAGTCCTGTGCTTGGCAGGGTTAAATTAATATTATTTATTCCCTCATTGCTATTAGGGTAACTAAAGTTGAGCTCATGGATGCTTATAGCTCTACTAGCATTAACATTGATCTTTGCTGTGTGGCTATCATCATTTTCGGGCAGTGGTGCATTTAAAATAATCAACATATCTGCAGCAGCACTAATTCCCTGCAGGCGTGCATGGTAATGGCTGCCTAATTGGCGAAGGGGTAAATAAAATTCAGGTGCTAGTAACAGCACTACAAAGCCAGTAGCAAAATCTAGGGTGCCAAAAAATAATCTAAAGCCAATAATTACCGCTACCAGTGCCACACTAATTGTGGCTAAAAATTCCAGAGCAAAAGAGGATAAAAAAGCAATTTTTAACACGTTCAGCGTTGCGTGTCTAAAGTCATCGGAAATACGCGCGATTTGTTTAAGCTCTTTGCGTGTGGCATTAAATAATTTTAGTTGAGTAAGCCCTTGTACGCGATCAAAAAAGTAGTTACCTAACACTGCCAGTTGTTGCCAACGTTTTTGATTAAGTGCCTCGGCTTTGTGGCCAACTAAAATCATAAAAAATGGAATAAGTGGTGCAGTTAATAAAAATATTAATCCTGCTTTGTAATCGGTCGGAAATATAACCACTAATATTGCAATAGGAATAAGCGCACTGTAGGCAACCCCAGGTAAGTACTTTGCATAGTAGTCATGCAGTGCTTCTACGCCATTGTGCAGCGTGTTAAGTGTTGCACCTTGGCCATGTTGCTCTATATAACTTGGGCCGAGTTGTGTGAGTTTATCGAGTAAGGTTTGGCGAATAGCCGATTTAATTTTAAGGGTAGCAAATGCGCTCAAGCGCTCACTTAACGCTAAGAAAATGGCGCGCAGTAAAATAATACCCGCTAAAGGCCATAAATAGTGGGTTACTTGGGCTAAACTATGCCCTTCAAACATCACCTCATGAATGGTTTGCGCGAGTAAGTAAGCTCCTGCAATCATTAAAATCGCATTAACTGTGCCAAGTGCAATGCTTAGCTTTAACCACATTGCCGCCGGTTTACTCTGCTGTTTTAAAAAAGCGCGCAGGGGTTGTTGCTGCGCGCGATTTGGTCGGGGATTAGTCGTCATTGTGATTTGTATTATGCTCGTTTAATAAATCATGGGTGGCTTGTTCATCATCAGCAATGCTGTTTTTATTTTGATGAAATTCATACCACATCACGTTTATAACGCCTAAGGTACAAGCAAGCAGTACACCTAAAATCCACGCGAAATACCACATAATTTAGTCTCCTTAATAACTGCCGTGAGGGTTATTTTCAATTTCATCAACGGTCACTCTGCGCCACATTTTCACATAACACCAGGTGGTGTAGGCTAAAATGAGTGGCACAAATATAACCACAGCAATAAACATAACATTGAGTGTTCTGTGGCTCGATACCGCATCCCAAATTGTTAAGCTAATATCAGGGTTATTGCTTGAAGGCATAATAAACGGAAATAACGATATGCCCGCAGTCATAATCACCCCAATTAACATCACACTGGTTGCTAATAATCCCAAAGCGGGCTTATTCAATTTAGAAAACAGGAGTGCACACAGTGCCATCGCAAATGCCAAAATAGGGAAGGTCATTGTCCATGGACGCTCACTGTAGTTATTAAGCCATGCGCCTTGAGCAGTGGTAACTACTTTAGCCAGTGGATCTGCATGGCCTTGGGTGTCACCCATAGAGGCAATTTGATAGCCCGTTAGGTTGGCAACCCACACACCAGCTGCCGCAAATAACACTATAAAGGCAAGTAATGAGTAGCGACCATATTGTCCTGAGCGCTCAGCAACTTGATCAGCGGTTCGCAGTTGTAACCACATGCCCGCATGTGCCACTAACATAGTAATACTAACCAAGCCGGCAATGAGCGCAAACGGATTAAGTAAAGCAAAAAACGACCCTTGATAACTGACTCTTAATAAATTATCGATATGAAACGGCACGCCTAAAAACAAGTTACCAAACGCGACACCAAATACTAGGGCAGGTATGGCACTGCCGGCGAATAAGCCCCAGTCCCAGTTATTACGCCAGCGTTTAGAGTCAACTTTAGAGCGATAATCAAAGCCAAGAGGCCTAAAAAATAATGCAAATAACACCAGCATCATGGCAAAGTAAAAACCAGAAAACGCTGCCGCATAAACCATAGGCCACGCTGCAAACAAGGCACCGCCTGCAGTAATAAACCATACTTGGTTACCATCCCAGTGGGCACCAATGGTATTAATAACGGTACGCCGTTCACTGTCTGTTTTGCCCACAAAGCGCAGTAACATAGCAACGCCCATGTCCATACCATCGGTAATGGCAAAACCAATTAACAGCACACCAATAATTAACCACCAGAGCATTTTTAATGTTTCATAATCAAAAATCATGATAGTTCTCCTTTAGCAGCCGTGCTGTGATCAGGTAATTCAAAATGGTACTTACCGGTATGAAGGGAGCTTGGGCCTTGCTTAATAAATTTAATCATTAACCATGCTTCAACAATCGCCAATCCAGTATAGAAAACAATAAAACCGGTCAAGCTAATTAAAATATCATTTACCGTCAGCGATGACGTTGCTAAAAAGGTCGGTAATACTTCAGAAATAGCCCATGGCTGGCGGCCATATTCAGCCACAATCCAACCAAATTCAATAGCAATCCAAGGCAGAGGAATGCTCAATACCGCCGCCCACAACAACCAACGTTTTTGTTCAATAATACGATGTGCGTTGTAATAAAAAGAGAGAATAAACACGCCAAGCATAATTACACCACAGCCAACCATAATCCTAAATGACCAAAACATAGGACCCACTTTAGGGAAGGAGTCTTTAACGGCTTGTTGTATTTGTGCCTCACTGGCATCTACCACGTTAGGGGTATAACGTTTCAGTAATAGGCCATAGCCTAAATCATCTTTCACGTTATCAAACTTTTCGATATTTGCAGGGGTATCGTCACCTGCGCGAAGTTTTTCTAGGTATTCATAAGCAATCATGCCATTGCGAATACGCTTCTCGTGTTTTTTCTCAAGATCTGAAATACCAATCACTTGTTCATCAAGTGAGCGCGTTGCAATAATACCTAATGCGTAAGGAATTTTAACCGCAGCATGAGTTACTTGCTCTTCAGAGTCAGGAATACCAAGCATGGTAAAAGCTGCGGGGGCTTCTTCGGTATGCCATTCAGCTTCAATGGTCGCGAGTTTTACTTTTTGTACTTCACCGACTTCGTAGCCAGATTCATCACCGAGTAAAATAACACATAAAATAGAGGCTAAACCAAAGCCTGATGCCACCGAGAACGAACGTTTAGCAAATGCCAAATCACGTCCTTTTAATATGTACCAGCTACTAATCCCAAGCACAAACATAGACGCCGCAACATAACCTGCAGACACAGTATGAATAAACTTAACTTGCGCTACAGGGTTAAATACTAGCTCTGCAAAACTAGTCATTTCCATACGCATGGTTTGATAGTTAAACTCTGCCCCGACTGGGTTTTGCATCCACGCATTAGCAACTAAAATCCATAGCGCAGACATATTTGTGCCCAGCGCCATTAAAAATGTTACCCCTAAATGCTGGCGTTTAGAGAGCCTGTCCCAACCTAAAAAGAACATCCCCACAAAGGTTGACTCTAAAAAGAAGGCCATTAAGCCTTCAATAGCTAGTGGTGCACCAAATACATCACCCACATAATGAGAGTAATACGACCAGTTAGTACCAAACTCAAATTCCATGGTGAGGCCGGTAGCCACACCAATAGCAAAGTTAATACCAAATAACTTGCCCCAAAACTTAGTCATATCACGATAAATCTCGCGACCGGTCATAACATAAACCGATTCCATAATAACTAAAATCCAGGTCATACCGATTGTTAACGGCACAAATAAAAAATGAAATAGAGCGGTGACAGCAAACTGTAATCGCGATAGATCCACAAAGGTTTCATCTATCATTTTTGGCTCCTTTGGTTGTGATGCAGTGACAGCACAAAGCAATTGTTAATGTTTTTTAATAAACTTTCAGTAATTTCTGAAAGTTTGCATCATTATTGGCGTTTGTACAATTTTTGTCAATATGTATATTAGAAAACTTTAATATACTATGACATTACATCAGTCTATAAAATACGCAATCATCAATTAAGAGTAAGCTAGAAAAAAGTGGTGCGTTTTAAGCGTTTAACCTGGCCTTAAAACACGGTAAACTAATCGATATGAACGCCGGGTTTACTTGTGAAAAAATAGCAAATGAAAAAAGATAAAAAACAACTACGAATTGGTATTGTGGCAGGTGAACTGTCGGGCGATATTTTAGGTGAAGGGCTCATAAAAGCGCTTAAAGCGCATTTTCCTGATGCAATCTTTGAAGGTATTGCAGGTCCTAAAATGCAAGCACAAGGCTGCAAAACGCTGTTTGATATGGATGAACTGTCGGTTATGGGGTTGGTTGAAGTCCTTGGCCGTTTACCGCGCTTGCTAAAAATTCGCAAACAACTTGTGCAGCATTTTATTGATAATCCTCCTGATGTGTTTATAGGCATTGACGCGCCCGATTTTAATTTACGTGTAGAAAAACCGTTAAAAGATGCGGGTATTAAAACTGTGCAATACGTTAGCCCTTCAGTATGGGCGTGGCGTGAAAAACGCATTCACACCATAAGTGCAGCCACTAACTTAGTATTGGCTTTATTACCTTTTGAAAAAGAATTTTACGACAAGCACCAAGTACCGTGTACTTTTGTAGGCCACACATTAGCCGACGACATTGCACTTGAGCACGATGATAGCCAAGCCCGCAGCCAATTAGGCTTAAGTGCTGATGACAAGGTGTTAGCGTTATTACCCGGGAGCCGGGGCTCAGAAGTGGGCTTGTTAAGTGAAACTTACATAAAAACAGCGGCTCAGTTGCAAGCACAGAACCCAGCGCTTAAAGTCGTTGTGCCACTGGTGAACGAAAAGCGCAAAGCGCAGTTTATTGCTATTTTAAATGCCACAGCGCCCTCACTTAATGTTAACTTACTAGACGGCCAATCAAATTTAGCCATGCAAGCCGCTGATGCCATATTACTGGCATCAGGTACGGCAACGCTTGAGGGCATGTTATATAAAAAACCAATGGTGGTTGGTTATAAAATTAAACCCATGAGTTATTGGATTTTTAAAATCTTATTTACCTTTAATATTAAATATTTTTCGTTACCTAATTTATTGGCAGACGAAGAATTAGTGCCAGAGTTTTTGCAAAGCGAGTGTAATGTCGCTAATTTAACAGCAGCACTTACCCCTATGCTAAATAGTGACAATAAAGAATTAAAAGCCCGCTTTTTAGCCATACATGAAAAAATTAGATTAGATGCAAGTAAACAAGCTGCAAATGCAGTGGCGGAGTTAATAAATGCAAATTGAACGACCTAATGTAACCCTAATTGCCGGTGTAGATGAAGTGGGTCGTGGACCGCTGGTGGGCGACGTGGTTACTGCCGCTGTTATTTTAAATCCCGCTAAGCCAATCGCAGGCTTGGCCGATTCTAAAAAATTAACGGATAAAAAACGTCAATTATTAGCCACTGAAATAAAAGAAAAAGCACTGTGTTACGCCATTGGCCGTTGTAGCCCCAGTGAAATAGATGAGCTAAATATATTACAAGCCACTATGCTTGCTATGAGCCGCGCAGTGGAAGCACTTAGCACCGTGCCTGAATTTGTGTTTGTAGATGGTAACCGCCTGCCTAAATTAGCTATGCCCGCCCAAGCGGTGGTTAAAGGTGATAGCTTAGTCGCTGAAATATCAGCCGCATCTATTTTAGCAAAAGTGGCTCGTGATGATGAAATGATTGAACTTGATGCGCGCTATCCACAATATGGGTTTGCAGGGCATAAGGGGTATCCGACCAAAGCACACTTTGCAGCGCTTGAGCAATACGGCGCTATAGATGAGCATCGTAAGAGCTTTAAACCGGTGCAGCGTGTGCTTGCGCTTTCGGGTAAGGAGTAATTATGCCAGCTCCTGATTTTGTTCACTTACGAGTGCACTCAGACTTTTCGATGGTTGATGGTTTGGCAAAAACCAAACCAATAGTCGCTAAAGCACAAGAGCTTGAAATGCCAGCGCTGGCAATTACCGATCAAATGAACTTTTGTGGTTTAGTGCGTTTTTATGGCGCAGCGCATAACGCAGGTATCAAGCCACTTGTTGGTGCTGATTTTTGGGTACGTAGTCCTGAGTTTCCTGATGAACCAAGCCGGATAACGTTATTAGCTAAAGATAACACTGGCTATAAAAATATTACTTTATTGATTTCTAAAGCCTACCAACGTGGTCATGTGTTTCATCGCCCAGTGATTGACCGTGAATGGTTAGTTGATTTAAAAGAGGGGCTCATCATACTCTCGGGTGCTAAAGATGGCGATTTAGGAAAAGCATTAATAAAAGGCAACCCCGCTATTGTTGAGTCGGTGGTAAGCTTTTATAAGCAGCACTTTAGCGATCATTATTATATTGAGCTTATTCGTACCAACCGTGCTCAAGAAGAAAATTATTTGCATATGGCAGTGGAGCTTGCAACCACAGAGCAACTGCCTGTAGTGGCTACCAATGAAGTGGTTTTTTTAAAGCCAGAAAACTTTGAAGCCCATGAAATTCGGGTGGCTATTTTTGATGGTTATACCCTAGATGATAAACGCCGACCAAAGCGTTTTTCACAAGAGCAATACCTAAAAACGCCAGAGCAAATGGCAGAGCTATTTAGTGATATTCCAGAGGCGTTACAAAATACCGTAGAAATCGCAAAGCGCTGTAATGTAACCGTTCAATTAGGTGAGTATTTCCTACCAGATTATCCCACAGGCTCACTAAAAATTGATGAGTTTTTGGTTAAAGTCTCACAAGACGGACTTGAAGAACGACTGCAGTTTTTATTCCCTAATGAACAAGAACGCCAAGAAAAACGCGGCGAATACGATGAGCGTTTAAAGATAGAGCTCGATGTAATTAACCAAATGGGATTCCCAGGCTACTTCTTGATCGTAATGGAATTTATTCAATGGAGTAAAGATAACAATATTCCTGTAGGTCCAGGGCGTGGTTCAGGTGCGGGCTCCTTAGTAGCTTATGCGCTTAAAATTACCGACCTTGATCCACTAGAGTTCGATTTACTCTTCGAGCGCTTCTTGAATCCAGAACGTGTTTCTATGCCCGACTTTGACGTCGATTTTTGTATGGATAGACGTGATGAAGTAATTGATCACGTATCGGCCTTGTATGGCCGTGATGCGGTATCGCAAATTATTACCTTTGGTACTATGGCGGCCAAAGCGGTTATACGCGATGTAGGCCGGGTACTTGGTCATCCTTATGGATTTGTTGATCGTATTTCTAAGCTTATTCCGGGCGATCCGGGAATGACCTTGGCCAAAGCGTTTGAAGTTGAACCTCGTTTGCAAGAAGCCTACGACGGCGATGAAGAAGTTAAAGACTTAATCGACATGTGTCGTATTCTCGAGGGTTGTACCCGTAATGCCGGTAAACACGCAGGGGGGGTTGTAATATCGCCGACCACGATTACCGATTTTGCTGCGCTCTATTGTGATGATGAAGGCAAGTTTCCGGTTACTCAGTTTGATAAAAACGATGTAGAAACCGCCGGTTTGGTTAAGTTTGACTTTTTAGGCTTACGTACGCTGACCATCTTGCAGTGGGCAGTGGATATGACCAATGAACGCTTAAAGCGTGAAGGCAAACAGCCGGTTGATATCAACACCATTCCACTGGATGATAAAAAAAGTATAGAACTACTGCTGCGCGCTGAAACCACCGCCGTATTCCAGCTAGAATCACGCGGCATGAAAGACCTAGTTCGCCGATTAAAGCCCGATTGCTTCGAAGATATGATAGCCCTTGTTGCTTTGTTCCGTCCAGGTCCACTGCAATCAGGCATGGTAGATAACTTCATCGACCGAAAGCTCGGCAGAGAAGAGATTTCATACCCCGATGCGCAATATCAACACGAAAGTTTAAAGCCGATTCTTGAGCCGACTTACGGCATTATTTTGTATCAAGAACAAGTTATGCAAATAGCGCAGGTGCTGGCCGGTTATACACTAGGCGGCGCCGATATGTTACGTCGTGCCATGGGTAAGAAAAAGCCCGAAGAAATGGCAAAACAGCGCTCAACCTTTGAAGAGGGCGCGCGTAATAATGGAATAGATGGCGAGCTTGCGATAAAAATATTCGACTTGGTTGAAAAGTTCGCGGGTTATGGTTTTAACAAATCTCACTCAGCAGCTTATGCATTGGTATCGTATCAAACGCTGTGGATGAAAACCCATTATCCGGCCGAGTTTATGGCTGCGGTAATGTCGGCCGATATGGATAACACCGACAAAATAGTAACGCTGGTGGATGAGTGTGAAAACATGAAACTCACTTTGTTACCGCCCGATGTAAACGCCGGTGAATACAAGTTTACTGTTAATCTTCAAGGTGAAGTTGTTTACGGTATAGGAGCAATTAAAGGCGTGGGTGAAGCCCCCGTTGATGCCATATTAGAAGCGCGAGCGAAAGGCGGCCCATTTAAGGATTTATTTGATTTTTGTGCGCGTGTTGATTTAAAGCGCTTAAATAAACGTGTCACCGAAAAATTAATTTATGCAGGTGCATTAGATCAGCTAGGACCAGAAAAAAGCCAACCTGGGCGAGCAACGCTGCTGGCAAGTTTAAAAGATGCAATGCGCGCAGCCGATCAACACAACAAAGCTGAGCTGTTAGGGCAAAGTGACTTGTTTGGTTTACTGGCCACAGAGCCTGACGAAGTAGAACAAGCGTTTTTTAAAGCCACACCACTTACAGATAATCAGTGGCTTGATGGTGAAAAAGATACCTTAGGCCTTTATTTAACTGGCCATCCTATAAACCAGTATCGACGAGAGCTTGGCCATTATACTAGTGGCCGACTCATTGATTTGCAGCCCACTAACCGTGATGTAGTCTCAACTGGGGCGGGCTTGGTGATTGCCGCGAGAACCTTAATTAATAAAAAAGGAAATCGCTGGGGCTTGATAACTTTAGATGACAAAAGCGCCCGAATTGATGTACGCTTGTTTCCAGAACAGTTTGAAATGTACCAAGATATGTTGCAAATCAATAATATTTTGGTGATATCCGGACAGGTCAGCTTTGATAACTTCTCTGGTGGTATTACAATGACCGCCAGAGAAATAAACACCATTGCTCAGGCGCGTGAAAAGCGTATAAAAGCGATTAAGATGACGCTGAATATGGTGCAGATCGAGGCTGGTTTCTTCGATAAATTACAAAAAGTACTCGAACCATACAAAATGGGAACGTGTCCGATCAAGGTATATTATCAACGCCCCGATGCGTTGGTGCAATTAACCCTAGGGATCGAATGGTGTGTTACGCCAAGTGACGACTTAATTCATAAGTTATCGCTGATGGCAGCGCAAAATGTAGAACTAGAATTTAACTAATTAGGTAGTTTAGAGCATGAGCCTCAATTATCTTGATTTTGAGCTTCCAATCGCAGAATTAGAAGCAAAAATTGAAGAATTACAAAATGTAAGCCGCGCTGGCGAATTAGACCTTGGATTAGAAGAGGAAGTCAGCAAACTTAAAGAAAAGAGCGCACAAATGAAGGAGAAAATTTTCTCTGAACTTGGTGCTTGGCAAGTATCACAGCTAGCACGTCATCCGCTGCGTCCTTATACTCGAGATTATATCGAGCGTATTTTTACGGAATTTGACGAGTTTGCGGGTGATCGTACGTTTGCTAACGACCCTGCAATTTTAGGCGGCGTTGCTCGTTTAGATGGTGAACCTGTTATGGTGATCGGTCAGCAAAAGGGCCGTGGTACTGCTGAAAAAATTAAACGTAATTTTGGCATGCCAAAACCAGAAGGCTACCGTAAAGCATTGCGCTTAATGGAAATGGCTGAGCGTTTTAAAATGCCAATCATGACATTTATCGACACCCCAGGTGCATACCCAGGTGTTGGCGCAGAAGAGCGTGGTCAGTCTGAAGCAATTGCACGTAACCTAAAAGTAATGGCCGCACTAAAAGTACCTACAATTTGTACTGTTATTGGTGAAGGTGGTTCAGGTGGTGCATTAGCGATTGGTGTAGGCGACAGAGTAAACATGCTGCAATACAGCACTTACTCAGTTATTTCACCAGAAGGCTGTGCCTCTATTTTATGGAAAAGTGCTGATAAAGCGCCACTTGCAGCAGAAGCAATGGGTGTAACAGCCGAGCGTGTTAAAGAGCTAGATTTAATCAACAACCTAGTTGATGAGCCGCTAGGTGGTGCACACCGTAATTATGATGCCATGGCACGCAATTTAAAAGTTCGCCTTAAGCGCGATTTAGCAGATTTACAAGCGTTATCGCTTGAAGAAATGCTTGACCAACGTTACAAGCGTTTAATGTCGTTTGGTTATTGCTAAACATAGCTAAATGTAGCTAAATGTAGCTAAATATAGAAAAAAGCCGCCTATGCGGCTTTTTTTGTTTTAAAATAACGTAACGTAGAGCCTTTCTTATTGGGGTTATTAGCAATTCACTCATTGGTTATAATAATGAACACATCACAAATTTATCTGCAGGTACAAAAAGCCCTTAATCACTATATAGAAAACGGGCAATTCACATTTACTGTGGCCTTATCTGGTGGCGTAGATTCGGTGGTGTTGTTGCAGATAATGCATGGGTTAAAAGAGCAGTGGCCACAATTAAATTTAAGTGCAATTTATGTAAATCATGGCTTAAGTGATAACTCCCATCACTGGCAGCAATTTTGCCAAGCACGTTGTGAGCAACTTTCAATTTATTTTAAAGCGGCACACGTCATAATTAAGCAGCAATCGCGCATCAGTATTGAAGCGCAGGCTCGCGAAGCTCGTTATCAAGCGCTTGATGAATATAGCCCAAATGATAGTGTCATTTTGTTAGGCCAGCATTTAAACGACCAAGTAGAGACATTTTTACTTCGTTTAAAGCGCGGCTCAGGCTTAAAAGGGCTCGGCGCTATGCAGCAAACTCGCGTGCTTGAAAGTGGCCGTGAGTGCTATAGGCCATTATTGGCGGTAAAACGCAGCGAGATAGAAGCGTTTGCCCAGCAATTTAATATTAGCCATATTACCGATGAATCCAACGCCAATGAACGCTTTGATCGTAATTTTTTGCGCCAGCAAATAGTGCCTAAGTTGGCAGAGCGTTTTACTGGGTTTGAGCAGTGTACAGCACGAAGTATTGAATTATTACAGCAGCAGCAAGCACTGCTTGATGAATATACCCAGCAAGATCTCGCACAGTGTCTTAACCAACATCAGGCGCTTAATATACAAAATATGGCTCATTACAGCGCTATTCGCATTGCTAATGTATTACGCGCGTGGCTGGCATTATTTAGCCACACTATGCCCTCACAAAAGCAATTAACACAAATAATGAGCCAAGCCATTCATGCACAAGCTGATGCACAAATAAAAATTGAGCTAAGTGATGGGCAAATACGTCGCCATCAAGGTTTACTTTATTTTGTGCAACCAAAGCCATTAGCCGTTAATATTGAGCAGGTAATAAGTAATGAGCTGGTTTTGAGTGACGGAAAAAAATTATCATGTCAGCAAGGAGTGGGTATACGAGCCCCTAAAACGGATGAACAAGTTAGTGTGCGCTTTAACTGCAATAGTGCGCGTATTAAACCACTCAAAAAACCAGGTAGTAATACGCTTAAACATTGGTTTAAAGATGCAAAGGTAGCGCCTTGGCTACGTGCTGATATTCCATTAATTTTTTACAACGATGAGCTAGTGCAAGTGGTTGGTTATTTTGTTAGTGATAACCATAAAGATGAACATGGTGTAATTTGGGAGTATAAATTATGAGTCAACAAGCTCATGTTGGGCTGTCGCTTATCAATAAGGCACCCATTGGCATATTAATTACGCTATTGATTGCGGTTTTAGCGAATGTATTTTTAACCCTTAGTATTACTACCCTCGGCTACGCTGTATTGGGTGGCATGGTATGTGCCGCCATTTTACTTGCCTACTGGTTGGGTAAAGGGGGCGTGTTTTTCATTTTAGGAGTGAGTACGCCTTTACTGTTGGTGCTTTTTACACCGCTTGCAACAATTGCCGCACTACTTAATTTACTCAGTGGCTTCTTTTTTGGCTTTTGCGTCATGCTACTAATTTACAAATACTTTATATTAAAAAAGTAGCGTAAAAAAGCCCAGCGGGGGAGGCTGAGCTTTTCTAATATTTTGCTCTTTTATTGCTTAGTAAGCTTTTGCGCAGTTTCGCCCAGATGCCTTTGCTTTATATAAGCCCTTATCCGCACGAGAAAATATCTCATTTTGGCAATCATCACTGTTAGTTAGGGTAAAACCAATACTGGTTGTTACATTGTATTTAGACATAATCGGTGAGTTTCTTACTAAACGCATAATACGTTCAGCAATCACTTTATTGGTGGTAAAAGCGGGGTCCTCAATTAGTATTGAAAACTCATCGCCGCCAAAACGAAATACCGAATCTGTGCCTCTAATACTACTAGATAAAACTGTGGCAAATTCTATTAAAACGTCATCGCCAATTTTATGACCATAGTTATCATTTACTTGTTTAAAATTATCTAAATCAAGCAGCATTAAACTAAATGGATGGCCGTTACGTCTATGACTTTCAAGCTTTTGTTGTAACATGTCATTAAATTGACTACGGTTGTTTAACCCCGTTAAAGAGTCTTTAGTTGCTAGCTTTAATACACGGCTGTACATTATTGCATTTCGCAGTGGATATATTAATACGCTGTGAAAGTGCTGCAGCTTTTTTTCAATAGCCGCACTAAGCGGATATTTGGTGTAATAAGTGAGTGTGCCTAAATGCTCATTTTCCACTTTTAGATCAAATGAGTAGGCTGGGTTTTCAACATCACTATTAGGTGTTTTTACATCAATATGAGCTGATTGAAAGTGCACCCCAGAAAAATTAAGCAGTTGTTTTGCAAAGCTTGCAAATGTACCTAAAATATCTTCCAGCACTAGGCTAGTTTGCAGTTTGGCCGCCAGCTCATGTAGTGCTGTTGGTGTATTGCTATTGTATTGCTCCGCTGAGAACGGCAAAAATTCACCGCGTCCAGAGATACGTTGTGTCAAAATATGAACGTTTTCCACTATTTATTCCCCCTATAGTATTACTTTTTATAAATAAGCAGATTGCGTGCCATATTTTTATTCTGGCTGAAAGTTATGCGGTTGCTATAGTTAAGTCACACTCCATAGATTGTTTTAAGGTTTGCGTTGCAAAGTATTAATGCTCAGATTTTTGGACTTTTAGTCGCTGCGGTTTTATTTGTATGGATATTTAAGCGCATAGGGCTTCCCCCTGTATTGGCATACTTGGCTGTGGGTTTATTCGCGGGTGGTCATGGTGTCGGCTGGATGACACAAAGCCATGAAATAGACTTTATTGCAGAGCTAGGTATTGTATTTTTGCTATTTAGCTTAGGTTTGGAGTTTTCAGTATCGCACCTAATGGCAATGCGTAACATTGTATTTGGTTTAGGGTCGTTGCAAGTATTTGTTAGTAGTATTTTGCTGATTGTGATTCTGTACTTATTAAATTTTAATTTATTAACCAGTTTTACCATGGGCATTATTATTATGCTTTCCTCTACTGCGGTAGTTGCTAAATTATTAAAAGAGAGCGGCGATTTAAATAAACGCCGAGGGCAATTAGCAATCGGCGTTTTACTATTTCAAGACATTGCCGTTGTACCATTACTGATTATTTTACCATTATTTGCCAGCAGTGATTCTAATGATATTGGCTGGGCATTATTGTTTGCACTTTCTAAAGGGGCGTTTGTATGCCTTTTGTTATGGGCTATTGGAAAATGGGTTTTACCTAAAGTTTTTAATGAAGTGGCATTAGCAAAAAGTGATGAACTATTTGTGTTAACGACTCTATTAGTTGCTTTGTTTGCGGGTTTACTTACTTATTCATTTGGCTTATCAATGGCATTAGGGGCATTTTTAGCGGGTATGATGCTTGGTGAAAGCCATTACCGCCATCAGCTAGAAGCGGATATTCGCCCGTTTCGTGATATTTTAATGGGTTTATTTTTTGTCACCGTAGGTATGCAGCTAGATATCAGCTTTGTTGTTAATCATGCAGGGATTATTGTTGTTGCCTTACTAGGAATTCTAATCTTAAAAATCGCCGTAGTAACCGTGTCGTCTTTATTTATGGGAGAGCGAAAACAGGACGCATTAGCCTGCGCTATTATGTTATGGCAAATGGGAGAGTTTGGTTTTGTGTTAATCGCACTTGCAGCACAGCATGACTTACTGAGTGCGGAGCAAGTATCATTTTTAATTGCCATGGGTGTAATTTCTATGGCACTCACCCCGTATTTAATCGATAAAACTCCCTTTATTTTAAAGCGACTGGGTATGTTAGAACGCGCTAAGTTTGCCTATGAAGATGAGCCACAAAGCAGTACGCTTTATAATAATCATGTAGTTATATGTGGATTTTCTCGGGTAGGGCAAACTATTGCCCGCTTTTTATCGCCAGAGGCTATTGATTATGTGGCCATTGAAAGCGACCCCATATTAGTACAAGAAGGAAAAGCGGCGGGTGAACCATTATTGTTTGGTCACGTTGAGCAAAAAGATATTTTAAAGTGTGCAGGGATAGAGCGAGCACGTTTAGTGATTATTACTTTTACGGAATTTCAACAAACTCAAATAGTGATTGATGCTATAAAGCAGGTTGCTCCTAGGGTAAAAATACTCATAAGAACCCGTGATGACAGCCAACTAGAGCGTTTAAAAGATTTAGGCGTCACTGAGGTTGTTCCTGAGGCATTAGAGGCAAGCTTAATGCTGGTCTCACATGTGTTGTCTATGTCGGGTGTACCAATGAGCCGAATAATTCGCCGCGTTAGTAGTGAGAGGCGTAACCGCTATAAGCTATTACAAAGCTTTTTTGCAGGCGAAAACATCGAAAGCGATACCAATTTGCCCGAACGCTTAGAGTACTTACATGTCATTGCCTTGCCGGATAAAGCATTTGCGGTAAACAAGGCTATTAGTGAGCTTAATTTAGCTAAAAGAAAGGTGCTAATTAAGGCGCTTCGACGTGAAGGCGAGGAGATAGAGATGCCACAGGAGCATACCATATTATACGCAAATGATATTTTAGTATTGCAAGGTAAACCTAGGCGAGTAGAGCATGTTGAGCATTACTTACTTGATGGCATTGAGTAAGAGTGGCTTCTTAGTCTAGCTCTAAAAACTTTCTCATCTCGGGCAGTTGCTTCATACCATCTTCGTATCCAATTTGAATTAAGTGCTGGGTGTAGCGTTTTTCAAATAATAAATAACTGGTTAAACTCGACTGAGAGCGTTTTTTTACACCTATCATACGCAGTAACACTTTAATTGCCCAAGGCATATCGTCATAGTATTGCGCTGCAATTGCATTAAAGTTTTGCGAGGGGTTAATGATAAAGCTGTCTATTTGTTTTAACTCTTGATGCTTTTGCTTATTTGGTAATAACCCCAGTGTACGGTTTACTCTATCTAAGCGTTCTAAATCAGACTGCATGGTGTCGGTAAATACACTGTCGAGTAAGTGACCTGCTACCGCAGAAAGCCCTGGAAAATGCGCAGAGTAACCTGGAGGATGAGGTTCCTTGGGTTGCTCAACACCAATAATAAATATTTTGTTTGCCCCTAAGTGAATAGACGGGCTTAAAGGTGAAAGTTGATGTATTGAACCATCACCAAAATAGTGGTTATAAATATTTACACTAGGGAACACCATAGGAATAGCACTAGAGGCCATTAAATGCTCAACATTGATACGCGTAGCGCGACCCTCGCGCTTTGCTCGTTGCCAAGAATGCTGTGTATTTGACTGAAAAAAAGCAACAGAATCACCAGTAGTATAACTAGATGCTGTAATCGACAGCGCCTCTAAATAGTCACGATGTAAGTTACGTTCAATTCGATGTAAATCAAGAATATCGTTTAATAGTTTTCTAAGTGGCCGATTATTTAACAAACTCGCTGGTGGATGGTTTATATGCTCAGACTGAAAACTAGTTAAAATATTACGAGTAATATGGCCAAATACACTCAGAAAGTCACTTTTGTATACCATAGAGGTGGAAAAGTTTTTCCATACTGTTTCTAGCTTTCTAACGGCTAAATGCATACATGAAGCGTAACACGCTAACGCCGCAGAATTAATTGCGCCAGCAGAGGTTCCATTTATCACTCTAAAGGGCAGTGGGGCAGTTCTGGGCATACTTTGCGCTAATGCTTTTAACACGCCCACTTGGTAAGCCGCTCGGGCACCACCACCGGTAAGTAATAAAGCCACTTTTGGTTTACTAGGATCGACTTGCTTAATTTTCATATTACGTATTTAAACTGTTCACTGTCTTTACTTTATTTATTCACTGTAAGTCTTTAAGCTAGAAGAATCAAAGGATACATTAGCTACATTAATAAATATTAGTGTAAGTTATGAATTAAACCTGTTTAGAGTACTCTAAACAGTATCGCATTTTTATATTTATGGAGTTCGTATGTCAGATAAACCATCAGGATCAGACGTTCAAAAACGTCCGCCGAATAACAACCTTATCTTTGCTGGGGTTATTTTATTAATCATCATTATTGCCGCTGCGTTTGCTTTATTAAAACCAAGTGAAGCTCCAAAAACAGTTATGCAGGTTGAAGAACCAGTAAAAGAACAACCTATTATGGAGCTAAAACCTGAGAACGACCCTGTGGTAGGTGCGCCCTCTGTTAAGCCTGAAAAACCTGCCGAATTAGCCGTTCCAGCTCAGCGCCCAGAAGTTGAGCCTGAAGCTGAAGTTGTGCCTTTACCAGCGTTAAACGACAGCGATCCTGTAGTCATCGCAAAATTAGATGAATATTTGGGGGATGTAGCGATGAGCTTAGTGTTAAATGATGATGTTATTCGTCGTGGCGTGGTATTTATTGATAATTTAGCAAAAGGCAAAGTGGCTACCAAGCATACCCCAGTTGCAAAATTAGAAGAGGGTTTTAGCGTAAACGAAGGGGATATTTTAACAATTGACCCTAATAGCTATGAACGCTATACCCCGTATGTAAAAATACTCACAAGTATGAGTGCAGCTCAAACTGTGCGTTTATACGAAGAGTATAAACCGCTGATCAACAGCGCATACACTGAGATTGGTTATGGTGATGATGAGTTTACTCAAACACTTGAAGATGCCATTGACCTGTTACTTGATACTCCTGAGCCAAAAGGTAGCTTACCATTATTGCGTGATTCAGTGACCTATCAGTATGCGTTTTCAGAATGGGAGCAATTACCCGCTGCGCAAAAGCAACTTTTACGCATGGGCCCAGAGAACATGAAAAAAGTAAAAGCGGCACTACGTAACATAAAAGCTGAGTTAGAGAGCAATTAATAATCGCTTTAACACCCAAATAGACTGCGATTGTATATGAAGTATGCAATCGCACTTTCTTTTTTGATTATCCCTTGAATAACAGAGCAAAAGTAGAGATAATCTCAATCGCGCCAACCAAGGCCCTCAATGGTAGTCTTATTGGTCCTCTCGCAACACTAGCAGGCGAACCTGGTCAGGCCCGGAAGGGAGCAGCCACAGTTTGTGACGTGTGTGCCGAGATGTGGCTGGTAAGACTGCCACCCAAACTCCTCATTTGGGTGCTTATAATTCTTCAAATATTAATCCATGTATTTTAAGTGAGTTTTACTTAAATTTTGTATCAGAATAACTCTTTTCACTTAATGTTTTTATAAAGTAAAGCCAACCGACAGCGTTTTATTTCTTATACAAATACTGAAAGTATAAATTTCATAGAAATTAATGTTAATAATGATGGTTTTTGCTACAAATCAAACATTTCAAGGCACGGTTCCTTCATTGAATACCTTTTAAAAAGTAGCAATCGAATATTAATAATGCTTTTAATAAGTTATACGATTAGGTAAAAGTAAAGTGTAAAAATATAAAAATCACTTAACAGTTTGTTATTTATAAAAATTTAAACTACTTTTTATAGTGAGCTGCCGAGTAGGTAGCTGAAAATGTACAGCAAAGCGGGAAGTTGTGAGCCTTTTTGTGAACTGCCGAGTAGGCAGCTGAAAATTTAGAAAATAGTCGTGTAGTTCCTACACGTGTATCTTCTGCCGAATAGGCAGCTGAAATTAGGCCAGGAAGTAAACAAGCACAACTTGTGACTTTTAACTGCCGAAAAGGCAGAGGCTAAATAAAAAGACCCCAGCAAACGCTGGGGTCTTTTTATTCAACTTTAATTAAGGTATGAGCTATTTGTGTTTATTCATACTTGATCTATTTCTTGTTTCACAGATAATTTTATCCTTATCATCTAAGCCATAAAGTTTTTCGTTACTGCTCAGTTTTTCAAAATGCTTAGAAAAATCCTGTTCTAAATTAGAGTTTATAGCTTCGTCAAAATTATTCATAAATACACCTTGTTCAGCTGCTCTAAGATCATCTACGGACAGCCGACCATCTAATGCAGCTTTTACATTTTCATAATCGAAACTCTCCGATTTATCAATGGTGCTGCTAGTTTTTATTGTTTTAGCCATATTAAACTCCCAAAATATAAGAGCTGTTATTATCTAACCATAACTTAATTCTAGAAATTTGCGAAGTTCGGCTATTAGCGAAAAGCAAACTGTCGAGTAAACTTGTTTTTTGGACAGAAGTGACCTCGGGCCTTTTTCTAGTGTGGGTGGCATGGATCAGGATAATTCATGCGAAAATAAAAGAGCCAGCAATCCAGCTGGCAAAAAAGCAGTGTAAATAGCTAACAAGACTTTCAGTGGAAGTCAAACCTTGGTTGCTATCTCTTTTAGTGTTTCACGTAGTGCATTGATATCGAGAGCCCCCGGAACAACCCACCTTTTATTGATAATCAGCGTTGGCGTAGAAGTAATGCCATATTCTTGAGCTAACTTCCTATCGCGTTGTATCTCAGTTTGTCGTTCAGAAGAAGCAAAGTCATCAAGAAAACGAGGTTTATCTAGCCCAACCTCACCGGCAGTTTCTATAAGCTCGTCCAAATCACCGATATTTCTGTTTTCACTCATATGTGCATGTGTTACAGCATCAAAATAGTTCCAGTAAGCACTGGCTCCTCCCTGTTGTTCGGCGGCCTTACATGCCACCAAACCTGGCGTTGAAAATGGGTATTCAAACTTCTGCTGACGCATCCCTTCGACGTTAACGCGCTTGTTATCGTCGGCACGCGCACATTGCTCCCAGTGCCCCAAAATGATTTGCTTTGCTTGCTTCATTGAACCAAACTTGCCAATCATTTCTTCCCGTGTGGCTGACAAAGCAAATGCATGATGATGGATATCTAAATTAAACTCTTCTGCAAGTTGGCGTAGTCTAGCTGACAAAACATAACACCACCCACAAATGACATCGTGAAAAAAATCGACTCTAATCTTTTTGCTCATTACTTTTCTCCAAGGTTGAAAATATTACTGGTTCACCAACTGATGTCAGGCCCTGCTGGAACGATTCCATGTGGGTTAATGTGCTTGTGCGAGAAGTAGTAATGCTGCTTCATGTATTCGATATCAATCGTTTTTCTGATGCTCTCTTCACTGAGTAAATCCAACATATAGCGGTATAAGTTCTCGAAATTTTTTAGCGGCTCTTTATTAGCCTTAAAATGAACTTCATAAACCGCTTCAAACCTGACAAGTGTTGGCAATAAAAATAGATCCGATAGAGTAATATTCGAACCATTTAGATAACAAGTTTGATTTAGTCTCCTGTCAAGCTTCCCCATAGCATCAAACAAGGTGTCACTGGCTTGGTCATATTCTGCTTGAACTGTGGCAAAACCAACGTGGTAGACTTTTCGATTCACATTAAGATGCAACCACTCGTTGAGCTTCTCTATTTCTTCTCGCAGACTATTTGGAACCAATTCAACTTTGTTCTTAGCTAAAGGTAACCATTTGGTAGCTAACTCCATCGCTATCGAAGAGGAGTCATTACCTACAATGGTATGCTCTTGTTTATCCCAAAGTACAGGTACTGTCACTCTTCCTGTGTAATTTGGATTTGCTCGTTGGTAAAGTTCTACCAGATTTTGAGAACTATACAAAGGATCCGCGTTGAAGTCGTCAAATAACCATCCGTCGGAATATCGTTTTGCTGCAACAGAAGAAACAGTGATTGCATTATTCAACCCCAAATAGTTGATCACTAGATAAGGTCTATGAGCAAAAGGGCAAGCAAACGACATATACAAGTGATATCGCCCTTGCTCAGCGGCTTTCGGCAGTTCGAAGCTGTCCTCATTAGACAAGTTATTTGCTTCTTTATTGGGATACCATATCCCTTTTTCTAATACAGCCATTCGTTACTCCTAAGTACTTGAAACAGAGACTAATGTAACGTGAACTTTTACTCAACGTTACATTGTTGAGGTATACAGTGATAAATTTGACTCACAACATTGAACGTAACATCCATGCCGCTTTTTCATGCTCTCGCATTCGATCAGAGACCAATGATGCAGAAGATTCATCATCCCCATCTTGAGCCAATCTCAGCACGTCTCTGCAAGTCTTAACTACTTTTTCATGAGAACGAATAAGAATAGATACCATTCCCGTCGCCGCAGGCACGCCATCGACTTCAGCAATTGAACTCAGTTTAGCGAACGCTTTGTAAGTCCCAGGCGCAACTTCATCCAGTGTTCGGATTCGCTCAGCAATATCATCGACGGCGATTGCCAATGCGTTGTATTGTTCTTCAAACATAAGGTGTAGCTCGCGAAATTGGGGGCCAGTAACATTCCAATGAAAATTATGTGTTTGCAAATATAAGGTGTATGAGTCTGCTAGAAGGCGTTTAAGCGCTTCTACAATCACAACTCGATCCTGTTCATTTATTCCAATATCTACTTTCATATTTATACTCCTACAGTGAATATTCAAAGGAAGACATCAGAGCTTTCAGCTCTATTTTTGTTTTCTGGTCAAACTCACCCTCATGACTTTTCTCTTGATAACTCCCTAAACTATATGAACCTTTAACATCACCCCCCCACCATGGCATTAACTCTGCCATCGTTTTGAGATTGGTTGCACCACCATTTGGTCCAGGAGAGGTACTGACTAAAAGAACGGGCTTCTTATCGCTACCAAAAAAGGGCTTACTTGGTTCAGCAACACGTGAAAGCCAGTCAATCACATTTTTTAAGAATGCAGGCATAGATCCGTTGTGTTCCGGTGAGGCGATAATCAAAGCATCGTGCTCAACTAGTACTTGTCTCAGCCTTATTGCATCAGTAGGGATACCCTTTGACTCCACATCAATGCTATACATTGGTAAATCAAAATCAGTCAAATCCAAAATAGTCACTTCTGTTCGAGCAGCACAAGCTGCTAACGCGCGAATCAGAGTATTATGAATTGATTGGCTATGATTACTTCCCGAAAATGCGAGTACTTTTTTCATGATTTCATCCTATCTAATATTTGAGACCAACCTCTTGCGTTGGCGATTACAATAAATATTAATTGACCACTTATGATGAATAAACTATATATTAGTAACAAAATAGTTTACCAATGGTAAACAATAGAGAGTTAAATGAGGTTGTCGTGGATAAAATAAGGGCTCTAACCGTTTACAGAAGGGTTGTGGAACTAGGAAGCTTCAAAGCGGCAGCAGAAGATTTAAGCCTATCAAAAGCCGCTATTAGTAAGAATATTAATGAGCTGGAGGACTATCTTAAAAGTCCGTTGATCAACCGTACTACTCGCAACATGCATATTACTGATAATGGACAACTTTATTATAGACAAGTTTGCAACATATTAGATGATTTGAAACATGCTGATTTATCCGTTATGGAGTCCTCTGATATCTTAAAAGGCTCACTGAAAATAAGTGTTCCTATGTCCTTAGGCCTTTTAGAAATTAACCCCATCGTTTGTGAATTCATGCATCAACATCCCGAGTTATCTGTTGAAATTGTCATGAGCGACCAATATATCGATCTAATTGAACAAGGAATTGATATTGCAATTAGGGGTGGGGGCGAACTAAGTAACTCCAGCCTGAGATCCCGAAAGCTTATCAATATGAGAAGAGTGCTTTGTGCTTCTCCGGAGTACCTTTCAAAGTGCAGTAAGGTCCTCAAGCCTGAAGATCTCGCTCACCATAAATGCCTCATATACAGTTTCTCTTCATCAGCAAGACGCTGGCTATTCAGAAATGAGGATGAAGTCAAAGAGATCGAACTTCCACCTAACTCTTACGTGGTAAATAACGGGTTAGCACTCAAGCAAACAGCGTGCGCAGGCCATGGTATTTTGTTACTGCCTGATTTATTCGTTAATGATGAGTTAGAATCTGGAGAATTAGTTGAGATTTTACCGATGTGGCAAGTGGAAGATCATTCACTGTATGTTGTTTACCCTTTCCATAAAGAGCAGTCTCAAAAAGTCAGGGCTTTTATTGATTTTGTCGTCAAACACTTCGAAAGAAAACAACATTAACCTTCATAATCTCCTATCCAATTGCTTACTTAAACATGAAAACGCCACCTTTGCGAGAAGGTGGCCAGGTTTTTCAACAGACTTAGTTTCACTTGGCGTTACTATTCGCCAGCTGTAATATCACTGTAGAAAAGATGGATAATGCAATACCCGGATATACCGCTGTAGGTATACTTTTTCCCTGAAATAAAAACATGATAAACGCAACAAATACAGGACTTAGATAAATATAGGCCATCACTTTTGCAGGCCCCAGTACAATAGTAGTTTTGTGGATGATAAAGGTTGAGACCAAAGTCGCAAACAAAGCGAGGTATAGCATGTGCAGGGCAAGCTCGGCATTTAAGGCAAACCAGTCTAGTGGTTGATGGAATACAAACAATGCTAGCATCATCCAGAAGGCACCTCCCAACAGAGTACAAAATACGGTAACAATGGTTTCTTCTCCACGATGAAAAACTTTCATCGAGACAGAGAAGCACACCATAGAGATACAGCCGAGCAAAAATAAGATGTCTCCCTTATTGAGGTTCAGTCTCAATAATGTCTCTAAGTTTCCTTGCACAATCACCCAGCATGTACCTATAGCCCCTAGCAAATAAACGCCAAGCATCGGAATTGATAATTTTTCCTTAAAGAGGAAAACACTGACAATGGCAGTAATAAATGGCACTAATGTATACAATGTTCCTGTGTTTAATGCCGTGGTTGTCTCCAATGCCATGAACATACATATAAAGAAGATTGCAAAGAAAAGGCTCATGATAAGACTTCTAGGAAAAACATTTTTCGCTATTTTGAGAAAACGTTTCTTTGTTAGAATAAAAGGAAGTAATACCAGCGCTGAAAGCAGGAACCTCAATAACGTTAAGGAGAATGGATTGATTACACCGGATAGTTTTTCTGAAGATAAAAAAGATCCTGCAACCAGTGCTGTCACTAATAAGGACAAAAGGTGATATTTAATATTTTTCACATCGAGACCATCTATTTAAGGAGAGGGGAAGTTCTCTACTAATGGTTAAGTACCATAAACTTAACCCTAACAGCCGTCTTTACTAATTAAACATCCATTTAGTAATTTAACTATTTACCAAGAGTAAACAATTCATAGTGAATTACTCAGAATTAATCTATCTAAATGTCATTAATTCACTGTTGGTAAACAATTAGTTTACCTGAGTGCTGTTTATTTGATTTAGCACAACTCCTACACTTAGGCCTGAAAACACAACTCACCGTCCTATAATCCGTCAGGAGAGCGAATAATGAAAAAATTAATTAACTTAGTCTTAGTGAGCGCGATTGCCACTATGCCGGTCGCACAAAGCGTAGCGAAAACGATATCAACAGAGGGCCAACTTACCTTGTCTTACAGTGATGGTCGAGTGCCGACGCGAGGAGTTGAAAAAGTAAACAAAGTGCTCAAAACTGTTGGAGTACGAGTTAGTAGGGTTCCCCTACCTGAAGAGGCTAAGCCTATCCTCGAAATATCCAAAAAAAGAGCTATTACAAAGAAAGAAACCGAGAAACTAATCTCACTCTTTTCTATGCATCGCGGTGACTTATTGGATCAAATCAAGAAAGCTGGCCGAGTACCAGAGGTACACAGAGGCGGCTTCTTGTCGACATCTGAAGTTGGCGTTGCTCCATATCCAAAGGTTTATGATATGAAAGCAATGACTCCAGAAGTTATGCACTATTTACAGGAGAAATTTGGCAAATTGCATGTCAATAGTTCAGACAATGGCCAGGGTATTGATGAAGTGATGACTATAGTGTCAGGTGGGGAGTGGACATGGTTTTTCGCGCTAGCGAATAATGTAGTAGGTAAACTAACTCTGGGCTATGTATCAACGGATGGTGATGCATGGAGAATTAGTTACCCTGGACTAGGCCCTCACGGAGGTTTCTTAGATGCACCTTATGGTTTGGTTGTTGCATATGCACACGGTCCTAAAAACTTTGAGATGCGTTACGAAGAACCAAGTGTGCAAGGTACTGAGACCCTAGGTACTAACCCTTGGATCGACCTCAGCGGCGATGTTCCGAAGCTAGTTGACTAACATCAAAACACTACGAACCCCAGACTAATTACAATGACCAGATTTGCTTGACTGGTCATTTTTCATTTCTAGGTATTTCACTCCTTTGGTTAAGGTATTGACCCTGATAAGTGTAACGCTTCCACATTTTTTGGATGAAGCCAGGTATGACAACACCACATGAACAGATAATGAGCGAACATTCTAAGTGGGAATGGGGCAGAAACGAGTTAATCATGAATGACTGCTCATGGCACATAGCAGTAAACTAAACTTGGTAGTATTTTTATTTAGTTGGCTTCATAAAGCCTGTAATTGGTAACTTTATGCCATTATATGCTTCAATATTATGCCAAGTTACACTTCACTTGTAGCTCAATGAAATCTAATGTGCCTATGTCAACTTATGCTTCAAACAACATTTGGGTGCTTATAATTCTTCAAATATTAATCCATGTATTTTAAGTGAGTTTTACTTAAATCTTGTATCAGAATAACTTTTTTCAATTAATGTTTTTATAAAGTAAAGCCAACCGACAGCGTTTTATTTCTTATACAAATACTGAAAGTATAAATTTCATAGAAATTTATGTTAAATATTATGGTTTTTGCTACAAATCAAACATTTTAAGGCACGGTTCCCTCTTTGAATACCTTTTAAAAATTGCTTAATAGAATGGCGCTTACTAATTCAAGAAACAAAATCTATAAGCTCAATTTTATAAATACATTACGTGGCGTGAAAATAAAAAATCATAAGATGCCAGCCAGTGTTATGCTGCGTAAAAATGCTAATTGGGATAGTAAATCATGAAGTTGTTTTCGTTAAAGCCCGTTACTAATTCTTACGACATGGTTGAGTGGGACATACTTTCATTCGCGGAAAAAATACAACCAATGTTGCCATCTAATCAAGATGCTTGCATGTTTCTACTTGATATCCATATGAATAACGACTCTTTATTAGCGTAATGGCCTTAAGGTTATGAGTTGCCTTTTTTACCTGATTATCTAAAAGATAACTACGATATAAGTATCATAGATGGGTTTATCGCTCTTCGGATGAATGCTTATGAAGCTTTAAAAGATTTATTAGCGCCTTTAGGTGAGTTTATTGAAACAAAAGCTGATGGTGAACCTATTGTAATCTTTAACTTGCGTACATTTGGACTAGAAGATGAAGCAAAATGTGAACGCGAATATTTAGATGGTTATCCTTTAGATTATATCAAAATTGCTTTCATAAATGATGATGTAAAAAACAAGCCTGTTTTTAAGAGTAAATTTACAGGTGGTTCTCGTTTGTATTGTACAGATAAGTTTAAATCTGCTGTAGAAGATAATGGATTAACGGATGTTTATATTGACGAAGATCTCGATAATATTTTTTCTAATTAAGTTAATTTAGATAAAGAAAACATTATTTAGGCCGCGTTATATAAAACGAAAATCAAAGCTACCTTTAAAAACCAACTATTATATTTTAGTAATTTCAATACCCACATGGATGTGGGTATTTAAATGACTGAAATAAATCGGATGCTATATGCCAATAAACTTTAACAGCTTATCCGGTGATTGTTTTTTACCAATTCCTCTTACATAAAAATTTAATAACATATTTGTAGTAGCCCACATCTCAGTTTGAAAAGAGGATTTTGATTTTATCTAACAGTCCCTAGTGAGCGAGAAGCAGTCAATCAAAAGCGTTTTTATTAAATCCATGTGCTTACTATATACACAATAAAATAGTGATATATTTTATCGTGCATTATTAGGTACATTAAAACAATAGTTATTTTTGTGGGCTACCAGCGTTTGTGCTTTAAACTATTGGTTAATTAATTTAATCCATTCAATTGGATTCGAGACAATGAATTGATATTTATTACCATCTTTTAATACGATTTCAATTGCATCATGTGTATAAGGCAAAATACCCGAAACTTTACCAGAGCACTTACTCACTTTTACAATTTCACACCGTGCAAACATATAAGGCCCTAACCCAAATTGTGCATTCAACGGCGCAAAATGAATATCGGTGTTGGTTAGCCAAAATTTGCCGTCTGCTTTAACCGCCCCTTGTTGAATCGTGGCGATGGTCGATTTGATTGTTATTGCATGCATAATAGTATTCCTTTATGTAGTGCTGCTTTTAAGTCATTACCAAGTAACGACATTTAAGCTGACTGTATTACCTTTCTCTTGGTTTGCCTACCGTTAAGTAGTGCGCCCAGCCACATATTTTTAACTAATAATAAATAACTTATTTGACCTATAAGCAATGTAACCACCACGCTTACTATAAACTTTACTAAAACTGGCCAATTAGTATTAATCAATGGCATCTGAATATAAATCAGCACTGGCACATGTATTAAATAAATCCAATATGATGCATTTGAGATGCTGCGACTGAGCTTACTTTGGTGATTTAAAAAACGATGCCCAAGTAAAAACGTTATGGCGGTTAACAAAATAACACTCAGTCCTTGTGATAAAACATGTAATACATGTAGCTCTCCCGCTGCGGCAAAATACCCCGAAGTTGCGGCGGCAATCACTTCATCTAAGCTTGGCGCGGCTGGTAATAAAGAAAAATAACCAGTCAGCGATATTGCAATACCCAAAATAAGAGGCCATAAGTACTTATGATATGACCAAATGAGCTGCTGTTTTTTATAAAGCCCCACTCCTAACCAATAAAAACTGCCGTAAAAACCATACGACCATAACTGTGGCGTGAGTTTATCAGGAGCAGGAAATGGAATAGATTGCCCCATTAATGAAAACGTTAACACGATGGGAAGTACAACCCACATAAATAAAGGGTGAACGCTAAGCGCATCGAATTTATTGCCTAATAAGTTAGTTGTTTTCAACAACCAGTGAATTAAGCAAAACTGGAATAAGTTCCACAAAAACCATAAGTGCATAGTGCTAACAACAGGCTCTTTAATAACTTTAAACACAGCAAAAATCGGCGGTATTGGATTAGCTATACCGGCTCCAAAACTCAATGCATGGTAGTAAACGGCAAAGCTTAAAGGTAAAAATACAATAAAAGGCAGTAGAATATGTTTACTGCGATGATGTAAAAAGCGCGCGTTGCTCGATTTATCTATTAAAAGTGCACTGCAAAACCCTGCAATAATAAAAAATAACGGCATCCGAAATAAGTGCAGCGTATGCGTAATATAATCAAATAGACCATGTGTGCTTGAGTCTGCCGTAAACCAAATATTGCCAAAGAACGGACTGTAGGCTAAAGCGGCATGAAATACGATGCCGAGCAATAGCGCGAGGCTGCGTAAATTATCAATGTAATGTAATCGACTGTCTTTATTCATTAATGTGCCCAACTATTTTTTATTAATAAAGCATAAATGAATGAGGTTTCATGGCACTAGTCACAAAGCTCATAGCCCGAGCTATGACAGATGTCACTGTTTTTACAACGCGAGTTCTGCAATAATTGCTAAAAAAATATGGCCACAGTAATGGAATCAACTATACGACATACAACCGATTGGCATTTCTCAACATTGGCATCGTGGCTTGGAGTGACATCGGCGTGTGCCTATTATGCCAACTCAGAATTAGCGCTATATTTGCAAATCATAGTAAGTGGTTCCATTTTAGCTATTTTGCTGTATGTGTTAAAACAGCCTAACAAATTTGTTCACGGCGTAGCACTTGGCTATTTCCTGCTTATTTTGGCAATGATACAACTGAGTTCAACATCCTTAGTTTTTATCCACCTAGTGATGTTTACCGCGGTTTTTAGTCCTCATTTTTCGCTTCCTAAAATACTGGCTTGCGTTGTGGCCGCCATGCTGGTGTATGGTTTAACGCATTATGCGCGCTGGGAAAATGGCATTCCTTGGGTCACGTTTACAATTTGGTTTTTCTTTTGCTTGATGAATTGGTTTGTTAGCCGGCGTATTGTCGAAAGTTTAAATACACATTACCAATCCCGCCAAAACTACAAAGAGTTAAAAGCCACCCAACACATGATGGGGGCGATGCATGCAGCGCAAGAGCGACAAAATATATCACGCGAGCTCCATGACTCACTCGGCCATAAGCTTACCGCGCTCAGCATTAATTTAGATTTTGCTAAAAGAGCAGCAAATGAAGCCACCGTTGAAACCCTCTCTCTTTGCCACCAACTTAGCCAAGAAGTATTGGCTGAGGTGCGCGAAATCGTTTCCACTCAACGCAATGACAAAACGATTCTTAAGCAAGCTCTTGAGGCCATTTGCGAACTGACACCTAATTTACACTGTGATCTCCAACTAAGTAAGGAGACAGAGCAGCTTCCTCAAGACGATACCCTGTGTGTATTGCGGTTTACCCAAGAGATGATCAGCAACACCCTTAAACATACCCAAGCAAACCATTTTACTTTGCATGTAAATGTCACCCACGTTGGCCAACAGCCGCTGTTAATTGCAAAGGCGTATCATAATCAGCCAGAGACCCATTTACCAAAACAAGGGAATGGATTAGCAGGATTAAATGAGCGAATGGCACAATTTGGCGGTGAATTTTCACAACACCTTGAGCAAGAAACACTGATCAATACCATGACACTGCCACTCAATTTAGAAGAAAAAAGCCATGATAAAGTGCCTACTAGTTGAAGATCAGACCTTAGTTCGTTTAGGCCTCGCTAATTTACTTAACCTCGATAGCGCCATTAATATCGAAGCCCAAGCTGAAGATGGCTTACAAGCGCTTGCACTATTAGCTGAGCATAGTTTTGACATTGCTTTACTCGATATGAGAATGCCGAATTTAGATGGGCTCGGCGTGCTGCAAAAAATGCGTGAAAAGGGTGATAAAACCCCTGTGCTGATCATTACCACATTTGAAGATTGTGATGTATTAGTCAAAGCCCTTAATCTAGGTGCTCGTGGGTATGTGCTTAAAAACATTGAGCTTGAAGAACTTATTAGCGCTATCAAGCAGGTCGTTGCAGGTGAGCGAGTATTGCAAAGTGCGGTGACTGATTTTTTACTCAAAAAGCAGTTAAGCCCTCAGCTCTGCTTAACAGGCAAAGAACAAACCGTATTGCAGTGTTTGTCTTTAGGCATGTCGAACAAAGTGATTGCCAAAAAATTAGATAACTCTGAGGGGACTATTCGTAATCATGTGTCACAAATCCTTGCTAAGTTAGAGGTAGAAGACCGCACTCAGGCCGTTATAAAAGCCATTAATCAAAACCTAATTTAACACGCGAACAGCATCAAATTCGCACGGAAACACCCCAAACTAACCAAGGTATACCACCAATAAAAAAGAAAGGAATAGCTAAAAACAATTGTTGGAGCACCCACGTTTTTTAGATGAGTTGATAAAACTTTTTTAAAGATACTGATTTTTTTCTATCTTAAATTCAGGTGAAGAATTTAGTTCAAGGTCACAATTTAGTTGCCACCAATCATCCTTTAATATTTTTGAAGTGAATGGGGTCACCCATTAGAAAGTTCCGGTCAAGCAGGCAGCTGTGTTTCCTTGATCTTTTATTCAAAAACTAAGTGTTTTTTATTGTTTAAACTCAATTTAAATATGACTACGCACCTAGTAATAACGTCGATTGGTGTGAATATGCACTATGGCTTAGGTAAAAAACGCGATATGAATTTAGGCAGTTTAATTAAGCATTATTGATGATTAATTAATGCCCTTGGCTTTCGCCTCAGTCATCGTTTAGTACCAATGTCAGTCCAGTTTCTGGCTGTGTTTACACACTGCGCTGTAACAATTCTGTGGTTTATGCTTGAACATAACCAGCCCTTGGTGGCTCAAACATTGGGCATATCCAGTATTTAAAATATGAGCGGTTAACGTGCAGGCTCAATCAAATCTAGTGGTTTTACCAACCCCATTACTAGCTCAACACATTAACCTAATTTGTTTTTTCGTCGCTAGGAAAAAGCCTTGTGTTCATCAAATGGAACATTATCTTTAAGCCTGTGATAACAGGCTCTTGCGAGCTTATGCGCAACCGTTTTAATTGCGATAACTTGGTTCGTTTTAGCCAGTTTTCGTTGATAATATTTTTTGATTGTCGGGTTGTACCGAATGGCAAAATTAGCGGCCTCAGTAAAAGCCCACGCTAAATAACGATTACCATTCTTCTGATTCGTAGCGCCTTTTTTCTTTCCATTACTGTACCTTGCTCCTTTAACACAGCGACAATACGATGAGAAATTCCCTGGGCTATTAAAACGTTTAATAGTGCCTGTCTCTAACATAATGGTCAGTGCTAAGGTATTCCCAATTCCATCAATACTGGCTAGGTTCATAAACTCAGGGGAGAGTGATGTTTGTTTTAAAATAGCGCCTTCTATCACATTAATTTGCTGTTGGGCACAGCGTATTAATGAGAGGTTAGAAATGACTGACAGTGCTGTATTCATTGAGCTAAAGTCTGCATGTACCTGCTCAGTATCAACGCCTTTTCTGATAGCGGCCATTTGTTTTATTTTGTTGCTACTGAGCTTATATCCAAGATGTCGCATGTAACAACTTTGTACTGATTAATAAGTTTTTAGTGGACTTTAAACTCTGTATCCATTAAAGCGTCGACTAACCAGTACCAATTAAATGTTGATTCGACAACAAGCTCTTTTAAGTTGTCTTTATAAGGACTTAGAAAAGATAAAATGACAGACATGTCATTATTTAAACGCTTAACGGTAAGTGTTTCACCTTGTTCATTAATGATAGCAACAACAAAATTTTTTGAATACAAGTCAATGCCACCATATAGTTTCATACCAAGCTCCTCGAAATACAGTTTATGTTTTGGTCAACACAACTGTATCGAAAAACTCGAGAAGCTTTCTATATGATTATCAAATCTTGATTTTGGACATTAAAGATTTTCAAGGTCTGCTCAAGGCACAGAGCAGTCAACTAAACTGGGCTGTATTATTAAGTGGTTAGCTACATAAAGCCTGTATTTAGTAACTTTATGCCATTATAAGCTTCAATCTTATGCCAACTTACACTTCAAACAACATTGGGTGTATTAAAATTCCATTTATCTATTTTCTAATATTTTATTTTGTTATTCGTGCGCTAATTCTAGCTTTTACGCACTTAGCTAATTCTTTGTCTTTATAGACAATAGCTAATGGGTAAGTAATAATTAAAACTCGTGATTATACTTTACGCCGCAGGTGTTCAATAAAGCTATTAAGGGTCAATATGACATCTCAGAGGAATAAATGGGCGCTGGCAATATTACTCGGGCTTATTGGAGGTTGCGTTAATCTTTTACCTCTGTATTTTTTTGATAGCTCTGAATTTTTATTTGGTCAGACGTTTGTAATACTTAGCCTAGTGTTTGCAGGGCTTCGTTATTCTCTCCTTAGCTTAGCGATTGTAACTGGTTTTTTATTTTATCGCTGGGGACATAGCTGGAACAGTGTTGTTTATGTGCTTGAGCTGTTTTGGCTTTATGCCTTTTGTTTAAAGCGTTCTAAGCCAATACTTCCCTTAGGCGCTGTATTTTGGTTTTTAGTAGGTTTACCACTGGTGTGGTTTTTGGGTCACTTTGTTATAGGCCTGCCTTGGCTCACACTTGTTGTGGCTGCCTCAAAGTACTTAATAAATGCCATGATTGCATTGGCCCTGGTCGACTTGGTCAGTCTGTTTGTTCCTCATGCCAGTCGAGTCTATCAAGGACAACCTCTTGCACGTATTTTAAGTTATATTGTTAGCGTTATCATTATTTTAGTGGTGTTGATCACCAGTGTTTCTTTGGTTAATCAGCATTATTCGCGTTTAGAATACGAAGTGAATACGCAACTCGAAGAGCAGTCTCAATCAATTAGCACTCAGCTCAATGATTATTTACAGTTTCATAAAAACGCGGTTGTAATGACCAGTAATACAATTAGCGTTGGTGGACAAATTCAGCCTCAGTTAGAGCAGTTGATGGCTTTATATCCAGGTTTTTTAACTAGCCTTTATGCCAGTCCAAAGGGCCTTGTTAAAAACAGCATGCCGAGCGAGCTACTAAGTGGACTAACTAAAGAGCAGCGTTATGTTAATGATCGCTCTTATTTTTCTCAAGCTCAGCAGTACCCTTTCGGTTATAGCAGTGGTGTATTTCGAGGAAGGGGATTAGGGAATCAACCGATCGTAGCACTTTCCGCTCCTATTTATAGAGATGATGAATTTTATGGTGTTATTGAGGGCTCGCTCCAACTAGACCGACTAGAGCGATTTATTCCGGACTTATTTGAATATAAAGGGCAGTTAGTAATTTTAGATGCCAACAAAAAAGTAGTATTTAGTTCACTAAATCAGTTTACTGCACTGAGTGACTTTAACCTGCAAGCTTTTAAAGCTCAGCGTCAACCTAACAGCCAACTATTTCGCTCTGCTGATAATGAAATGTATCACACCAGTCAGTTTATTGATGACAAAAATGGTTGGCAGGTCATTTCTTTTTATAATCGAAAGTACATAACCATAGTGGTCGTGGGTACATGGTTGCCAACCATGCTACTAGGCTTAATTTCGATGGTATTGGTTGTGTTGTTTATTTATAAATTTACTCACTTACTTACCAAGCCAATTAGAGAGCTGACTAATTTAATTCAAGACTTTAGCAAAACAAAAAAGCAGGTATTCAATACGGAATCTAGTTGGTATGAAGTACTACAATTGCAGTATCAATTTGACATGTTGGGCAGTGCGTTACAGCATTCAATTGGCAATTTAGAAGCATCTAATATAGAAAATGAAGAACTCAATAAGCAGCTTAGCCAATTTAATCAGCAATTAGAAAGTAAAGTCGCAGAGCAAACAACTGAATTAACACAAACGGTTAAACTCGCCAATGAAGCAAATATTGCTAAGTCACAATTTTTAGCAAACATGAGTCATGAACTTAGAACACCTATGAATGGCATATTAGGTATGGGAGAGGTTTTGCTTCGAGATCAGTCCTTGAGTACCGAACAAAAGGAATTGTTAATCACACAGCAAAAAAGTGCCAAAAACTTGCTTAATATTCTTAACGATATTTTAGATTTTTCTAAAATTGAAGCAAATGCCATGGAGCTAAATATTAGGCCCACGCAGCTAACTCCATTTATCGAAAATATACGCTCTTTATTTTCCTCGATTGTTGCTGCCAAAGAGGTAGAATTTACGGTTATTCAAACTAATAATTTGCCACAGTGTATTAGTATTGATGAATTACGCTTAAATCAGGTGATCATAAATTTACTCTCTAATGCGTATAAATTTACGCAGCAAGGCTTTGTAAATTTATCGTTTGATTATCACGATAATAAGCTTCAAGTTAGCGTTGAAGATAGTGGTATTGGTATTGCGAAGGCACAGCAATCACTGTTATTTAGCGAATTTACTCAAGCTGATGTGGGCGTTGCGCGTAAATATGGAGGAACAGGGCTCGGGTTGGCTATTTCTCAAAAGCTAATAAAAATGATGGACGGTGAAATTCAGTTACATAGCGAAGAGGGTAAAGGTAGTACGTTTACATTTAGCATTAGTGCACCAAAATCAGCAGAAGCCCCATCAACATTACCTAAAAAAACAGCTATGCAACCAAACCTGTTGGGTAAGCACATACTGTTAGTTGAAGATAATGCGATTAACCGACATGTTATTTCAAAAATGTTGGAGCCGACTGAAGCGGTGATAGTTATGGCCGAGGATGGTGTTAAGGCTCTTGATGTATTAAAAGATCAATCGTTTGATTTGATTTTAATGGATTGCCAAATGCCTAATATGGATGGCTATGAATGCACACGTACGATTAGAGTTATGGAAGTTAAAACAGGTTTGCGAGTGCCTATAGTAGCGATTACGGCTAATGCCTATGAAGAAGATAAACAGCGATGTTTAATAGCAGGTATGGATGACTTTATTGCCAAACCAATTAATAGTGATGATTTATACACTGTGATTGGTAACATTCTCAGCTGATAATAGTTCAACAGGCAAAAGCTTACACCGTGCCAGAGAGTATCCGCTTGCCAAATGGTTAAATGTATCTAATTAGTTTTATGAGCAGAAAAATAAGATAATAGAATGGGGGGATTAGCCTGAGTAAACTAATGGAAAGTCGGCGCTACTCAGGCTATATAATTACATTGACTCTAATTTCATGCCGCGTGTTTCTTTGATGTATTTAACCACAAAAAATACACTAATAAATGCCGAAAGAGTGTAAAAGCCATAAGCACCTGCTAAACCAATACTGCCGAGCATAATCGGGAAGGTCATAGTAATAGCAAAGTTAGCTATCCATTGTGCGCTAGCTGCAACAGCAAGGGCTGCTCCGCGAATACGGTTATTGAACATTTCACCAAGTAGTACCCATACAATAGGGCCCCAGCTTAAGCCAAAAAATACCACAAATAAATTAGCCATTATTAATGCAAAGGTACCCATATTTTCGCTAAGTGCTAACTTGCCCGCTTCATCAAGGCCTGCACTTCCAAAGGTGTAGGTAAGTGCACTTAAACTAATAAACATACCTATGCTACCTACCAATAATAGTGGCTTACGGCCTACTTTATCGACTAAGGCAATAGCTATAAAGGTAGATAAAATATTGGTGGTGCCTGCAAGTACATTAATAAACAGTGATTGTGATTCATCAAAACCAGCGGCTTGCCATAGCTCTGAGCCGTAATAAAATACCACGTTAATACCAACAAATTGTTGGAAAACTGATAAAGCCACACCCACCCAAACAATAGGATGTACTTTTTTACTGCCATCAATAAATAAGTCGCGAATACTTGGTTTTTTATCACTTTGCAGAGACTGTTTCACGTCATTGATTTGCGTATCAGCATCGTCATTTGAGATTTTATTAAATACAGTTTTAGCGTGTTTAAGTTTACCTTGTGCGACTAGGTAACGCGGTGACTCAGGAATAAAAAGTACGCCAATTAAAAATAAGCCTGCAGGAACAAGTTCAGCCCAAAACATCCAGCGCCATGCGGCTAAATCTAACATTAAAATACCTTCGGCACCGCCAGCGGCGTTAGCAATTAGGTAATTACTTAAAAAGGCTGCAAATAAACCAAGTACGATAGCGAGTTGTTGTAATGTCGCTAAACGACCACGTAAACTTGCTGGTGCTACTTCTGCAATATAAGCAGGTGCTAAAACAGAGGCTGCACCTATGCCTAATCCGCCAAATAAGCGGTAAAAAATAAACTCAGCAGAACTATCGGCAACCCCAGAGCCAAAAGCGCTGACTGCAAATATAATGGCAGTGACAATCATAATAGCGCGACGGCCAAATTTGTCAGCTAATGGGCCAGCAGCTAAAGCCCCCAGCGCACAACCTAATAATACAGATGCAACATTAAAACCAGTTGCAACACTGCTTGAGTTAAATGTATTACCTAATGCCGATACGGTGCCGTTTATAACGCCCGAATCGAAACCAAATAAAAAGCCACCAATAGCGGCAACGGCCGATATAAAAATAACATATAAAAGCGAGCACTTAGTCTGTGCGCTATGCTCACCTTTAGTTGCATGCTGTGTCGTCATGTTGTTCAATCCTAATTTTTATTATGTGTAATGTAGTTAAAGTAGCACTAAATTTGCTGGCAACCTTAGCACAGAGTGATCACGCTAAAAAAGATATTTCAATAGTAATACGTATGCATAAAAATTTTATTGGGTTGATAAAAATAACGAGATACTAGATACTGTTTTTATATACAGTATGGGCGGTTTTATGAAAAAAGAGTTACCAGCGAAATATTATTTGGCACATTTTAGAGAGCTATTAACGTTTGTGAGCGAGAAATGCATGCATTTACTCGAGCAAAAGCATATTTCATTTATTAGTAAAATAAACACGCTCGACGAACAGAGCCAGTGTATGTTGGCGCGCATTTATTCTCGTAAGCCTTATTTAGTTCAAACCCAATCATTAAACTACGAAGAAATTAGCTTGCCATACCAAGCACTTTTTAAATTAAAAGCGGCAAAGTTAATTGCTGAACCTTCTCATAAAGATTATAGGCAACTACTAAGTCACCTAACAAAACCGGCCTTAACAGAGCTGCTAGAAAAGCAAGAACAACCGCCATTATTTAAAAAAAGCGCTGCTAAAAGTAACTTAGTTGAAATAGTTAGTTCATTCTTTGAATCTAAGCCAGAGTGTCTTGCACACTTATATAATCAGTACGTGATAAATAATAGAGAAGAGTATTACGAGTATTTTGAATTTTTATATATCGGCAGGCTCAGTGCAGGCGATATTAATCATCAAAATCGATTTGTACTGCGAGATTTAGGCGTAACACCTGTTAGGCAAGAGCATAGTGAAAGCTTGTCGCGCTTTGATTCAATAGAGGAAGCGCAGTCTAACTATGCATTAAACCGTTTGCGGCTAACGCTTAAAAATACAAAAGATGACAATGAAAGAGAGGTACTAGCAAAGAAGCTAATAAATGAAGTAGCGTTAGGGGATCTTGCACAAGAGTTAAAAAACAAGTTACTGGTTATACTTTATAAGCAACTAAAAACAACTAACCCAACACTTGCGTTTGATGTACTTAATGCTTGCGAAGACGATGCACAAGCCCTCGAGATTCAAATAAGGGAGCAATATCGACAAGGCAATAAGCAATGGGTAAAAACGCAGCTTGAGCAAATTATAGAAAACCCGCTTACTGATGAGTTACTGTATTTTGCAGATGACTTTTTAATGCGTAAATTTAACAAGCAAACCCGTTCGCGGCTCAGTGAAATGTTAGCCAGTACACGCTGCATTATAGAAGTTGATGAACTCTACCGCGGCGATGTTGAGTTAGGTGTAAGCGATCACTACACTCGTCAAGGCAAACAGGTTTTTTATACTGAAAATACTTTGTGGCAAAGCCTATTTTCGCTGGTTTTTTGGCAAGAGCTATTTATTGAAACCCCGACGTCGCTTTGTAATGAATTTGATATTTTCCCACAAGCGTTAAAAACAGACTCCTTTTACTTAAATCAATCCTCACAAATAGAAGCGCGGCTGGCTGCGTGTAATAGTACCCCCAAATTGCTGCGTTTAGTGTGTAACCATGCCGCGAAGTATTATGAGCAACCAAATGGCTTATTTAGGTGGCACCCAGATGTTTTAAAGCCAGTAGAGATGCTTATATTAAATAGCCCAATAACGGCTTTACTTCAGCATTTAAAAAATATGGCAAAGAACTACCGACAGCTAAAAGATGGTTATCCCGATTTAATGATTGTTGATAATAACGCCGTTCATTTTGAAGAGGTTAAAGCGCCTGGCGATAAGCTCAAAAGAAACCAGTTAGTGAGTATCGATAATTTAAAAAACTGTGGCTTTATCGTAAATATTGCAGCGGTAAACTGGTATGTAGATCCTAAGCGGATTTATAGTGTGGTAGATATTGAAACAACAGGGGGCCTAAAAGGGGGGAACCGAATTACCGAAATTGGTGTTGTTAAAATACAGCAAGGCAACATTATTGATACATGGACTACGCTGATAAACCCAGAGCGGCCTATCCCTCGTTTTATTACTAAACTAACCGGTATCAACGACGCCATGGTAAGTGATGCGCCTATATTTAGCGACATTGCTTCGACTTTATTAGATAAGCTTTCGGGTAGTATTTTTGTCGCTCACAATGTTAATTTTGATTATGGCTTTATTAAAAAAGAGCTTGATGGGCTGGGAATCAACTTTAAAATGCCAAAACTATGTACCGTTGTTGAATCACGTAAAGCATTTAAGGGATTAAAGTCGTACTCACTGGGGAATTTATCTGCACACTTTAATTTAGATTTAACTAACCATCACCGTGCATTAGATGATGCTAAAGCGGCCGCGCAGTTATTGTTACTGGTACAACAATCTACAAATAGGGTTTGCGTTTAGGAAGTAAAAAGCGCTAAGTGCGCTTTGTTACTTTATTTTCAAAGTCACTTTTTACGATATCGAGCGCTTTTAATACTTCTTCTGGCTCTACATCGTGTTGCTCTAAAATCATAATTAAATCAACAGCCAGTTTCACGTGTGTAGGAGCTTCTTCTAGTGGGTTACTCATGGAGCGCTTTCTTTTTAGCTATTTGATCAATCGCAAAATTAATGGCAACTTCTACGCGTTGCTGCATATCTAAACGATCTGTTTGAGTTAAATAAAACGCCATATCTACATCGTAACGAATATAGCGGGGTGGTAATTGATTGAGAACGGTGCAGCAAAAGTCAGCCATTACATCGTCGTTGTAACGTTCATTAAGTTTACGTTTTTCTATTTCTTCTAAAACGAGTTTTTCGTAAAAATTGTGTATGTCGTCATCTAATCGCATATTCCTGTCACTCTTTTTTATTGTCTGTAATGAGTCTATACCAAGGATTGTTATAAATCGAGAGTCGCTTTAAATAGTTGCTTATGGACACTAACTAAATTGTTGATGTTACGTTGATAACCGCCACCTAAAGCGCACGTCAGTGGTATGTTTCGCTGCTTACAAAAGTTAAGAACAGCAAAGTCGCGTTTATACACACCAGCTAAGGAAACATCAAATAAGCCGAGTTCGTCTTTGGTATAAATATCGGCGCCCGCATTATATAAAATAATATCGGGCTGGTGCAGACGAACACATAACTCAAGAGCTTGCTCTAGTGTTGTTAAATACTCTGCATCTGTGGTGTTTGCAGGTAAGCCAAAGTCATAGTTTGAGAGCTGTTTTTGCCGAGGAAAGTTTTGTTCACAGTGAATTGAGCAACTAATTATCTGCTCGTGCTGTTGGGTTATTTGCGCGGTACCGTCACCTTGGTGTACGTCACAATCAAATATTAATACAGTGTCGGCTTGCTCTGTTGAAATAAGATGCGCTGCCGCAATGGCTAAATCATTAAAAATACAAAAGCCACTGCCGTAATTGCTGTAAGCATGGTGATAGCCGCCACTTAAATTAACCGCTAAACCACTTTCAAGTGCTGTTTCAGCGGCTTGAATACTGGCACCAACAGAGTAAAGAGTTCGCTCAACAAGTTTATAAGAGTGAGGAAATCCCATTTTCTTCACCGCTTTGTCAGTTAACGACCCGTTTAAAAAGTCAGCAATATAATCTGAGCTATGGCATAAGCTTAACTGCGCTTTAGTTGCTGGCGAAGGCGATATAAACCGCGTATAGCCTAAACGTTCAACTTCATGCTTGAGCTGTTGATACTTTTTAATTGGAAATCGATGGCGCTCAGGGAGCGTTAAAGCAGAGTAGAGAGGGTGATAAAAAAGCTGCATTAGCGTAGCTGTTGTTTTTCTACTTGTTGAATTTTGTCTTCGGTGGCAGAAATTGCTTTTCTACAACGGCCGAGTCGTGCATGAGTAGTTAAAATTTCTTGGTTAAGCTTTTGTGCTTGCGCAGGCGATGCTTTTTCCATTTGCAGTTTACGCTCTTCAATCATCAGTACTAGGCGACGTTCAAATTCATGGTTTTGTTTAAGTTCATCATATAATTCGTGGGATGATTGCATGATTTTTTGCACCGCTTGTTTATAAACAGGCTGTTTAGCACGAGGCTTATAATGACTTTTATTTTCTTTCACCCAAATAGGGGTCGATTTAATAACATTAAATACCGCTTGTACCTGACTGGCAATACGCTCAAGTGCATAGGTGTATGCATGACGGTGTTCGCTCGGTGGTAAGCTGGCTATTTCATCTTCTATTTCTACTACGTAGTCGGCTAAGTTCATACTTTTGGTGCTAAACACGGCTCTGTCAAATAGGCTCGGCTGTGCCTGCATATACCGGTTTTTAGAAAAGAGCTTTGCTTTGTCAAATTGCTCTGCTTGTTGCTTAAGCGTGGCAACTTGTTGGCGTAGTTTGTCTAAAGCAGCAGATTGCATATTAAAAGTATGCCTCGTAAATTAGTTTTAATGCTAAAAGTATAACCATAGTATTAAATACTGGACGAATAAATTTACTGCCAAAACGAATCGCTGAATGTGCGCCAAACCATGCACCAAGCATGATAAAGAAGCCCATTGTAATTCCCAGTAAGAAGTTAACATGGCCAAGTGCAACAAAGGTGATCAGCGAGATAAAGTTAGAAACAAAATTCATTGAACGCGCCAAACCACAATTAAGTAGCAAACTCATTTTATAAAGCATACCGTTTGAGGCAGTCCAAAAAGTTCCCGTTCCAGGCCCAGCTAAACCATCAAAAAAACCTAGGCTTAATCCTTGTAGCCACTGTTTTACTTTTATTGTGCGGGTTAATTTAGGCAGATCATCACTTTGTGTGGTACTTAAATTACCAAACAAGCTGTAGCAAGCCACTAAAATAATAATAATGGGTAAGAGCTTATTTAAAAACTCGATACTTAAATGATCAACAATAAGTGTGCCTAACAAAGCACCTATGGCGGTAGCCATAATAGAAGCAAACCAAAATCGTGGACTAAATAACTGTTTTTTATAATAGGTGATACTGGCCGTTAACGAGCCAAAACTGGCGGCCAATTTATTAGTGCCAAGCGTCAAATGAGGAGGTAATCCCGCCGTTAACAGTGCCGGTACAGTGAGTAAACCACCACCGCCAGCAATAGCATCAATAAAGCCCGCTAAAAGTGCAACGCCACATAAAATAGCCCAAGTTGTTGGGTCGAGTGCAAGTTCAAACATCAGTAATCTATTTGTCTTTTAAAAGGTGGTAAGGTGTCGAGCATGGCTTTGCCATATCGTTTGGTGATTAAGCGTCTATCTAAAATAGTTATTGTGCCAATATCACTTTCTTTGCGCAGCAGTCTACCACAGCTTTGTACCAATTTCTTTGCTGCGTCTGGCACGGTTATCGATAAAAACGGATTACCGCCTTTACTTTGCACAAACTCCGCTTGTGCTTCTTCGATAGGCGAGGTGGGCACCGCAAATGGAATTTTTGTAATAATCAGGTTTTCTAAATATTTACCAGGTAAATCAAGTCCTTCAGAAAGGCTTTGGGTGCCAAATAAAATACTGCCTTTGCCTTCATCAATATTTTTAGTGTGTAATTTGAGTAAAGCTTCTCGTGACATTTCACCTTGTACTAATAAGTTAAATCCTTTTGTTCTAAGAAACTTACTTACATGGTCCATTTGCCAGTAAGAGGCAAATAACACTAAGTTAGCTTTTTTAGTGTTTAGGTATTCGGGTAATGTTTTAGCAATATGATCGCTGAATTCTTTATCTGTTGGCTCTATGCTTGACGTCGGAATACGCAGAGTGGCTTGTTTTGGGTAGTCAAACGGGGAGGGGACTTTAATAAACTTTACCCCTTCTTCTTTAGCAAGGCCACTTTCATAGGCAAAATGATCAAATGAGCCTAGTGCGCTCAAGGTAGCAGAACATAGCACGGCTCCAGCACATTCGCTCCACAGCTTGTCTTTTAAATAGTAACCGACCTCAATGGGGCAGTCGCTAAGCAAGTGATCATGATGGCTTTTATATTCAAGTCGTTTTATCCAACGCGCATGCGGCGTGCCTTCACCTTTAGTGGCGTAACTAAACCATAATTTATTAAGTTGTTCTAACCGGTTTATGTATTGCCCACTTTCAGCCAGAATGGGGTCGGCAACATAAGGTTTAATATCACCGTCGCTTACATCTTGTGTGAGGGTATCGTGCATTTTATTCAAACAGCGTAAAGCATCAAGCGTAGCCTCACTAATGTCTTTTGCCTTAGCGTGTAACGATTTAGGAATTTCACCATGTTCAAAGCGATAGGTATCGTCTTTTGAATATTCAAAATCGGCGTTGTCGAGAATATCGCGGACTACTTTTAAATCTTTGTTAGCATCGTTAACGCTATCGCATAACTTAAAGTTTTGCCCAATACCTTTTTGCCCCACTAACACTTTGGCCATTTTGCCACTAAATTTAGTGAGTTTGTCGAGCCAATCTATCGTGCCTTTTATGGTAGCTGCAGCAGATGAAAAGTCGCGGGTAATATGCGCAAGGTGATGCGCTTCATCGATTACATAAATGGTATTGTCGGGTTCGGGTAAAATTTTTCCGCCCCCTAAATCTAAATCGGCTAACAGTAACGAATGGTTTATAACTAATACATCCATTTGCATTAACTGCTGGCGGGCGAGTTGAAAAGGACATGTTTGGTGTGCTTTCATCTGGCGTTGGCAAGCATGCTTATCGCAAGCAATTAGTCCCCATACCCTATCAGGAATGGTATCAGCCCAGCTGTCTCTATCGCCTTGCCATTTTTTGTTTACATAGGCATCGTAAAGTTGCTTTAAGCACTTAGTTTCCATATCACTTAGTGGTGATGTAAGGGTAGGCATAAACTCCATTTGAGTTTGGCTATCGCTGTTCAGCGCATTATGAAGTTTGTGAGCGCAAATATAACGTTGGCGGCCTTTTACTAAATCAAATTTAAAATCGAGCCCTGAGTGCTTTTTAAAAAACGGCAGTTCTTTAGCGATTAATTGCTCTTGCAAAGCAACAGTAGCCGTAGAAATAACCAGTTTCTTTTTTTGTGCTAATGCCAATGGTAGAGCGCCTAGACAGTAAGCTAATGACTTACCGGTGCCGGTGCCTGCTTCAATAACACAAATACGTTGTTTTTTATGGTATTCACCGGCTAATGTTTTGGCGATTTCAGCAACTAAATAGTTTTGACTACTGCGAGGGCGGTAATCGGTTAGGTTATTTGCAACATGCTGGTGTACTTGTCTAATTGTTTTTTTAAGTGAGCTCGATAGCATGTGATGATTAACCTAAAATATGTATATAATTACAGTGTATATATTAAGTGGGATCGAACATTGACACAAGCAATCTATCAGGGCTTTATTTTATCAAGGCAACAATACGGGGCTAAAAATGCACAAGGTATTACTTTGTGTTACTGGCTAAGCTCTGATCAGGGCCCGATAAAAGTGACGATTGAAAACCAGCAAGCGGTATTCTTCATCCCATTAGCACAGCAGCAGGCAGCGAATACCTTGTTGACTAAGGCGAGTGTTAACGTCCAGTTTAATAATGTTGAGCTTTGTCACTTTAGTGGTAGCGAGTGTGTTGCCTGTTACTTTAACGATATAAAAAGCCTATACACTGCAAGAGCTCTTTTAGAGCAAGTAATGCCAATTTACGAAGCCGATGTGCGCCACAGTGATCGCTTTTTAATGGAGCGCTTTATTAAAGGAGGTGTATGGGTAACCGGTAACGCCAAAGCTCAAAACGGCTTTATTGAAATTAGTGATGCAAAGCTAAAAGCAAACACCGAGTATACGCCAACGCTTAAGTCTGTTTCTTTGGATATAGAATGCAATGGCGACGGGGTGTTATTTAGTGTTGCACTGGTGGGAAATGGTTTAGATTGTGTATTGATGATAGGTGAGCAACAGCTGCAGAGCGACTCGACATTTGAAATAGACTGGTGCTATGACGAAATTAACCTACTCACCAAGCTGCAGCAGTACATTATAAATAATGATCCCGATGTTATTGTTGGTTGGAATGTTATTGATTTTGATTTTAGTTTATTGCAAGAACGCGCTGAGGCGTTAGGGCTTACTCTAAACTTTGGTCGAGATAATCAACCTTTATATATTAATAAGGGTCATTACACCCGATTAACGCTCCCAGGGCGGTGCGTCATTGATGGCATTGATACCTTGAAGAATGCCACTTATAGATTTGACAGCTTTTCGTTAGCTAATGTTGCAGAGCGGGTGCTTAACGAATCTAAATTAATAAAAACTGACAACCGATTAACAGAAATTGTTCGTCAATTTAATGAAGACAAGCTAGCTCTTGCTGCCTACAACCGTCAAGACTGTATTTTGGTTAATCAAATTTTCGAAAAATTAAAGTTATTTGAATTTGCCATAGTTAGAACTCAAATCACTGGGCTCGAACTTGAACGCATGGGTGGATCAGTTGCCGCATTTACAAACTTATACTTACCGTTATTACACCGCAGTGGTTATATTGCCCCCAATTTAGGCGATCATGGGCTCTCATTTGAGAGCCCAGGTGGCTATGTGATGGAGTCGACACCAGGGCTGTATAAAAACGTTTTGGTATTGGATTTCAAAAGCTTATATCCTTCAATTATGCGTACGTTTTGTATTGACCCGCTAGGTTTAATCGTAGGGCTAAATGAGCCAGAACAAGCAGTTGAAGGATTTAATCAGGCATTATTTTCAAGAACGCAGCACCACCTGCCTAAATTAATTGAGCACCTGACACAAACTCGCCAACAAGCCAAAGACACTAATCAACCCATGCTCTCGCAAGCGATTAAAATTATTATGAATAGTTTATATGGTGTACTCGGCTCAAAAGGCTGTCGGTTTTACGACCCGCGCTTATCGAGTTCTATCACTTTACGTGGCCATGAAATAATGCAAACAACCCGTAAATGGATAGAAGTGCAAGGCTTTGAGGTGATATATGGTGATACCGACTCTACGTTTGTAAAACTTAGTGAAGATAAAAGCCCTGAGCAATGTAACGAAATTGGCTGCCAACTTGTTCGACATATCAACGAAAAGTGGCAAGTAGAATTAAAGCAGCGTTATGACTTAAAAAGCTATTTGGAAATTGAATTTGAAACCCATTACAGTCCGTTTTTTATGCCAACTATACGAGGTAAAAAAACAGGTTCTAAAAAACGTTATGTGGGGCAAGTAACTAAAAATAATGAGAAAAAACTTGTATTTAAAGGTATGGAAACAGTACGTAGCGATTGGACTGAGTTTGCACAAGAGTTTCAAACACAGTTATTCGAGACATTATTTACCGACAACTTCGAAATACAGCAACTGCACGATATTATAAATAGCTACACTCAAAAGCTTTATAATGGTGAGTTTGACCGTAAATTAGTATATAGAAAGCGTTTAGGGCAGCACCTTAACGATTATATTAAAAATATCCCACCTCACGTTCAAGCAGTTAAAAAACACAAAGCGAGCCATCCTGAGTTTGAAATAAAACGCGGGCAAGTAATCGAATATGTTTACGCAATAACTGGCGCCGAACTTTATACTGGTAAAAATATCCTTAATTACCCCCTATACATTCAAAGACAGCTTGAACCCGTAGCGCAAATGATATTAAGCGCTTTAAACACATCAACTGAATCTACTCAAGCTACATTATTTTAACTTAGCTATGAGAAAAATAGGTGCTTTGTAGGTTTTTTCGATTATAAGTTCCTATTTCGCATAAAAATTGTAAATTTTAAAGTTAACATTTGTGATCATGATTACAGAATTGTTTTAAATCACTACAAAATAAAAATCTAACATAAATTAATAATTGCCATTTAAATCAATTATTTATCTTTTTGTTTTTAGGTTGTTTCTAAATCAAATCCAAAAAAAAGCTTAAAAAGCGAACCAAATAAACTTAAAAATGATAACGAGACGTCACTTAAAGTGTTTTTAAGGTTAATTTAATGTTGACCGTGTTGTGGTCAAAGTATTATCATCTAGGGCATGATCACAATTTAATTAACAAAAGTGGTCAAAAATAAAAAAACAAATAGTATTCTAGGGAGAATCAAATGTTAAATAACAAAGTTTCAAAAGCAGTTCGTTTAGCGATCGCTTTTGGTGCAGCTTCTACTGCTGCTTTCTCAGCAAGCACAATTGCTGCAGAAGAAGGCGCTGAAAAAGTTGAACGTATTCAGGTTACAGGTTCACGTATCAAGCGTACTGATATAGAAACTACGGTTCCAATTACTACAATTGGTCGTTCAGATATAGTAGCAATGGGTGCTATCAATGTTTCTGATATCTTAAATCAGTCTCCAGTAACAATTGCTGGTGCAGACCAATCTAATTCATCATTTAGCACTTCTGGTGTTGGTCTAAATACAACATCGCTTCGTAACCTTGGTGAGTCAAGAACACTTGTATTAGTTAATGGTCGTCGATTTGTATCTGGCCGTTCGCCTTCTAGTGGTTACGCAGTAGATTTAAACTCTATTCCAGCATCTATGATTGAGCGCATTGATATCCTTAAAAGCGCATCTTCAGCGGTTTATGGTACTGATGCTGTTGCTGGTGTAGTTAATATTATTACCCGTAACAATGTTGAAGGTGTTGAAGTTAATGCACAAACTGGTATTTCATCTGAGGGTGACCGCGAAAAGTATTCATTAAGCTTAACCGCTGGTAACAGCTGGAGCACAGGTAATGTAACAGCATCTTTTGGTTACGATGATGATAAAGGCCTAAAGCCTGCAGACCGTGCTTTTTCAGAGTTTGACGAAGCGATATTACTTGATGAAAATGGTAATGAGTACGTAGACAAAGTATTCTCATCTTACCCTCCTCAAGGACGTATTGGTAGTTTTAATGGTGATGGTACACCTTATCAAGGACTTGCAGGTGGTGAAGCCTTTAACCGTGCAGCTTTTCGCCAGCTTGTAACACCATTAGAAAGAAAATATGCAGCTCTAAATATCAAGCAAGATATTAATGATGAGGTTCAATTTTTTGCTGAAATGAACTGGAACTCTTCAAAAACTTATGGTTCAACAATTGAACCAACTCCATTCGCTACTAATGATGTGTTTATTCCAGAACGAGGTGGTGTAGGCGGGATCAAGCTAAGTAACCCAATGATTCCTGATTTGTTACGTCAAAACTTAATGGCTGCTAACCCTGATTTAACTATGGATGATAATATCCCTAATCTGGTTCGCCGTATGGTTGAGTTTGGTCCTCGTTCTACAGATTTAGAGCGTGATACAATCCGTATCGCAACTGGCTTTGACTGGTTTATAAATGATGACTGGTCTTTGAATACTTATGTTTCTTGGGGTAAAACAGACCAACGTCAAGACAGCGGTGGTCAAGTTAATATCGAGAGAGCAGCCAAAGCATTTGACGTTGTAGAGAATGCAGATGGCACACTACAATGTGCTGACGACCTTGCTATTTTACAGGGCTGTGTACCGCTTAATTTGTTCGGCGCTGGTACAGTATCTCAAGAAGCAGTTGATTATATTAAAGTGCCTGCAAAAATCGCTGGTCAAACTGAACAATTTATTGTTTCAGCATCACTTGTTGGTCAATTACCAATCGAGCTTCCTGGTGGTTTTGTAGGAGTTGCATTTGGTGCAGAGCACCGTTTTGAAAGTGGTTTCTTTAACCCTGGTGATTTAGCTCAAACGGGTGCTTCTAGTACTAATAAGTCGTTACCAACAGATGGTAGTTACTACTCAAATGATTACTACGCTGAAACAATTCTACCAATACTTGACAACCTTGAAGTTGACTTAGCTGCTCGCTATTCAGACCATGAAATTGTTGGCGGTCAGACAACATGGAATGCTGGTATTCAGTACTCTCCATTAGATACGCTTAAATTCCGTGCTTCTGCTGCAACAGCAATCCGCACACCTAATATTGCAGATTTATTCGGTGGTCGAAGTGAGACTTTTGCTGGTGTAACAGATCCGTGTAGCGGCGTTACTGCTTCTGACACAGGTAATGCAGCTCAAAACTGTTTGTCAATTCCTGAAGTTGCCGCGCGTGTAGCAGCTGATGGAAAATTTGAGCTTACACAGATCGAAGCTCAAAGCGCTGGTGGTTTTATTGGCGGTAACGAGAATGTTAAAGAAGAAACTGCTGACACATACAGTGTAGGTGTTGTTTGGCAGATGACAGAAGAGCTTTCTTTAACTGTTGATTATTATGATATTTCAGTAGAAGATGCAATATCAAGTACTAGTCGTACTACTGTACTTAATCGTTGTTTTGATGTTAGTTCAGCTAACTTTGACCCATCTTGTGGTGGTAACGCATTACGTGATGCGAACGGTGCATTAGTAGAAGTTAATTCAGGTACTGGTAACGAAAATAACATCGAAACTTCAGGCGTAGATATTGAATTAGCATACAAATTAGATACAGAGTATGGTGCTTTTGGAGCTAACTTAATTTGGAACCACTTAAGCAAATACGATACTACAGGTATTGAAAGTGGCGAAACAGTTGAATACGCTGGTGAGGTACTTACACCAGATAACAGAGCTAACCTAAACCTAACTTATGGCATGGAAGATTTAAATGTTTCTTGGCGTATGCGCTACTGGGATCGCTCAGTAGATAGTGTTGAAGGTGCTAACTTTAACTACACTGATTTTACACCGTTAGAGAAGTATAATAACTTCCCATCTGTTGTTTATCATGATGTATCAGCAGGTTATAACTTTACTGATAACACAAGTGTTACATTAACTGTTCGTAACTTATTCGATAAGCAACCACCAGTTGCGAACCAAAGTTCATCAAATGGCGGCACTGGTATTAATACAGTATCAGAAGCTTATGATGTAACAGGTCGTTATTTACAGTTGAACTTTACTACTAAGTTCTAATTTAAGTACAACATATTAAAAAGCCACGGTATACCGTGGCTTTTTTTTTAGTTTTTCCCAAATTTTTTGCTAATATCCATTTTTTGATCATCCTAGACTTATGACCTACACCCTCAGACCCTACCAGAGCGAAGCGGTTGAACGTACCGTTTTACATTTTAGAAAAACTAACGAACCTGCTGTTATTGTATTGCCTACGGGGGCGGGTAAAAGTTTAGTGATAGCTGAGCTTGCGCGTATTGCTAAACAAAAAATATTGGTATTGGCGCACGTAAAAGAATTAGTGGAGCAAAATGCTCAAAAATATAAAAGCTTTGGCTTGCAAGCGAGTATATTTTCCGCAGGACTCAAAGAGAAGTCGTTAACTCACCAAGTTACCTTTGCCAGTGTGCAGTCGTTATCGCGCAATCTAAATAAACTTAATGAGCACTACTCATTACTTATTATTGATGAGTGTCACAGAGTAAATGGCGAAAAGAAAAGCCAATACGGAAAAGTTATTAATGCACTTAAATCTCACAACTCTGAATTAAAAGTATTAGGTTTAACCGCGACGCCTTACCGACTAGGGCTAGGCTGGATTTATCAGCATCATTACCATGGCTTTGTGCGTGGTAATAAGGAAAGCCCATTCAAACGCTGTATTTTTGAATTACCTTTGCGTTATATGATCAAGCATAACTACTTAACTCCCCCTAAAGAGGTTGATGCTGCAATTAGCCATTATGATTTTTCATCTTTAACTAGCAATGCATTTGGGCAGTATAGTAATGAGGATATGAATGCGCTGTTAAAAAAATCGACCCGTGCAACTCAAACAATTCTGCAGCAGGTTATTCAATATAGTGAGAACCGCCATGGCGTGATGATATTTGCTGCTACGGTTATGCATGCACAAGAGATAATGACTTATTTACCCGAGGATGAAAGTGCGCTGATCACCGGAGATACTCCCAATAGCGAACGCGATAAAATAATTAAACAATTCAAAGCTAAAAAAGTAAAGTATTTAGTGAATATATCGGTTCTTACTACCGGCTTTGATGCACCCCATGTAGATTTTATTGCTATTTTACGGCCCACAGAGTCAGTAAGTTTATACCAGCAAATTGTCGGTAGAGGTTTAAGGTTGGCTGAGGGTAAAGATGATTGTTTAGTAATTGACTATGCGGGCAATGGCTTTGATTTATTTTACCCAGAGGTTGGTGATAAAAAAGGCGATAGCGATAATGAACCCGTGCAAGTGCTGTGTCCTGGGTGTGGCTTTGCCAATATATTTTGGGGTAAAACAGAGGCTGATGGCAAAGTAATCGAGCACTTTGGTAGGCGTTGCCAAGGCTTATTAGAAGACGATAATGGGGTAAGCGAGCAATGCGATTATCGTTTTCGTTTTAAAGAGTGTGAGCAGTGCGGCGCACAAAATGATATTGCTGCTCGAAAATGCCATGATTGTGGTGCTGTGATGGCCGATCCTGATGATAAGCTTCGTAATGCGTTAAATCTTAAAGATGCATTAGTCCTTCGTTGTAGTGGCTTGAGTGTGACTAAACTTAAAGAGCAATTGTTAAAAGTTACTTATTTTGATGAAGACGGAGCCAGTTGTGATGAAGTTTTTGATTTAGCAAACAAAGGATCACAGTATTACTTTAATAAGCAATTTGGTAAGCGTGTAGGGCAGGGACAGTCACCAATTGAATTTATCAGTGCAGAGCAAGTTATAAAAGCCCAGTTTGATTTAATACCACCGGATTTTGTGATTGCTCGAAAAAGTAAAAAGTATGGCTGGAAAGTGGCAGATAAACTTTTTGATTATAAAGGCAGCTTTAGAAAAGCAAACCAGCTAAGCCGATAGGCTAAGCTGGATATCTCATTCATCATGAAATTAGGGTTATACTTCTTCTGCGTCTAATCCCCAACCATCGCCATAACCATTTAAGCTATTAGCGATACTTTCAATATATTGTTCTGCTTGGCCTAAAAGTGCATGCTCTGGAACCATTTGTACATGGGCTATTACCTCCCAAACACCGGTATCTTTACATTTCTCAACATCAGCAGTTTGCACTAATGCATCGTTTACAATCTCAGTTGCAAATTTTTCGGCATCAGCCTGTTGTTCAAATAAAATGTAAAAATCAATTTGTTGCATTTTACTTAAATCTACACCGGCGGCGGAAATTTCAGCAAGAAGCTGGCCATTATCATCATCAGGAAATTGCATTTAAAACTCATAAAATTAGTGTTTACTCATTAGCGCTATTGTAACCAAAATAAATCATTAAAGCGCAAGAATTTTTAGTTAACCTCAAAGCGATTTAAAAGGTTCGTATAGAGCCAGTTAATATTTTAGGCACTGATAATGATTAAGTTAATGTTAGGCTCATTATCGCTATGCTATTATTCTGTCGTTAGTTTGTTGTTTTTTATGGGTACATAGTAAGGATGATTACTTGTTCAATCAGTTTTTAAAATCCGTTATTTGTTTTTGCTTATTTGTGAGCTTTTTCACTATTGCAGCTGACAATACAATTGAAGATTATGAAATAAAAGGAATTAGTGGAGAGTTAGAAAACAACGTTGCTCTTTATTTAAAACCCTTAGTGGGTGAAAAATCAACACGCTCACTGCGTCGATACGCTAAAACGCAAGTTAAGGATAGCTTAAAGGCATTAGGGTATTACAGTCCAAATGTGACTATTGAATTTAATAAAGATGAGCGCGAACTCGTTGCGACTATTGAGCGCGGCTCTGCAACCCGTATAGAGACGCTTAATATTAGCGTTAACGGGGAAGCTAAACATGACCCATTAATTCAGCAAGTTATTGAAAGTTTAAAGTTAAAGCAAGGCGACATTTTAAATCATGGAATGTATAGCGCAGCCTATAAAAAAATCGAATCCGTTTTGTTAGAACATGGTTACTTTGACGCCAAATGGCCTGCCCGAAAATTTGAAGTGTCACTAAAAAAACACAGCGCTATTATTACCTTCACCATTGAAAGTGGTATACGTTATCGTTTTGGCGATGTGTTAATTACCAATCAAAGCCCCGCAGAAAAATACATTCTCTCTTTAGCCCCGTTTAAAAGAAGTGAGCACTATAAAGCATCTAAGATTGCTGACTATAACCTAGATTTATCGAGTACTCCTTATTTTACTAGCGTGCGTGTTTACGCTGATATTTCAGCTAGAAAAAATAGCCAAGTACCTATAAAAGTCGACGTATTACATAAGCCCGCGAATAGCTACGAAATTGGAGGCGGGTTCAATACCGAGCTGGGCCCAAAGGTACGGTTTAAATGGAGTAAACCGTGGATCACGGAGCAGGGACACTACCTAGAAAGCAATCTAAATATTGCAAAAAAACAACAAGATATTTCTATGGCTTATACTATCCCTGTTAATAATCCTAATGATGATTTATGGCGTTTATCAGCAGGTTATAAACTTGAGGATGAATTAGCCGACGATATTTACAGTGAAATTTTAACCGCACAACTACAAAGGCAATGGCTTACCGAACAAAAATGGATTAGAACTGCATTTATCAGACGCGAGCAAGAAACCTATCGGTTTGGCGACGGGGTAGAGCGCACTACAGAAATGTTATTACCAGGTGTCAGTTACGCCCGAAAGCAATCGAAAGGGGGCACCACCCCTTATTCGGGAGAGCAATGGTCTATTTCGGCAGAGTTTGGCCTCGATAGTGTGCTCTCTAGTACCAATATTGTTAGGGTGCAATTACAGCATGCATGGCTGCGAACTTACCTTAATAAACACCTTGTGTTTTTAAAAGCAAACGTAGGAGCCATGTTAGTTGACGACATTAATAATGTTCCATATTCATTAAGATTTTATGCTGGTGGCGATCAAAGTGTGCGTGGCTTTGCTTATCAATCAATCTCACCAGAAAATGATAATGGCGATCGCATCGGTGGTAAATATTTGATCGCGACGACAGCTGAATATAATTATCAATTTGCCAAAAACTGGCGAGCAGCCTTGTTTGTTGATGGGGGGACGGCAACCAATGATTTTTCTGAGCAATTTGAAGTTGGTGCAGGTTTTGGTTTTCGTTATTTAACGCCTATAGGGCCAATAAGAATAGATCATGCGTGGGGGCTCACTAAAGAAAGCAAAAGCACTCGTTTAAGTATTACCATAGGGCCGGAAATTTAATGTCTGTATTTAAAAAAGTCACTGCAGCACTTAGCACCTTAGTTGTTGCTGTATTAGTGACATTGTTTTGTGTTGTTTTTACAGCTCCTGGTAACCAGCTAATTGCTTATAGCGCCAATAAGTTAGTTGACGGCTTAAAAATTGAAATAAAAAACGGGCGTTTTTTATATAATGATGCGTTTAATTTGCGCTTTGAGCGTGACGGTTTATTACTTGATGCTCAGCAGCTTAAACTAGATTTATTTTGGTGGCACTGCGATGGTATGTGTATTGATAACTTAAGTGCTCGGTCTATAAAACTAAATTTACCAGCATCGTCATCTAATTCTCCTGATACATCTAGCGAACCGCTGGAACAAATCAGTTTGCCATTTAATATTGCACTTAAGCGTTTATCGGTCACTGAGTTTGTGTTAAATCACACAAGTGCAAACGTAGTTGTTAATAATGTGGAGATTGCTGCAAAGGCACAAGGTGCTGATATTAAAGTTAAAAGAGTGAACATTCCGAGTGTTTTAATCGCGTTAAAAGAGCAGCCTGGAGAAAATACAGCCAGTTCTACCCCAATTACTGAGTTACCAGCATTACCTAATATCGCATTTATGTCGCCACTCAATATTTACCTAGAACAGTTTAATATTGCGCAGTTCACGGTAAAGCAGGGCGAACAGCAAAATGTGGTAAATAATATTGCGCTACAAATGAAGCTAATAGGTTCTGAGATTAACGTTGCTTCATTGTCTGCAAATTATCAGCAGTGGCAGCTTAATACTGCAGTTAACGCAAAGCTCAAAGGCCGCTTACCAATTAATGGTGATATCAGTCTAAAAGGGCATGGTTATGATGCCAATATGCAAATAGGCGGAGACTTAGAAAAGCTCAATGTAGATATAAAAAGCAGTGAATCATTTCCTTTTGAACTAGCTGTTACGGCTAATCTTAAACAACCAAATTATCCATTTAGTGTTAATGGCGGTCTAGAGCAGTGGATCATCGAAACAGCAAGTAAAGAGTTAAAGATAACCGACGTAAAATTAATCGCACAAGGCAATGCTAACGATTATCAATTATCGTTATTTGGTAATAGTCAGTTAGGTGCTTATCCAACTGTGAATTTTAACAGTCAAATTAATGGCTCACTGAGCGATGCAAACTTAAAAAATTTAGCTCTTAAAGCGAATGAGAGCCAAGCTACTATCCAAGCGAATATCGATTGGCAAAATGGGTTTAGTGCTAACTTTAGCGGCGCGCTATCGAGTTTAAAAGCGCAATACCTCACTGACACACTTACCAGTGATATTTCAGGTCAATTTAAAGGGGCATTTGTTTCCAGTTCAAATAGCTGGAAATTAAGTATGGATGACACTCAATTAAGCGGATTACTAAATGATGTACCACTTAATTTTGCTGCTCAATTTAACTTAAATGATGAACTTAAAGCCACTGTAAATAAATTTAACCTTAGCAGCGGCACAAATAGGTTAACCTTAACCGGCGAAGTTGATCAGCAATGGCAGATTAATGGGGCTATTGCGCTGCAAAGTAATGATGATGCAAAGCTTCCGTTTATTGCTAACGGTAAAGCCGATTTAAGTATAAGAGGCGAGCGGTTGACGCCTGCAGTTGATTTAGCGTTAAAGCTAGAGCAGTTTATTTATGACGAAATTAATATTAATAAGTTGGCGTTAAAAGCACAGTTAGACACCGCTACCGATTGGCAAACAGATATCAGCGTTAGTCTTGATTCAGCGCGTGTTATGAATCATCAAATTAATAAAGTGGAAATAGTCGGCAGTGGTGATAAAACCGATCATCAATTGAGTGCATCTATTGATGCTGATGCTGGGGCTGCCTCGTTTGAACTAAATGGCAAACTTGCTAACGCGATTTGGCAAGGTGAACTCAGTAATATTAGTGTAAGTGATAAAACGCTTAGCTTTGAAAATGCTAAAGATATAGCCGTAATTATAGATTCGAAAACGGGCGACTTTGATGTGAGTGCGCATTGTTGGCAATCGAGTAATAGTAAGTTATGTATTGATAGATTGAATCAAACCCGCGAATTAGGCCAGCTTAACGTAAAACTGGCCAATCTTGCATTGCGAGAGCTAAAACATTGGTTACCAGAGAATGTAATAACACGTGGTGATATAGCGGGAGACTTTGCTGCTAATTGGCAAGCAGGCACACTTAAAACTCTACGCGCTAATTTAAATTCATCAGGGCTTAACGCGGTACTTATTAACGAAGAAGATCGATTTAAGCTACCTATAGAAACGCTAAACATAAGCGCTTTTTCTGATGCTAAGGTTGGCCAAATAGAAGCTAATATAGAATCGAGTGTTTTGGGTAAAGTAACGACTAAAGTTAATATTGATGATATTCAAAATAAGCAAACGCTTAACGGTAATATTCAAATTGATAAAATTTTATTGTCTGATATACAGCCATTTTTAAATACGTTCGAGCAGCTTAATGGCGCCATTCGTGGGCAAGTTGCATTAGCAGGCACACTTAAAGATCCCTTGTTAGAGGGAAATTTAAATATTGAGAATATCAACCTAGAAGGTGAGCAACTGCCTGTAGCTCTTAAAAACTCCAATATAAATGTGGCGTTTAATAAGTCTACCGCCACCATTGAAGGAGATTTAAATGACCCTCAAGGCGGACAGGTAAAATTAACGGGGAATGTTGATTGGCAAGGTGAACAACCAGCTGTAAATATGAATGTAGTCGGCAGTGAGTTTTTTGTAAGAGCGCAACAAGGCGTGGTGTTTAAAGTATCACCAGAGTTAAAAATAAGTTTAGCTGACAATGCACTTAAGCTGGCAGGTGATGTTGTAGTGCCTTATGGTCGAATAGAAATTGAAGAGCTGCCAGAGGGGGCTGTACAGGTTAGTGATGATGAAATAATTTTGGATCAAACTACGCAAAATACTAAAAAAGCCCCATTTAACTATGATATTGATTTAAAAGTAACGGTTAAAAATGATGTCAGAGTAGCCTCATTTGGACTTGAGTCTAAAGTAGTGGGTGATATGGATATCAAAATGAGCCAAGACTCACCCATTATTGCCATTGGTGAGCTTAATTTAATTGAAGGAACTTACTTGGCATTTGGTCAAGACTTAATAATTAGAACCGGGCAAATTGGTTTCAGTGGCGCAATAGATAAGCCTCATTTAAATATTAAAGCTATTCGCAACCCAAATAATACCGCCGATGGTGTTATTGCAGGTGTTACTTTAACTGGCAGTGTTGAGCAGCCAAATTTAAAAGTATTTTCAGAGCCGGGCATGGACCAAGCACAAGCCCTAGCGTATTTGCTGAATGGTCAACCATTAGGGGAGGGCGACAGTTCAACGGATGCAATGTTAACTCAATTACTACTTTCTCAAGGAGTGAGCCGAAGCGAAAGCTTAGTGTCTAAAGTCGGTGAATCGTTTGGCTTGTCAGATGTCAGTTTAAGCTCTAAAGGTAGTGGCGAGCAAACAAAGGTAGAAATATCAGGTTATTTAGCACCGAGTTTGCAGGTTAAATATAGCGTGGGGGTATTTGAGTCGCTCAGTGAAGTGGCAGTGCGTTATCAGCTAATGTCGAAGTTATATATAGAAATAACCAGTGGCCTGTATCAAAATGTCGACATACTGTATAAATTCAATTGGGATTAACCTTTATCTACCAATACCAATACCAATAATAAAAAGGAAAAGGTATGAAAAAATTTGTAATCACTATTATAGCGTCGGCTTTGCTCGGCGGATGTGTCCAGCAAAGCACTTTGCCAGCAACGCCGGTTAAAAGCCTAACCAGTAGTGAGATTATTGCATCTACAACAGATGAGCAATGGCGATGGGTAGACCCTGAGAATATTTTAAAACTAACCCTACCTACCGGTGCTGCGTATATTGAGCTCAATCCAGCGCTTGCGCCAAAACACAGTGCTAATATTAAAAAATTGGCACGACAGGGCTTTTATCAGGGCACTCATATTTATCGTTTTGTGGAAGGGTTTGTTGCTCAAGGTGGTGATAGCACGGGTAAAAAGTTAACTAAAACCAAAAATAGCACAGTACCTGCCGAGTTTTATTTAACCACCAACGAGCCGCTTATGATCACTGAAATGGGTGGAGATGGTTATGCACCAATAACCGGGTTTTTAAATGGTTTTGCGGTAGCTCAAAATGAAACGCGTGATCAAACATGGCAAATTCATTGCCATGGTGTCTTTGCAATGGCGCGCGGCAACGATATTAATAGTGCCAGCACAGAGTTTTTCGTCACCATAGGGCAAGGTCCACGTTATTTAGACAAAAATATCACCGTATTTGGGCGAGTACTTACAGGTATGGCACATTTTCATCAGCTAGCGCGCACACCTGAAGGTGGTAGCGAGTTTAACCCCATTACAGATTTACAAGTATTAGCCGACGTTAGCAGCGATAGCAGCCGATTTAAAGTAATGAAAACAGACTCAGATGCATTTAAACAGTTAATCTCAGCACGAGGTAGTCGTAGCGAGGAATGGTTTGCGTATAGCCATAATTACATTGATGTGTGTGGAATGCCAGTGCCAACTAAGCAACTTAACGATTAAAAAAAGGAGCCTCGGGCTCCTTTTTTGCTTAGCTTATTGACGGTTTATTTTTACCGCAAAAGGGGTATCGTTATGATGAGTTGAGCGATATGGATTAATATCAAGGCCGCCACGACGCGTATAGCGCGCATACACTTCAAGCTCTTTAATATTCAATTGAGTGGTTAAGTCGCTATAAATACGCTCCACACATTGCTCATGGAACTCATTATGGGTCCTGAACGAAATTAAATAGCGTAATAATGACTCACGACACACTTGCTCACCAGTATAACGAATAATAATGCTGGCCCAATCCGGCTGTGAAGTAATTAAACAGTTCGATTTAAGCAGGTGACTATGCAAGGTTTCGCTAACCACTTTATCGCTTTGTGATTTTAGAGAATGTGCATCAATATGGTAGTTATCTATTTCAATATCTAACTCATCAATACACTCACCTGGAAGCGGTGTGCAAGGAATACAATTATAATCATCAGCGCTGTATAAGGTCACCTTTACCGGGCTGTTTACCGCATTTGATAAGTCGTCAATTAAATGTTGCTTAACAATTTCAACACTACCAAAGCGGCTTTGATTAAAACTGTTTAAATAAAGCTTAAACGACTTTGACTCTATAATGTGACTACTTTGACATTCGAAAGTAAATATCGCCACCGCAACTTGTGGTTTGCCTTTGGTATTTAACCAAGATAGTTCGTAACCGGTCCAAATATCTTGGCCTTTGAATGGTAATGCGGCTTCATCAATACTCAACGCGTCGCGATTAAGCTTGCGAGCAATAGGAAAAAGCAAGCTGGGCGTGTATTGATCTACATACTCAGTAGATTGACCAAGTACGCTGCCTTTAAGATCGGGAGAATTGCTGTAATCTGTCATGTTTGCTCTTAAATAGTTACAATAGGGACATTATATCTAAATTAAATGAGTTTCACAGTATGTCTGTTGCAATGCAATTAGCCCAACTTCACCAACGCTTTAGTGAAAAAACCATCAAAAATACACAAAAGCAGCCACTCATCGCCCACGATGAGCAATGGCCAAGCTCTTGTGAAATAGGCACAGCCGATGAGCACGGTATGATTCAATGGCAAGCGATAGTGAGAGAGCCTGCAGGTTCTTTGGCAGATCTCGCTAACGCATTAGAGCTTGAATTTCCTGATGAACTTAACCAGTTTTATGGCCATATGTTTGCTGGCAGTATTTTAGCCAGCGTTGATGGTCATCAAGTAGAATTATTACAAGCGTGGAATGAGGATGACTTTGACTTACTGCAACAAAATATCACGGGTCATGTTTTAATGAAGCGAAAGCTAAAGCAAGCGCCAAGTGTTTTTATTGGTTTAACTGATCAAGATGATTTACTTGTTACGGTATTAGTGGAAACAGGGGAAGTGTGCTTAGAATATGTAGGTAAAAAACCGCATCATGTGCTGGCTAATAACCTCAGCGAGTTTATTGCTACATTAACAGTTTAAATGGGCTCGGCGCTACTTATTTAGTGCAACACTTCGCTCGTTTTTCATGGGATTTATTGAAAATCCCATGAAATATTAGACACTAAACCACACGGCTCACACCTAAAATCAAATAAACCAAACCACGGCTCAGGTAATTTCCATTCACCTTGGCAACTTGGGCATTTACGCTTAAGCTCCGAGGTTTTATCAACCCCACCTACACGGTATAAGTAATAGTAAACTGGCTTTTTAGTTAAAAAGCTGATGCGTTTGCTAATATCTTTACCTCGGCGATACAAATCACTTTGTGTGCTGGCTATTTCCTCTAGTGCATGAAATTCACAGCGAGTTGCGCCATTAATTTGAATTTGATCGCATGCTTGCCAATCTTCTTGCCATTTAATCAGGGTTTTATAATCGCCATTGGCAATTGCCGGAATATTAAATAGCGGAACGGGTAAAAAGTCATCGCCACAATACAGTGGGCTGCAGGTGTGCACATAGGTAGTATATAAAATATAGCTTGAGGGCTCTTTACAACCATCGGCGCCGTTTGAATGAATGTCTTGACCTATTATTTTCACTTTAGGTGCTAACAAGCCTGCATCATGAAGCTTTTCAACACTGTGTTTTACAAATTCACTGTTGTTAAGTGGATGCATAGCGTCTTCGGTCGGACACATAACGCGTGTTATAAAATAGCCATCTTTTAACACCGTTGGAAATTCTTCTCCAATGATTTGGCCATTAAAACGTAATGCATTTACCAAGCGGTTTATTGCTTGCTCGGCTTGCTCTAAGGTGGTGTCTTGGTAGCAATCAAATGTTAAATCAACAACAAACATTTATAGTCTCAAATTATTTTGGCGCGAGCAGTGTAAGTAATTGATCTAACTTTTGCTCAATTCTATCTAATTGAGAGCTGTTTTGACCTTCATTACTGGCACTTTGCTTTGGGGTTTTCATTAAATTATAAATTGAATCAGGATTATTCTTATATTGACTCACCGCAGCAATAATAACCGGCATTGGGGTCGGTGTTGTTAAACGACTTTTAGTTAGTGCAACAGTGGGAACTTTGCCTTCATCAAGAAGGACTTTAATAGCTTCAAATACAGCAGCATTCATTCAATTATAACTCTTTTATAAAGTAAGCTCGCAACATTGACGCTGCGAGCGGGTATGGTATCAATAAAGTGGCTAAGGCACATTAAAATGCGCCATAAAATTAATTATTTTTGACGAAGACGTACGTCTAGTTCATCAATTACTTCACTCCAATCGCCATCAACCGCTAGCGATTCGGCAATAAAATGTTGTTGGGCTTCATCCCAAAAGGGAGCATCTTGCAACAAGGTTGTATCGGCAATGGAGTGCGAGGCAATAAATGCATCTATTTGCGCATCCGAATCCGGCAGTCCTAGTTGGGCGAACAAGGTATTAATAGTATGTTTTGTTGTATCCATAATAATGCTCCTAAATGAATTAATATGTATTAACTCTAGGGGGGAATGGTATATCTAGCCAGTTTAACCCTTACTGAATCTATGCTTTATTTACTCAATAGTAAGTCGCTAAAGCATGATCTGACTCAATGCAGTGGATGAGCGTACTAACTAAAATGTAAATTCGCTTATTTGTCTCACTTAGGTATATAGTTATATAAGCATTTGGTCATCGTTGTAGTTCAAAATTAATCCCTTATGCGTTACTTGGCGTAACGATGGGGGTGTAAAATAACAAAGGAAATAAAATGACAGCCACAGCAGAATCGACAGACGCCTTTAGTGTTCAGCATATTGCACCAGAGGATATAAGCACAGCAGCCAGCCTGATATATCAGGCATATCAAAACGATCCTATTTTACAAACACTGCTAGGGTATAACGAAGACAACCCGCTCGATTATGAAAAAAAATTACGTGCACTTATCCGTGAAGAGCTCAGTAGCTTTTGGCAAGAGAAGCAGCCTTTAATCGGCCTTTACCGCAATGATAAATTAAAAGCGGTTGCCTGTGTGTTTGAGTCAAATAGCCAATTACAAGCTGAGCGTTATTGGCATTGGCGATTAAAACTGATGCTAAGTGCAGGTTATTTACAAACGAATCAATTAATTGAAAAAGAAAAAACCATTCGTGACGCCTTAAAGCCGCAAGGGAATTATTACTTTTTAGCGTTTATTGCGGTTGATCCACACTTTCACGGGCAAGGGTTTGGTCGCACTTTACTTAAAGGTTTAGATGGCTTAATACACGATAATCCTGAGTCTTCTGGTATAGCGGTATTTGTGACTCGTGACGAGCATACGAAATTTTTTAAATCGCAAGGCTTTGAGCACTTTAAACAACTTTCATTTAACCAAGTTAAGGGTGAATTACTATTTAAAGTTGCTAATGCTCAATAAAGGTAGTTGTTCATAATGGCGTATCTGTAAGCCTATGTTCCAAATCGGGCACACCAGTGTGAGATATATCCTACATTAGTGTGCTCTTTGTCAGTTTAAATCCATTATTTATCCGTTTATAAGCATCAAGCTTCTGTTATTTATAGCTATTTTAGTTTTTTCAATTTTGTGACATTAAATTTTTTAGTTTTCCTCACTATTATACCCAGCCGTTTGGTTTAAACTTTACTTTGTCAAGACGACATAGCTCAATGACTGAGCTAATGCCATGGATATGGAATCAGGCAGCATAGTAGTGACTAGCAGGAAGCGTAAAGGACAAGTTAACACGGATGCAAGGATGAAACAGGAAGTACATGAAGTACTAAAATAGCTAGGAGCTATTTAAAGGATACCAAGGATGATGCGATAGGATATTGCAGGAGCGTTAGTTTACGCAGGACGGCCAAGGCGGCAAGAGGATATTGCAGGATGCAATGGAGGGCTAACACGGTAGTTTGCTCGTTCAGTGGATGATAAACAAGGATCAGGTAAAGGATACCTTACAGGATGTTGGCAATTAGGGCGTAACTGAGGTTACGCCTTGGTTTTTTGTTTACAAAAATTATATCTTATGTGGTGGCACAACCACACTTTTTAGCTTTTCATCTTCCATGATTAACACTCCCTGATAAGCATTTTCACCATCGCTTGAAAATTCAAAAATAAATTCGCTTTTCATGCCCGGTTTACCACTTTTTAAAATGCCAAACCGACGCTTGCTACAAGCCACACTCATTAGTTGTACCTGCAATTGCTCACTTTGGCGTTTGGCATGAACGTTCGCTGCTTCGGCTATTTTACGATTTAGCCAAAAAAAATAAATTACAGCCCCAATAAGTATGAACGTCCATAAACTAGCCATTTAAGAGAATAACCTTCCAATTGCGCGAGCTAACGTCTCGCTTCTGTTTTCTTTACGTAGTAATGCTAATAAATGTGGGCGAATAGTTGGAATTGCAACTAAATCTGCAAAAATGCTGGGAAATAACTCAGCTATTTTCTCATGGTGCGCACAGTTATCCATAAATACATGCAAACGCTGTGGCTCTTCTAATTGTTTAAAGCAGCGACCTGCAATAGTTAATAAAATGTCTGAGTCTTGCCCAAGCGTAGATTCTAAAGCGCAGTCAACCAGTTGTGCGCTAAGCCCTGTTGCTTGCCCTGATGATATGGCGCGAAGCGCGGCAGAAGCCGTAACCACATCATTATTCTTAAGGGCGGTTTGTCCATAACTTAACAATAACTCACTTAACGTGGGTGGTATTTCGATGTGTTCAAGCATTGCGCTTAATGGTTGTAATACTTCAACAGGTAAATTAGGCCACGCAGCGTGTAAGTGTTTTAAGTTATCAGCACTGTTGAGGCGATAAGCAAAATCAGCAATGCCTTGTAGCGCCACACTTTGCCAATTATCAAAACCAATCTGGCCACTAAAATAAAGCTGGGCATGCTCATAATACTGTGAGGCTGGTTGTTTTAATAACACTTTAACTTGTGCATTAAACGCCGCTAATTTATTAGCATTAGGAGTAAATACGTAAGGGTTATTATCGAGTTTGCCATCGGCTTGTTCGCCGGTAATTTCTGTTCCTAGTGCTTGAATTACCATGTCTGCAAAGTGGTCGCGGCTGGCACTAACGAGTTTACTTTGTTCATCAAGTGGGAATTTTAAAAACCACACATAGGGTTCTTTGCTAGCTTTACTGTCCCAAAATTGAATCGCTAGCCATGCATGGCCTGCTAATGGGTAAGGGTAAGGAACTTGTGCTTGTTCAACAGCTAAAAATTGTTGTTTATCAAGCTTGGTAATATGCCTGCCAATATCAAAAGCACGCCATTGAGTTCCTGCACCGTCTAAAAGCTGGCCTAATGTGGCTATATGTTCACTCATGAATTTCCAACTGTTTTTACTACAAAATTACGCTAATTATACGCCATAGCGACTGTTGAGGGAACAGGGTATAATTGTGCAATATACAAAGTAAAGGGTGATTATGACTGAGCAAACCCAACTCTATTTAACACAATTAACTGCGCTACTTAAAAAGTATCAGCTTTGGCAGAATGAGCCGATTGACTCTGCATTGTTGCATTCAAGCGTCCCTTTTTGCCATGATACGCTTGCATTTGAACAGTGGTTACAGTTTGTATTTATAGAAAAAATTCAACAGATTATTACAATGAAACAACCGTTACCGCGTAATTTTGCGATTGCTCCTATGGCGCAAATGACACTCATTGATAAGTCCGGAAGCGAAGAGATTATTTCTTTGCTGACGCAATTAGATTCATTGCTTGGAGAGCCAGATGACTGAACGTCCAGCGCCAGTTGAATACGGCGAACTGAACATTCTCTATCAAGATGAGAACTATGTAGCGATTGATAAACCATCAGGCTTACTTGTTCATCGCTCCTTTTTAGATAAGCATGAAACTCAATTTGCAATGCAAATGCTACGCGATCAACTCGGTCAGCATGTGTTTCCTGTGCACCGTCTTGATAGGCCGACATCGGGTGTGTTGCTGTTTGCTCTAAGCTCAGAAGCCGCGCGTGATATGAATCAGTTGTTTATTGAGGGCACGATCTCAAAGCGTTATTTAGCTTTGGTACGCGGATTTGCGCCTGAATCTGTTTTTTTAGATAAACCGTTAAAAGAAGAACTAGACAAAATCGCTGATAAATTTGCCGATCAGAATAAAGATGCTCAAGAAGCACAAACTCAGTTTAACTGTTTGCACCAAGCTGCGTTGCCTATTCCCATAGGAAAATACCCAACGGTTAGGTATTCTTTGGTAGAGTGTTTTCCTAAAACAGGGCGTAAACATCAAATTCGTCGCCATTTAAAACATTTGTCGTTACCGATAATTGGCGACGTTAACCATGGTGATAACCAGCATAATCAGTTTTTTAGAGAGCATTTCTCCCTTAGACGATTAATGTTATTTGCTACAGAACTGCGTTTTGTACATCCTTACAGTAATGAATCGATAATAATTAAAGCGCTACTAGGTGATGCAATGTTGAGTATTTGCAAACAGTTAGGGTGGCCAAGTGAAGAAAAGGATTATTAATGGCACATATTAGTATTTTTGTAGGCAGCGTGTATGGTGGTGCTGAACGTTTAAGTGAGCAAATAAGCGATACTATAGAGCAAACTGGCCATCAGGTAAGCGTATTTGCAGAGCCAAGTTTAGAAGATCTAAAAAATGCGACGCATATTTTAATAGTTACTTCAACAACAGGACAAGGCGATATACCCGCTAACTTGGCAGAGCTTTATAATCAGCTTAACAGTACGTTTCCAATGTTAACCAATAAACCATTTGGCATTGTAGCCATGGGTGACAGAAGCTACGGTGATACGTTTTGCGCAGCAGGGCGTAGCTTTGATGAACTATTACGTGACTTACAAGCTAAACCTGTGGGTAACCGACTAGAAATTGATGCCTGTGAAGACTTTGAGCCTTGGCCTGTCACCGAGCCGTGGTTACAAACTTGGCTTGATAAATTACCCTCTTAAATGCGCAGACTCTAAATGAAAAAATATAAACTGAGTTTAATTGTGCTTGCAGGTGGCTTAGGTAGTCGCTTTGGTGGCAATAAACAAATTGCAGAAATTCCAGGGCTAAATTGCACTATTATGGAGCTGAGTATTATTGATGCGCATGCTGCAGGCGTGACGCAGGTGGTGCTGATCATAAACCAAGCGGTACGCAGTGAAATAGAGCGTACTATTTTGCCCCGATTACCTAGTGATATTGATGTGGTGCTGGTGGAGCAACACATTGAAAAGGTGCCCGAACAATTTAAAGCAACACTTTGCCAGCGAGTAAAGCCTTGGGGCACAGGTCATGCTCTGTTGTGTGCCAAAGCCCACATTAATAACCCCGCTATTGTGATCACTGCCGATGACTATTATGGCAAATCTTCGTTTGTATTACTGAGTGAGCACTTTAAAAGAAGCGCTGAATGGGCAATGGTAGGGTATCCGATTATTGATACTCTTTCTGAGCACGGTGGTGTTAATCGTGGGGTATGTAAAATTGCGGATGGAAAGCTTGTTGCCGTAACCGAGTATTTGAATATTCAACAACAGTCTGAGCATATTTTTGGCGATAACCCACAGGGTTTACGTGATAAAATTAGCCCAAACTCCCTAGGCTCGATGAGTTTTTGGGGGATCACCCCCTGCTTTTTTGACTATTTGCAACAAGGCTTTGAAACGTTTTTACAGCAATATAACGTGAATACTCAGCAAGAGTACTTCTTACCTGATCAAATCCAGAAAGCTATTAATGTAAAAGCACAGCCTGTATTTGTATACACTGCAAAAGAGCCTTGGTTTGGTGTTACCTATAAATCAGAACTGACAACCATTGCGGCTACTTTGTGCGCATTACGTCAAGCGTAGCTATTAAATTATTGTCGCCTTGGGCGAAAAGAGTGAAGTAGAAAATGAATACAGTTCCTATAGAAGTTTATTTATCTGAGAGTTTTGGCCTTGACGAGAAGCATGCGAGCATAAAACCCATAGGCAGTGGGCATATAAATACTACTATGTTATTAAGTACTTCGAAGCGGTCACTGGTTGTACAAAAGCTCAATACGGTGGTGTTTCCAAAACCACAGTTACTTGTTGATAATGCGCGATTAATAGAGCAACACTTAAGTAAAAAACAACAAGCAGGTGAATTCAATCTAGCAATAGTACGCCATGTAGCGACGACTCAGAATGACTATTTAGTTAATAATGATGATGATACTTGGCGAGCACTTGAGTTTATTGGTGGCAGTTATAGTGAAGATGTGGTTAATACTGCTAGCCAGGCACAAACAGCGGCCAATGCATTTGGCCAATTTGCGCAAGCGCTACAAGACTTTGACGCGAACAATTTACATGCGGTTATTCCTAATTTTCATAACTTGGCCATGCGTGCAGAAGTATTCAAGCAAGTTGTTAGCACCGATCCTCATAAACGTTTGGCTCATTGTCAGGAAGAGGTTGATTTTTGCCTGTCGCAGCTTTCACTTATCGATGAGCTTAATGCCCTTGAGGGAAAAGTGCCTATTCGTGTGTGCCATAACGATACTAAAATAAACAACATGCTATTTTGCTTAGACTCTAATAATGCAAAAGCGGTGATAGATTTAGATACCTGTATGCCTGGTTATTGGCTTAACGATTTTGGTGATATGGTCAGAACATTTTGCTCTGCAGAGCAAGAAGATTCAACGGCGCTTGAAAAGGTAGGTGTTCGTGAAGATATTTTTGCAGCGATTGTTAAAGGCTATGTTGAGCCACTAAAGGGGGTATTAACACCCGCCGAGAAACAAAGCTTTTGGTTAGGTGCTAAAGTAATGCCCTTTATGATTGGCTTACGCTTTTTAACTGATTATATAGATGGTGATAATTACTTTAGCGTTAAGCATAAGAGACACAACTTAGATCGCGCAAAAAACCAATTTGCCTTATACAAGGATATAGTAAGTAAGCAGCAGGTCTTAAAGGAGATTTTGACTCAGGTATAAACCCAATTAATTATATTGCTCAAAGCGTTATAACTAAAACTTTGAGCAATATAAATTGAGGTTAAACATTGAAAGTATGTGTTAACTTCCAACATCTCAATTTTTTACTTATTAAGCATCCGCTAGTTTTACACGGATTTTGCTTTTGTCTACTGTGGTTTGATTAAGCGCTTTAATTGCGCCTTTAACTTCAATGTCATTAGGCATTTCTACAAAGGCAAAGCCTTTAGATTGGCCTGTTTCTTTATCGAGTACCAAGTTACAGGTGGTCACTTTACCGTGAGCCGTAAATAACGTACGAAGTTCATGCTCAGTAGTGGCACGTGATAAGTTACGAACTAATAATTTCATATATAACCTAAATAATGGGTTCAAGCATAATTATCTCAAGTAACCTTGCTTTAACCTAACGTTATTTTATAAACAGTAAAAATAACTATTAAAAAACAAAAAACCGCCTAATGGCGGTTTTTTATACATTGCGAGAGATTACTTTACTTCTTTACCCGCTGCTTGTTGATCTGCATGATAGCTTGAACGTACAAACGGGCCTGAAGCGGCGTGTGTAAAGCCAATCTCATCAGCATATTCTTTTAATGCGTCAAATTCAGCTGGTGGCACGTAACGCTTAACGGGTAAGTGATGCTTAGACGGTTGTAGGTATTGCCCTACAGTAAGCATATCAACGTTATGAGCACGTAAATCGCGAAGTACTTCCTCGATTTCGCTAATTTCTTCACCAAGGCCAACCATTAAGCCTGATTTTGTTTTAACCTCAGGATGGGCTTCTTTAAAGCGACGTAATAATTCAAGAGACCATTTATAGTCAGCACCTGGGCGCGCAAGTTTGTATAAACGTGGCGCCGTTTCTAGGTTGTGATTAAATACATCTGGCGGCGTTTCAATTAAAATTTCTAACGCTCTGTCCATACGGCCACGAAAATCGGGCACTAAAATCTCAATGGTAATTTCTGGATTATGCTTACGAATTTCGCGGATACAATCAGCAAAGTGCTGAGCACCACCGTCACGTAAATCATCACGGTCTACAGAAGTAATAACCACATAGCTTAACTTCATGTCTTTAATGGTCAGTGCCAGCTTTTCAGGCTCAGCGGCATCAGGTTTTAATGGGCGACCATGTGCAACGTCACAAAATGGACAACGACGTGTACAAATAGCCCCTAAAATCATAAAGGTCGCTGTACCGTGGTTAAAACACTCTGATAAGTTAGGACACGAAGCTTCTTCACATACAGAGTGAAGGCCATGCTTACGCATTGCTTGTTTTATGCCGTCAATTCGCTCGGTTGACTTGGGTAAGCGAATTTTAAGCCACTCTGGCTTACGGAGCATTTCGGTTTTTTCTGTTGGTAAAACTTTAACGGGGATCAACGCCATTTTTTCTGCGTCGCGTAGTTTTACACCTGGTTCCATTTTGACTGGTTTATTCATTCGTTTTCAAACCCTTCAGTATGCTTAACCTGTGTTGCATTAAGCTTCTTGATCATGTGTTTTACCAGCCCTTCACCTGCAGCTTCAAGGTTTTGAGGGCCATTTAGTTCTTTAGTTTGCACCATATTCATGCCCGCATAACCACATGGGTTAATGCGTAAAAATGGACTTAGATCCATATTAACATTTAATGCCAAGCCATGAAATGAGCAGCCACGACGAACTCGTAAACCTAAAGATGCAATTTTACTGTCGTTAACGTAAACACCAGGGGCATCCGCTTTCGCGTATGCATCTATGGCGAACTCTGAAAGGGACTCAATGATGCACTCTTCAAGCCAAGTAACTAGCTCTCGCACCCCAATTTTTAAACGTCGTAAATTAAATAATACATACATCATTTGCTGACCAGGGCCGTGGTAAGTCACCTGTCCACCGCGGTCAACTTTAATCACTTCAATGTCACCTGGGGCGAGTAAGTGCTCATCTTTACCGGCTTGGCCTTGGGTAAATACACTTTCATGCTCTACTAACCAAATTTCATCTGGCGTATTTTCATCACGGGTGTCGGTAAAGTCTTGCATTTTTTGCCAAATCGGCATGTAACGCTGACGACCCAGTTGGCGTACGATTAGGGTGTTTTCGCTCACAACAAATCTCAACTATAGCTTAAAGCATATGGCGCACGTCATCGATATTGCTGATCACGTTGTAAATTTCTTCAATGTGTTTGCCGCTTGTTACTGTGGCCACTAAAGTGACTGACTCATAGTTACCTTTACTGCTCGGTTTTACTTTTGGCGCATAATCACCCGGAGCGATAGGTTGTAACTTTTCTAAAATTTGATCAGTTAAGTTTACGTTTGCTAAACCCATAATTTTAAATGTAAACGGGCAAGGGTACTCTAGGTACTCATCAAATTTAGTGTTTTTAACAGGTTCAACCACGACGGGAACTCCTCAAACAAAAGTGTTGGCTTAACTTATACGTTAAGCTTAAAACTGACAGGCTAATGACAATCTTGAAATGATGTTACTTTTGACCTAAGCCAACGATAGTCATTCAATACGATTGGTATATATGGGGCGCATTCTAGCACTTTTCAAGCAAAAAAAAACGCCTCACAGAAGAGGCGTTCATATTACTTTACTCGTGCTTACATTATTTGTAAGCGTAAGTAGTCATATATTTTGCTGAAGAAGCTACCTTCTTGTATTTCTTCAAGCGTAACTAGCGGATATTGTGCAATATCTTCGCCTTCAAGTTGTAAAAACAGCGTGCCTACTTTAGTGCCTTTAGCTAAAGGTGCTTCAAGCGTATCGTCAAGCTCAAAGTTTGCTTTCAGGTTTTTATGTTGGCCACGAGGGATTGTAATAGGGGTGTCTTCTAAAATACCTAAAGAGACATTCTCTTTGTTACCCATCCAGATGCGTTGCTCTGCAAAACTATCGCCAGCTTTGTAAGGCGTAATTGTTTCAAAAAAGCGGAAACCGTAGTTAAGCAGTTTTTTACTTTCAACTTTACGCGCACGCTCACTTGAAGTACCCATAACTACCGCAATTAAACGCATGTCGTTTTTCGTTGCCGAGGTTACTAAGCTGTAACCCGCATCAGATGTATGGCCTGTTTTAATACCATCTACATCTAAGCTTTCATCCCATAACAACGAGTTACGGTTATATTGCTTTATACCATTGTATGTAAATGACTTTTCTTTATATAGTGCATATTCGTCCGGCACGTCTCTGATTAAGGCTGCACCAAGTGTGGCCATATCGCGTGGCGTTGTGTAGTGCTCGTCTGTATCAAGACCGTGACTATTAATAAAGTGAGTATTTGTCATGCCTATCTTTTCAGCATGGGCATTCATTAAATCTGCAAAGGCACTTTCGCTGCCTGCAATATGCTCAGCCATGGCAACACAGGCATCATTACCTGATTGCACAATAATACCGTGATTAAGTTCATCTACACTTACTTGCTTACCCACTTCAATGAACATTTTAGATGATTCAGGAAAGTTTTTTGCCCACGCTTTTTCACTGATAGTTACCATATCGGTGGGTGCGATATTACCCGCATTTATTTCTGTACCAATTACATAACTAGTCATCATTTTAGTTAAGCTAGCAGGAGCAAGTTTTGTATCAGCTTCACCTTCTGCAATCACTTTACCTGTGGTGAAGTCCACCAAAAAGTAACCTTTAGCATTAACTTGAGGAGGGGCTGGAATAATTTGTGCGGTGGCTGAAAAGACGGCGGCAGAACAGACTAAGCCGCAAACACCAGTAAGAATTTTATGTTTAATAGATTTCATCATACTCATTAATGGTTAAAGTTAAAAATATGCATTCTCCCTATTCTAAAGGGCTTACTGAGTGTAAAGCAAGAACGCGTTTTGAAATTGATTTTGTTTTAATGTTTCTAGTACTTGTTGCGCGTGTTGGGCATCTTTTATCGGCCCTAAGTGCAATCTATAAATACCGTCTTTTTCGACGATATTTGTTGGTAATTTATATTGCTCTCGTAGTGTGTGTGCCAATGCTTCTATGTTGGCTAACGTACTACCTGCAGCTACTTGAACATAGGTTTTTCGTGCATGGGTATCTGCAAGGGTAATCGCTTCAAGCTTAACCTTTGCTGTACCGTATTTATGGTAGCCAAGTTTATAGGCTGCAGCATAAGAAAGATCAATGATTCTATCGTCATGAAAAGGCCCGCGATCGTTAACCCGTACTATAACAGATTGGCCATTGGCTGTATTTGTTACGCGCACAAAACTCGGTAAGGGCAAGGTTTTGTGAGCTGCCGTCATAGCGAACATATCGTAAATTTCGCCGTTAGAGGTGTGATAACCATGAAATTTTCGGCCATACCATGAGGCAATGCCCGTTTCTGAATAACCTGCTTCATCGAGCATAGGGGTATAACGTTTGCCCAACACTTCGTAAGGGCGTGTGGTGCTCGCGCTTTTTATAACTTTAGTGACAATAGCATCTTGCATTTCTAATTCAGTTGGTGCTCGAAGAGGCGCTGCATCATGGCGCATGCTGTAACGGCTATTTGAACTGCTACATGCACTTAAAAAGAGGCTAACGAGTGTAATAATTATAAGTTGTTTATAAAGGCGCATTATTTTAAGAGCATCCTTTTATCTGTGGCAATCGACATAATAATGCCAAATGCAGCCATCAAGGTCACCATTGAGGTGCCGCCATAACTAATTAATGGTAAGGGAACACCTACAACAGGTAATAAACCCGAGACCATACCAATGTTTACAAAAATATAAACGAAAAATGTCAGAATGAGTGAGCCCGCGAGTAACTTGCCAAAGGCATCTTGGGCATTAACGGCAATATAAAGTCCGCGACCAATAATGAATAGGTATAGGCTCAGTAAAACACACACACCGAACAGGCCAAACTCCTCACTCAGTACTGAAAAAATAAAATCAGTATGTCTTTCAGGTAAAAATTCTAGTTGTGATTGTGTGCCTTGCAACCAGCCTTTGCCTTCTATACCGCCTGAACCAATCGCTATTTTTGATTGGATTATATGATAGCCAGAACCAAGCGGATCGCTCTCTGGATCTAAAAAGGTCAGCACTCTCTGTTTTTGATAATCGTGCATACCATAGTGCCAAAATGGCCATGCCGCTAAGGCAACAACAGAGCTTAAAAAGCCAATTAAACGCCAACTCAAGCCAGATAAAAACAACACAAATACACCCGAACTGGCAATCAAAATTGAGGTGCCCAAATCAGGCTGTTCTTTAATAAGTAGGGTAGGTAGCATAACAATGGCAAAGCCAATCACTAAATGCAGCGCTCGAGGGGGTAAATGATTACGGCCAATATACCAAGCCACCATCATAGGAACCGCTAATTTCATCAGCTCTGAGGGTTGAAAGCGGGTGATGCCTAAATCTAACCAGCGTTGCGCACCTTTGGAGCTCACACCAAATAGGAGTACTCCAACCAGCATGAGTAGTCCTAAGCAATACATAGGGATGACTAAGCGTTTTAAAGTTGCTGGAGGGATTTGTGCTAACACAAACATACCAATAATAGCACCAGCCATACGGGTACCGTGGCGCATCATCATTGCAGAGTCTTGGCCAGAGGCACTGTAAACAATTGTGATGCTGCCTGCCATCATTAGTAATAAAGCAATAAAAAGCGGCAAATCAATATGCAAGCGCAGCCAAATAGAACGCTTATCATGTAAAGCCGTCATGGAACTTTACTCCCTGATGATTGAATGGGGTTAGCAGCAAAATAGTAATCCATTAATTGGCGCGCAATTGGGGCACCTACTGAGCTGCCGCCCCCAGTATTTTCTACCACAATAGAGACAACGATTTGAGGGTTATCGTATGGGGCAAAACCGACGTAAATGGCGTTATCACGCTGGCGCTCTTTAAGTGCATCGGCGTCATAGCGCTCGCCTTGAGCAATACTGACCACTTGGGCGGTACCGGTTTTACCTGCTGGGTCGTATGTAGCCCCTTTAAACGCACGATGTGCTGTACCGGTAGTCTTTTTAACCGTGTTATGCATGGCATCAATAGCAATGCGCCAGTGATCCTCGTTATCAAGAACAACAGGTGGCTTTTCTTCATTATTGAGCTGGGTAATTTGGTCTTCTTTTTTAGCTATTTGCACTAAATGAGGTGGATGATTTATCCCTCTGTTAACTAAAATATTTGTCGCATTAGCTATTTGAATCGGGGTGGCAGTCCAATAACCTTGGCCAATCCCGACAGAAATAGTATCGCCACGCCACCATGACTCTTTAAAACGATCTTCTTTCCACTCTTTTGAGGGTAAAATAGCGGTTGCTTCTTCATGTATATCAATACCTGAAAGTTCACCAAAGCCAAAACGGGCCATAAAGTTACTTATTTTAGTGATCCCCATACGGTACGCTGCATCATAAAAATAAGTATCGCATGACTCTTCTATGGCTTTGTAAACATCAACATGGCCATGGCCCCAACGTCGCCAATCGCGCCATTTATGCTTTACGTTTGGTATTTGAAAAAAACCGGGATCCCACATGGTGGTGGTTTCTTGCACTATATTTTCTTCTAATGCCAAAATAGCCATGTGCGGCTTAATAGTCGATGCTGGTGCATAGCGTCCTTGAGTGGTACGGTTTATAAGCGGGAGATCTGGATTAAGTAGGGCTTTGTAGTCTTTGCTGCTAATACCGTGCACAAATAAATTTGGGTCATAACTTGGGTTTGAATAAAGCGCTAGAACGCCGCCATCTTTTGCATCCATTACCACAATAGCGCCGCGCATATCTTTAAGTGCATGTTGGGCTATTTGTTGTAAACCAATGTCGAGAGTAAGTACTAAATCATCCCCCGGCTGCGGTGGTTCCATGTTTAAGGTGCGAATAATACGGCCACGGTTGTTTACCTCAACTCGCTGTGAGCCGACCTGACCATGTAGTAACGGCTCGTAATATTTTTCGATACCTAGCTTGCCAATATCATGAGTAGCTCTGTAGTTGGTGGCTTCACCTTGTTGCTCAAGTTTGTTTAGCTCTTTTCTATTGAGCTTAGCAACGTAGCCTAATGCATGGGTTAAGGTATCGCCAAAGGGATAATATCTCGCTAGGCGCGCTTCAATGCTAAACCCTGGGAATTTATGCTGGTTTACTGAAAACATCGCTACTTCGTTTTCATTTAAACGGGCTTTGAGGACTTGGCTTTTAAAACGTCGAGTATGTTTTATATCATCAAGAAAATCAGCTTGTTGTTGCTCGGTTATTTCAATAATTTTGCTGATAGACTTCAAAGAGGCGGTTAAATCATCAACTTCTTCGGGGATCACTTCAAGGTTATAAACGGGCTTATTTTCGGCCAGTAAAACACCGTTGCGGTCGTAAATAAGTCCGCGATTAGGTGCAATAGGGATTACTTTTATGCGGTTGTCATTAGAGCGAGTTTGGTAATCTTGGTGGTCGTCAACTTGAATGGTGTACAAGTTAGACAATAATATGGCTACTAAGGCTAAGATAAAAATAAAACCCACAAATGCACGCCGAGCAAATAAATTAGCTTCTGCTGAGTGGTCGCGAATAGTGGGTCTTCGTTTTAGCATGGCAAGAAACTACTCGCGATGATAAGGGTGGTTGTTATTTAAGCTCCAGCCTCTGTAAAGGCTTTCAGCAACAATAATGCGTACTAAAGGGTGTGGGAGCGTTAAATTTGATAACGACCATTTTTGCTCAGAGGCCGCAATACACTCGGGAGCTAAGCCTTCTGGTCCGCCAATCAGTAAACTGACATCGCGACCATCAAGTTGCCACTTTTCCATGTTTTTCGCTAGCTGGTGAGTATCCAGTGCTTTACCGGTTACTTCTAGTGTGACAATACGATTGCCTTTAGGTATGGCGGCTAAGGTTTTTTCACCTTCAATGTGCAAAATACGCTTTATATCTGCGTTTTTGCCACGTTTACCTGCAGGTATTTCGATTAGTTCCAGTGCCATATCTTTGGGAAAGCGGCGCTGATATTCTGCAAAACCTGTTTCTACCCATGCTGGCATTTTTGTACCAACAGCAATCATTTGTATTTTCACGACGTTACTTCCAAGCGTTGTCTAAAATAGGGAGCTATTAGCCCCAAAGCTTTTCTAGATCGTAATAGCTACGTGCTTGATCTTGCATAACGTGAACAATCACATCACCTAAATCAACTAATGCCCATTCGCCATCGCTTTGGCCTTCGTAGCCTAATGGCTCTTCACCAGCGTGACGAGCTTCTTTTGCTAAGTTATCAGCAATTGACAATACATGACGTCTTGATGTGCCTGAACATACAATCATGTAATCGGTTACGTCTGAAGTGCCAGTTACGTCAAGTTGAATCACATCACGTGCTTTCATATCGTCAATTTTGTCTAGTGCAAAAGCGAGTAGTTGTTTCGAATCCAAGGTTTTGTCTCAATTTAAAATTTAATAGCGGTTATTTTAACACGCTGAGGGGTTTATACCAATCACTCTTGATAAAGCTGGTGCTGCTCAATATAGTGACTCACGGTGTCGGGTAATAGTTCACTCTTTTTAATACTTTTTTTAAGAGCTTGACGGATAGTGCTGGATGCGGCATCCAGTTGCTTACCTTCTAAAAAGTAAAGGTGTCCGCCATTTTTTTCGTTCAGTAGTGAAATATCGTTGTTCATAGCCTGCTGTTTGTAGTTTTTAAGTTCACCTTGTACATCACAGTTTTGACCTGGGCGTTGATACACCACTATATGGCATAGACTCGTTATTGTTTGCCACTGATACCATTTATCAAGGTTGTTGAATGAGTCCATACCAATTAAAAATAGAATCGGGGTATCGGGATTTTCTGCTCTTAGTTCTTGCAAGCTTAATAAAGAATACGACGGGCCGCTACGTTTTAGCTCCCGTAAATCAAGCTTAAACTGCGAATATGGTTTAATTGCGGTTTTAAGCATTGCAATACGATGCTCGGTGCTGATCCCCGGTGCCGCTTTGTGTGCGGGTATTGCACAGGGCATAAAATAGAGTGAGTGTAATTTAAAGGTCGCAACGCATTGCTGCGCCATATTAAGGTGCCCAAAATGAACAGGGTCAAAAGTGCCACCAAAAATTGCAATCATGGTATTTTTCCTTTACTGGCGGTTAGTATGACACGGCAGTGGAATATCGAGTGGTTGGCAAAATTTAATACAAATATGTGCTAATGCTTGATAGGGGGCAATTAATACACCTTGTTTGTAGCTTGCATCAAATAATGCCAGTTCACTGCTAATACTTTCAAGGGTGTGAATATTTAGTCTGTTTATCGCTGTTTGTACCGGCACTTGCTGATTTTTCCAAATCGCTTTTTGTTTAAACAGGGTCGCTAATGACTCACCTTGCAATAACCCTTGTTGTACACTGATTAAGGTATTTAAATCTTTATTGATGGCCCATAAAATACTCACCACTTCAGTGTTATCACTGGCAAGCTTATTTAATACTTTTATTGCTTGTGTAGTATAGCCGTTTAACAGGGCATCACTTAAATCAAAAATATCGAATTTAGATTGGTTTAGTAGCCCTTGCATTACCAGTTGTTGGGTAATGAGAGCGTCACCATGTATTAGTGACAGCTTTTCAAGCTCTTGGAAACAAGCCAGTAAATTGCCTTCAGTGGCATTAATTAAACTGAGCTTAGCCTCGTTTTGTAAATTAAGTGACAAGCGTTGGCATTGTTCATCAAGCCAACGTTTTAAGTGATTACCACTAAGCGGATAGCAGGGTACAAATAACCCTTGCTTATCGAGTGCTTTAAACCACGCACCGCGTTGCACATCTTGGCTTGCTTTGGCGCCTTTAACAATTAAAATGGTGTCAGGATTTTCAAGTTCAACAACCTTTTTAAAGGTGTTAGCACCGGGTGTACCAGGTTTTTGCTGGTTTAAGTCAAGCTCAATAATTGTACGCGCACTAAATAACGACATACTTTGGTATTGCGCTATGATTTCCTGCCAATCAAAGCCTTGGGCTAAAGTGAATTTAATTACTTCATCAAAGCCTTGCGCTTTTGCGCTGTCGCGTATGAGCTGTACACATTGCGCTTCTTGAAAAGGCTCTTCACCAAAAACCAAATAAAAAGGTTTTAACCCCTTTTTTAATTCGCTAGGCAGCTGATTTGCATAACAACGCATTATAGTTGCGACAACTCTCTAACAATTCGACGACTCGCTTGCTGGCGAATTTCGCTGATCAGTAGTTCAAGCTCTTTTGCTTTAGCTAGTGCGTTGTCAGGATCATCTTGGTAATTACGGTAAAGCTCAAAACGTTTTTCAATGGCTTCTTGTTTTGGGCGTTTTACAACATAACTCACACTGTATGCCAGTTCATATTCAGCTACTTGTCCGTTTTGAAACAACGACAAGGTTTGGCGCTCTAGCTGCTCTTTAAATAAATATAGTTGCGCAGACTGTTTACTAGCAGGGAGTAAAGTGACATCGCTCATAGTCAGTTCTGTTTGCAAATAGCTAAACAAAGCTGATTTTTGATCATCACCCACCAAGGTTAGCTGTTTTAAATCATCGGGTAGGCTTGATGCTTTTTTAAGGTGAAAGCCACAGCTCGATAACAAAAAACAGACTAGCGCTAAGGCTAGTCCGTTTTTAATGGCATTTAAAGTAGCCATATTAGTTAGCTACCACGTTAAGCAATTTACCTGGTACATAAATTACTTTGCGGATTGTTGCACCATCAGTAAATTTAGTGACGTTAGATTCTGCAAACGCGAGTGCTTCTACTTGCTCTTGCGTTGCATCAGCTGCAACCGTTAGTTTTGCACGTAATTTACCGTTTACTTGTACGATGATTAATTTTTCATCTTCAACTAGGGCAGATTCGTCAACTTTTGGCCATGCTGCATCTAAAATATCACCTTCTTTACCTAGCTCTTGCCATAACTGATGCGATAAATGCGGTGTTATTGGTGCTAGCATAATAAGTAATGCTTCTAATGCCTCGTTAGCAATGGCAACATCTTGAGTGTCGTTTAATGGCGCTTTTAATAACTTATTAGACAGCTCCATGATTGCGGCAATCGCAGTGTTGAATGTTTGACGACGTTCAACATCATCGCTCACTTTTGCAATGGCTTTATGTAGCTCACGGCGAAGTACTTTTTGTGGGTTAGTAAGCGACGATTTATCAAGTGCTTGGAAGCCAACCGTTTTAACATCTACCGCGTATTTCCATACACGTTTTAAGAAACGGTGTGCGCCTTCAACCCCTGAATCTGACCATTCAAGCGTTTGCTCCGGTGGTGCAGTAAACATCATAAATAAACGCACGGTATCTGCACCGTATTGAGCAATTACTTCTTGTGGGTCTATGCCGTTATTTTTCGACTTAGACATTTTGCTCATGCCAGATGAGAACACAGGTTCACCATCATCGACGTGCCATGCCTTGGTTACACGGCCTTTGTCGTCGGTTTCGGTATTTACATCACTTGGCGAAATCCATACATCGCCGCCTTTTTCATCTTTACGATAAAATGTTTCGGCAAGTACCATACCTTGACAAAGTAAGCGGTCGAATGGCTCGTCTGAATTTACTAAACCAAAGTCACGTAGTAATTTATGGAAAAAGCGCGAGTACAATAAGTGTAAAATTGCGTGCTCAATACCACCAATGTATTGGTTTACTGGTAACCAATAGTTAGCGGCTGCTGGATCTAACATACCCTCGTCATGGCGCGGGCTACAGTAGCGAGCGTAATACCATGATGACTCCATAAAGGTGTCAAAAGTATCAGTTTCATGAGTGGCTGGTACACCATTTACAGTTGTTTTAGCCCATTCTGGGTCCGCTTTAATTGGTGAGGTAACGCCATTCATTACCACATCTTCTGGTAAACGCACTGGTAGCATATCTTCAGTGGCAGCAAGCTCATTACCATTCTCATCACTCAGCATTGGAATTGGCGAACCCCAGTAACGCTGACGGCTTACACCCCAATCGCGTAGACGGAAGTTTACTTTACGCTCTCCCACACCTAATGCTTCTAGCTTGTCGGCAACAGCATTAAAGGCGTTTTCAAAATCAAGGCCATCAAATTCACCTGAGTTTACTAATACCCCTTTTTCGGTGAATGCTTCTTGAGCTAGGTTTACTTCAAGCTCAGAGCCTTCAACTGGCGCAATAACTTGTTTAATATCTAGGCCGTAAGCTGTTGCAAATTCAAAGTCACGTTGGTCGTGCGCAGGTACTGCCATTACCGCACCTGAGCCGTAATGCATTAATACAAAGTTAGCAACCCAAATTGGTAGCTGCTCGCCCGTTAATGGGTGAGTGGCGTAAAAGCCTGTTGCAATACCTTTTTTCTCCATGGTTGCCATGTCTGCTTCAGCAACTTTGGTGTTTTTGCATTCTTCAACAAACATTGCAATCGCGTCGCTATTTTTAGCCGCTTCTTGTGCAATAGGGTGGCCACCAGCAACGGCTAGGTATGTTACGCCCATAAATGTATCTGGGCGTGTAGTGTATACGCTAAATTTTTCGTTGCTATCGGTACGCGTAAATTCTATGTCTAAGCCTTCAGAACGACCAATCCAGTTGCGCTGCATGGTTTTAACTTGTTCAGGCCAGTCTTCTAATTTGTCTAAATCGTCTAATAGCTCTTGTGCGTAGTCGGTAATTTTAATAAACCACTGTGGAATTTCTTTTTGTTCCACTACCGCACCTGAACGCCAACCGCGGCCGTCAATTACTTGCTCGTTAGCTAGTACAGTTTGATCGACCGGATCCCAGTTAACCGTTGACATTTTTTTGTACACTAGGCCTTTTTCGTAAAGCTTAGTGAAAAACCATTGTTCCCATTTGTAATATTCTGGGTGGCAGGTTGCAATTTCGCGATCCCAATCGTAGCCAAAACCTAATTGCTTAAGTTGGTTACGCATGTAGTCAATATTTTCGTAAGTCCACTTTGCAGGGGCTGTTTTATTTTTAATAGCCGCGTTTTCTGCAGGTAAACCAAACGCATCCCAACCCATAGGTTGCATTACGTTCTTGCCTTGCAAGCGCTGGAAGCGAGAAACCACGTCACCAATGGTATAGTTACGCACATGACCCATATGCAGTCGACCACTTGGGTAGGGAAACATTGAGAGACAATAGTATTTTTCTTTGCTCTCATCTTCTGTGGCTTTAAATACTTGGTTTTCTTCCCAGTAGCGTTGGACTTTTGACTCTATGTCTTGTGGGTTATATTGCTCTTGCATTTACGTTTCCAAACTTCTTGCATACTAATAAAAAATTGTCGATAGGATACCCCAAATAAAGCGCTATTCACAGCGTCAAAGCGGCGCTTTTTGTAAAATTGCGAGTAAATTAGTTTTCAGTACAGGTTAACCTATACTTATCTATGGTATAGAGTAAATCAGTAGACGTTTTGAAGGAGTATAAAATGGCAGATTACAGAACATGGCTTAGTGATTTATCCGATTGGTTAAAAGATGTGAAAGAGCATGAAGTTAAAGCCGCAGTAAAGCGATTTATTGAATCTGAGCAGGCACTTAAAGATTTAGGTGAAGAAAAATACCAGCTTTATCGTAATTACTTAATGCGTGACATTTCTCACCTACAAGAAAATAATAGCTACTATAATTCGCTTGCATGGCAGGAGCTTAAAGAGTCATTGTGGTTTGAGCTTTCTCATATTGAAGACAAAACACAGCTTGAATGGCAGTCATTAAGTGAAGATTTTAAGCACAATGGTGTTTATCACGCAGGTGAATGGATAGCCATGGGCACATTAGTATGTAAGAATTGCAACCATAGTTATGATGTTTACCATGCAACGCAAATTATTCCTTGCACGCAGTGTGATGGCATCTATTTTAGCCGCCAGGCTTTACAACCCTAAATATAAGTATTGAGTGGCTGTAAGCCACTCAATATGCCCAAATCTAGCAATTAAGCTGGTAAAAAAAGAAGTTAGAATGACGAAAAAACTGCTGCCACTATCCGTATCAAATCTTGCACCGAGTATTTCTTCGAGCCATGTAAACACTTGCATGAGCAATCCATACCCTGAGCAACTTACCTTTATAGGCCAACAACGTGCGCAAAGTGCATTGGACTTCTCTTTAGGAATGGACCTACCTGGTTATAATGTTTACGTAATGGGAGAGGCGGCACACGGGCGTTTTACCTTAGTAAAAGACAAATTAAAACAACACGCTAAAGAGCGCACAACACCGCATGAATGGCTGTATGTTAATAACTACGACGATCACCGTGAGCCTATTGCGTTATTTATGCATGCAGGGCAAAGCAAACAATTAGCCGATGATATTGACTCATTTATTGATGAAGTACTCGACACCTTTCCTGCTGCATTTGATAACCCAGCTTATCAGCGCAAGAAAAAATCGATAGACCGCGAGTTTAACGATGCTTACGACGGTGCAATTACCGCGGTAGAAATAGCCGCGCTTGAGCAAAGTGTGGCACTAATTGAAGAAAAAGGCGTAGTCGGCTTTGCACCGCTGATTGATGGCAAGCAACTTACCGATAATGAATTTTCTGATTTGGAAGATGATTTACGCGAGATGTTTTTTGAGCGTATAGAAAAATTAGAAGATGCCCTCATCGAAGCGCTTATTGAGTTACCGCGCTGGAAACGTGAATCTAAAGAAAAGCTCCGCAATCTTAAAAAGTCTACCGCTGAGCAAGCCACTAAACCGTTATTAAAAGATTTAGAACATAAATATGCCAGCCATATTGGTGTACTGCGTTATTTAAAAGATATACGTGTAGAAATTATTGATGCCGTACTCGAATGGCTTGATGATGAAGGTGAAAGCGAAGAAAACAAAGAAGACTTTGACCGTAAAGGCATGCTTACCGACTTTTTTGCACCTAATATTTTAGTTGAATATAAAGAGGGCGATGCAGCACCGGTTGTTTACGAGCCAAACCCAACTTTTGGTAATATTTTTGGCAAAATTGAATACGCCACATCGCAAGGGTCGTTAATTACCAGCTATCGCTCAATTCAGCCAGGTGCATTGCACCGCGCCAATGGCGGCTATTTAATTATGGATGCTGAAAAAGTAATGGCTCAACCCCAAGTGTGGGATGGGCTAAAGCTGTCGCTAAAAACCCATCAAATTAAAAATGACTTACCTTATCAAGACAGTGTCGTTGGTAGTAGCTTTACACTTCGACCGCAGTTAATACCGCTTGATGTGAAAATTATTTTACTTGGCTCACGTGAGCTTTATTACACCATCGGTGAATACGACGAGGAATTTGCTGAGTTATTTAGAGTACTTGCCGATTTTGATTATTACTTACCAAGTAGCGATAAGCTGCAGTATCAGTTTATTACTAAAGTAAGTGATTACTGCGAGCAAACATTAAAGTGCACGTTAAACGAAGCCGCAATGGTACGATTACTTAAATTTAGTTATCGCCAAGCAGAGCACCATAATAAGTTATCAGCACGTTTTGCTGATGTGTTAGAGCTTGTGGCTGAGGCCAGTTTTTACGCTAAGCAAGACAAGCTAACGGTGATTGATGCACGTCATATTGACGAAGCCATACAAGGCAAGCAGTACCGTACGGGGCAAATTAGCGAAAACATGCTCAGCGATATAAAGGAAGGGCACACTTTAATAGCCACTGAAGGTCAAGCCGTAGGTAAGGTAAATGGTTTGACTGTACTGCACATTGGAGACACCTCATTTGGCACACCTGCACGTATTACTGCTACCGTTTATGCTGGTGCTGACGGCGTAATTGATGTGGAACGCGAAGCTGAGCTGGGTAAAGCAATTCACTCAAAAGGGGTAATGCTGCTTACCGGTTATTTAGGTAACAAATACGCGCAACACTTTAGCTTAACACTCAGTGCGAATATTGCTATTGAACAAAGTTATGGCTACATAGATGGTGATAGCGCCTCTCTTGCTGAACTTTGTGCGCTCATTTCGGCCATTACGAGCTTACCTATCAGTCAGTCTATTGCTCTAACTGGTTCAATTAACCAGCATGGTGATGTGCAGGCCATTGGTGGTGTAAACGAGAAAATAGAAGGTTTCTTTAAGCTATGTAAAATGCGCGGCTTAACGGGTGAGCAAGGGGTTATTATTCCTAAATCGAACCAAGTTAATTTGGTGCTTGATGACGAAATACTCAATGCCGTTGAGTTAGGTAAGTTTAATATTTATGCTGTGGAAACCGTTGACCAAGCATTAAACTTATTAATGGATATTGAAGCGGGTGATATGGTTGATGAACACTACCCAGAAGATTCGGTTAATGGCATCGCATTAGCGCGATTAAAAGACATTGCTGATATTGTTAATGGCGATAACAGCGACGAAAAAGACCACGACTCAGAAGATGAAAAAGGGGAGTTATGATCAATATAATTTTACTGATTGTTATCGCTATTTTTTGCGTTTTAATTTTTAAAAACAGTAAAAAAGCCAAACAACAAGCAATCGCAAACGCACAGATTGAAAGTGATTATTTAATTGCCAATGCAAAAACTGAAGGCGTAAATGAAACCGCATCTGGCTTGCAATATAAAATAATCCATAAAGGACAGAGCGAAAATACACCTAGCCCAACGAGTATGGTTAAAGTGCATTATCATGGCACTTTAATCGACGGCACTGTATTTGACAGCTCAGTGGAGCGCAAAACTCCGATTAGCTTTGGTTTGCACCAAGTTATAAAAGGTTGGACAGAAGGCCTACAACTGATGAGCCCGGGGGATAAATTTCAGTTTTATATACCGCATCAGCTCGCCTATGGTGAAAAGCGAGTAGGGAGTATTCCTCCTGCATCATTGCTTATTTTTGAGGTGGAGTTACTGGCTATAGAGTCGTAATTTTAAGGTAAAAAATACTTTAAGCCCTGCTTTAATCAAGTAGGGCTTTTTTATTTGCTCTTATCAGTCAATCCTACTCAAGAATTTAAAATATCAGTCGATACCTAAAATAGTGACAAATTCATTTTAGGGATAAAATAATGAAGATTTCAACCGCCTCAATTCAATATCAAGCATCTAATTATAACAATCAGGCTTTAGTAGAAACAGAGCCGCAACCTAAAGATGATGAATCACAAGAACAACCTGACTATGTTTTATCAGAGTTTTTAGATGCAAAGGTTCAAAAATACAGCGAAGATAACGCAACATTTGCTGAGCAATATCAAAATTTAGAAAAGGCATATAAATATTTCACCCAGCAAGTAGTTGCATTACAAGAGCAAGTAAATAAGCTTAAGCAGAGCACGGTACAACGTAGTTTAACCATAGATAATAGCCAATATGGGCCAGCTGAAGGCGAGAGTCGCTTAACTATGGATACTGAGCATATCGGGGCTAAAAAATATAAAACCGAGCAACAACAAGAAGAGATAAATAGATTGCAGCTGCAACTTAGTGAGGTGAAGTCTCAGCAGGCAGCAATAAAACAACAAATTATTGAGCTAGTAATCAACGAAATGAAAAGGCGAGGCGACGACTTCACTGTTTAACCTTGTAATGTACACAGAGAAGTTAGTTTTTAAACTCAATTTTTCCTATTTCAAGCCTAAATTTCCCCGCCTGTTTACCTGCAATCATAAAGCCAAGCTGCTTTATCTCTTTAAAGCTAATTGTAGGCTGTTGTTCAAGTAAGCGGCCGCGATAAGTAAGCTGAAAATCTTCAGGTAAAAACTCAATATTAAGCCACTCACTCTTCGTGGTACTGAACGAACGTGTATAAGCCGCCCCATCCATGTACTCATTAGTTCTTAAACGTAGTTGGTAGGTTTGACCATCGCCCTTAACACGTAGCATAATTTTAGTGATGTCTTGGCTTTGTACATCCAATAGCGTTCGAATAGAAGCAAACCCGCCATTGTTTGCAAGCGATAAGTTGCCTGTAAACACTAAATTGTCGTTTTCATACAAAACCTGACTATTAGAAATGCCACCCATCACCGAATCATTCACTACATACCAGCGAGCATTGGCATTTGCCTCGGTGGTGGCAAACAGTAAGTTAAAAACAAAAAGTGATGAGAGTTGTTTGGCGGTCATGAGCTCTTCCTAGTAGCTTTTATATTTAATACGATACAGTAGATTAATTGTTCACTCTTTTAAGAATTAATCTACACCTAGCGGCTATTTTTAATATTAACTCTCGTTATCCATTTTATTCGCTTGAGCAAAAATTAAAAAGCGCGTAATTTAACCGCGTTACCTATTTTAATAACAAGTATAATAATGAAAGCACAAGAATTAGAACAATTAGCGTTATCTAAAGCCGAAACTCGAGAAGTGATCACGCCGTATGCCTTTAAGGTTGATAATGCTTTACTTGGCTTGCCTTTGGCTTCGCCGACTCGGCGCGTATTAGCTATGATTATAGATGTTGCATTAATATTCTTAGCTGCAAAGCTCAGTGCAACTATTATTGCATTCGTTGCTGCGATGGCGTTTTACAAAGGAACGGCGCAGCAATACCTTCCTAAAATTTCGAGTGTGTGGCGAAGAATATTAAAAATAGTAGCAGCAAGTATTTTATTTGTAAGCGCTCTTGCTGTGCTTTCAATTGGCATAGATTACTTAGAAGGCGATGACTCTGCTCAAGGCTTAACTGTTCAAGGCTTAAAAATACAGGATGACATTCAGCTTACTTCCACAGAAAAAAAGCAGGTAAATGCCTACTTAGTGCAAACAGACGACGAAAGCTGTGAGCAATCTTGTCAACAAAATGCACTTGATAATTTGATTGGGCAAGTACCCAAATTAGCCGAAATGGACGACCTACAAAACCCACAACTTGCAAAAGCATTTTTACAATTATTAGTGCTTGGTGAAAATAACGGATTAAAGCTTGCGCAGTTAACAGAAGATAAACCCGCACAAACAACCACACACAGTATTTTGCAGTGGGGCAAAGGTATTATTCAAGATTTAGGTTTGGGTTTTGGCTGGGCGGCTGTGTACTTCACACTGTTTTCTTTATTATGGCGCGGTCAAACCCCTGGTAAAAAGCTCTGTAACACCAGAGTGGTTGCATTAAGTGGTGAACCGCTGGGTTTACTTGATTGTTTTGGCCGCTACGGTGGTTACGGTGCAGGTTTTGCCACTGGCTTGTTAGGTTTTTTACAAGTTTACTGGGATCCAAACAGGCAAGCCATTCAAGATAAAATATCAGCCACGGTAGTTATTCAAGGGAATGTGAACCAAGTTGTAAATGTGCAAACTATAGAAGAGACTGTTAAAAGTTAACTTTGCTCTTATTACAAGGATGGTTATGAAAGCTTTATTAATTGTATTTGTTAATCTGTATTTTATTACGGTTTCGTATGCGTCAGAAGATATTATATTAGCAAAAGCGCATCAGCTTAAGTCTGTTATTTTAGATGAGCAACGCAGCTTCAGCGTTTATTTACCGCCAAGCTATAATGAAAACCCTGATAAAGAATATCCAGTTATTTATTTGCTCGATGGTGACCAAACACAGCTGAAAGCTGTCGCCGGGCTAGTAGAGGCACTTAGTACAGAACGGCTAGAGCAGCAAATACAACAAGCAATTATAGTAGCCATTCCAAATAGTAAAAATGCGATAAGAGAACGTGACTTTACCCCAACCAATGTCGATTGGACATTTAACGGTAAACTCCTAGAAAGGTTTGAAAATATTGGTAACGCCGCGAACTACAGCGTCTTTTTCGAAAAAGAACTTATTCCACTCATTAATAAAAATTACCGAACATCAACTAAACGCGTATTAATTGGCGAGTCTTTTGGTGGCTTGTTTGCAAACTATGTATTGCTTACCAATCATGCGCTATTTACAGACTACTTAATAATTGATGCAACTTACCTTTGGGATAATAACTACCTCAATCGATATTTTGATAAGAAGCAATTTGTAAACAAGCAGCTTAACGGTAATGTGTATTTTACCTTTGCAAATAACGGCGAAGCGTTTGGTGAGATTGGTAAAACAAATTATCAATGGGGCTTAGCATTTGTTGAAAAGCTAAAAGCGCACTCGAGCGATAATTTAAATATAAATCAACGTTACTTTGAAGATGAAACTCATGGCACAGTCGCTGCACTTAGTTGGTATTATGGGTTAAAAAGTATACTTAAAAGATAATTTTATCATTGAAGTTGAATGGGAGTTTAATTGCTAAACATAAAGCACAAAGAGTTTCATAAAAGTTTTTTATATCTATTAATTATATTCGTACTAATGAGCTATTTAGTATTGCTCATTGGATGGTACGAGTTTAACGATCCTGCTCTTATTGCTAATGAGCGATTACATTTTATAGAGCTAGTAGTGCTACCTATATTAACCATGGCAGTAATATATACATTATTTAAAAAGTATAGGTGTGATCACAACTTTAATTATTTAATAACTCGTCACTTTTTTAAAGGTAGCAGGCTAGTAAAAGGATTTTTGATAGTAATGTACCCTTGTTTGATCTATATGGCGCTGTGGAAATTTAGCGTAGTTCCCATTATGTATTATGCTGAAAATAATTTAGGCGAACTGTGGTCTGAAGAATATTTTTTAACTGATGTAACTACATGTATTATAAATGATCAGCAGCAATGTATAACATTAAACATTGCTGATTTATCCACTGGTGAAGAGCATTCGTTTAGATGGTACTTAGATACGGACGAGCTACAAACACTTAAAAACAAAAAAATAAATTTAGCCGGTGAAAAAAGTTACTTTGGCTATCTTGTTAACGAAATACAATGGTAAAAACCAAAGGGAATTAAATGAAAAGTAATAATTTTAATGAGAGCATAAAAGGCTTTTTTTGGGGAGTTGGGTTTGTAATAGCAATGCTTGGCGGTATTAGTGCATTCGCCCTGACAATTGCCGCTGATGTTGACAGTGGATTTAAAACAATGGTTTCTAGTAAAGCATTAGAAACAAGTGATGAATTTAACAATGACTATAATCTAACTCTTTCTGAAATATACAAAGAAAATGGTCAAGTAAGAATCGCAGCTGAATTAAAAAATATTACTAACGAGAGCATTTATACGGGAACCGTTATTGCTTCTACATTTGACGAAAGTGGCAAGTTTATTGGTAATTGTGTAGGCAAAAGCACAGACAGCTTCTTAGAACCTAGCGAAGTTAGCTATGTTGACATTAAGTGCAATTTATTTAGATCACAAGCAAGTAAAGTTCACTCGACAAAGCTTAAAATTAAGTGGTTTTAGGCATGTATTCAATTTTTTTAGAGTTAAGTGTAGATGCTAAATAAGCTATTTAGTTGGGAGCGTGGGCGACAAAGATCAGGTTACGACAAGATGCTGCTCTGTCGTATTTTTGCTCCTTTTAAGTTTGATGTTTATTTGATTAAATTTCCACAAGGGAGTGAAATAAAACCGCATATCGATAACGTTAAAACTGGTCGGCACTTTAGGCTCAATATTATATTAAAACATGCCGCCAAGGGTGGTGAGTTTATTTGTGACAACCCAATTATAAATTACCACCGAGTTAAGCTGTTCAGGCCTGATATAGAACAGCACCAAGTATCAAAAATAGAAAAGGGCAGTCGTTATATTTTAAGCATAGGCTGGATTAAAAATTAAATTTTTTTAGGTTGGGCTTTGCAAAGCTAAGCCCAACAAAAATCATCTTCTGTTGCTGATAGCTAAAAGCTCTAATTTACTTCTTAAACCTAGCCCCAAATCCAATCATACCCAATAACAATATAACTCCCCATACAAACCCATTGCCGTATTGGCTATACACGCTATCCCCTTGTATGAGCTTTATATTGGCTTTGAGTGTGGTAGCTTCAAACTGTGGCATAGTTTGGCGTGTTTGGCTTATGGGGTCGTATACACCGCTTATGCCGTTATTGGTAACACGCACTAGTGGACGTTGTAGTTCAAGGGCGCGCATGCGGGCAATTTGCATATGCTGATGGGGGCCTATTGAGTCACCAAACCAAGCATCATTACTCACCGTAAATAATATGTCTGAGTCGCTTTTATAATTACCCCGCACTAGATCGGCAAATACTATTTCGTAGCAAATAGCAGGCAGTAGGTTAAAGCCATTCGCACGTAAGTTATTTTGCACTTTATCACCGCGAGAGAACGATGACATAGGCAAATCAAATAACGGAGCTATGGGGCGTAGTATGTCTTCAAAGGGAACAAACTCACCAATCGGCAGTAATTGATGTTTTTGATAGCGGTTACTGTCTAAGTAACGATAGTGGCCGTGTTCATCATTTTGCTCTTTGTTACCGACCACAATTAGCGTATTGAAAATGGTTTTAGTGTCTCGTTGGTAATCGACAATACCGGTCACTAATGCAGTTTTATTGAATGAGGCGGCACTGTCTAAGCCTGCTAAATACGAATCGGCAAGCGCTTCTATCTCAGGCACTGCAGCTTCAGGCCACACGATTAAATCGGCATCCCAATGACGGCGCGTCATATCCTGATACTTACTCATGGTGGTCCAAAACTCACTGGGGTCAAAGCGCAAGTGTTGTTTTATATTACCTTGTACAAGCAGCACAGAAAGGTCTTTATCGGAGTAATGGGTTACCTTTGTAAAGTGTGCGCCTGCGAAGGCAAGCAAAACCACAGCAGCGGTAACAACAGGCATTTTAAATTGTTTTTGCGCTAAGCTGTACAATGCAAAGCCAATGGCAATACATAATAGCGTGAGCCCAAATTCACCAATTAAAGGAGCAAGGGCATTCAGAGGGCTATCGGTTTGTGTATAACCAAAGCTTAACCAAGGAAAACCAGTTAACAGGTTGGCACGCAAATATTCACTAATAGCAAAACAAGGGAGTAATAGCGCTGCAAAACTTATAGAGCCGTTTGAAAAGCGAGTGGTTGCCCACAGCGCCAGCGCAGGAAATAACGCAAGGTAGCTACAAAGCAGTGCCATTAATGCAATTGAGGCGATAAGTGGCATACCGCCAAAGGTGGCGATAGAAACATGTACCCAACTTATACCTGCACCAAACCAGCCTAGGCCAAATATAAAGCCATATTTAGCCGCTGTTTTAGCATGTACTTTTCCATTGAGGTTTGCAGGAATACAAAAAAATAGCGAGCCTATGCTAAAAAATACAATCGGCCAAATACCAAAAGGCGCGTAGCTAAAAGTTAAAACAAGGCCCGCAACCAGTGCGAGCCATGCTTTTTTATCTTTTGCTAGTAGGGTGAGACTAGTTAGCAGTTTCTTCACTGTCGTTATCATCAGCCTTAGGAATGGTGACTTGCAGTTGCAATATACGACGATTATCAGAATTGGTTACTTTAAACTGAAATCCCTCTATATCGATGGTTTCGCCACGGCTCGGCATATGGCCAAAGGCGTGTAACACGGTACCACCAATAGTGTCGGCATCTTGCGAGCTATAGCCTGATTTAAAATGCTCGTTAAAGTCATCTACAGGGGTCAGTGCTTGCACAACGTAAACATGTTTAGCCAGTTGTCGAATATCTTGTTGTTCTTCTTCTTCATCGTGCTCATCTTCGATTTCGCCAACAATGATCTCAAGAATATCTTCAATGGTTACTAAACCCGATACACCGCCGTATTCGTCTATCACAATTGCCATATGGTAGCGTTGCTGACGAAATTCATTAAGCAGGGTATCCACCCGTTTACTTTCAGGCACTACCATGGCAGGGCGCAAATAGTCACGTAGCGATGGTAAATGCTCATCTTTATTTAAAATGAGAGGTAATAAGTCTTTTGCGAGTAAAATCCCTTCTACATGGTCTTTATCTTCACACACTACCGGAAAACGAGAGTGGGTAGAGTCAACCATCATAGGTATGTGCTCTTCAAGCGGGCTATCAATTTCCAAAGTGACCATTTGTGAGCGCGGGATCATAATATCTCGCACTTTGAGCTCAGACACGCCAAGCACACCTTCAATCATTTCTTTGGTTTCAGGATCGATTACATCCCGCTCTTGGGCATCGGCAATTACCTCAACCAGCTCTTCTCTATTCTGGGGTTCCCCTTGCAACATCTGGGTTATACGACCCAGCCAAGTTTTGCCAGAAGAACCCTGGCTAGATTGCGAGTTATCGTCGCTCATTACGTCTAATTGCTCCGTTTATTTAAATATCGTCCCGATATGGGTCTGCTATGTTTAGTTCAGCAAGTAATTGCTTTTCTATGCTTTCCATCTCTAACGCGTCTTCACTCTTTATATGGTCAAATCCAAGTAAATGCAAGCATCCATGAATAACCATATGAGCAAAGTGGTCATGAAATGACTTTTCTTGCTCTTGTGCCTCAGCCAAAACAATGGCAGGACAAATAATTAAGTCGCCCACAAGTGGGATATCAATACCCGGTGGCGCTTCAAATTCAAATGATAATACGTTGGTAGGCTTATTTTTACCACGGTAGTCATTATTGAGCTGTTGCGACTGTTCCTCATCGCTGATAACAATGGTCAGCTCAGACTCATCACGATATTGGCTAAGCACTTTATCGGCCCACATGGCAAACTGCTCAAGGCTGGGTAAGTTGTCAAACTCACACGCTATTTGTAAATCAAGTTCTGTTTTCACGGTATTACCCTTTGGTAGCAGGTTGCTCTTGAGCGGCGAGCGCTTCTTTGGCTTGTTGTTTCTCTAACCGCTTAAGGCGTTCACGCTCATCGTTGCGCTCATACGCTTCTACAATGCGGGCTACTACAGGGTGGCGTACCACATCGTGCGATTTGAAAAAGTTAAAGCTAATTTCATCAACGCCATCCAATACTTCAATAGCATGGCGAAGACCAGAGCGCGCACCCCGAGGTAAATCAACTTGGGTTATATCGCCGGTGATCACTGCTTTAGAATTAAAACCAATACGGGTTAAGAACATTTTCATTTGCTCTGTGGTGGTATTTTGGCTTTCATCTAAAATAATAAACGCATCATTAAGTGTGCGCCCACGCATGTAAGCCAATGGCGCAATTTCAATGATGTTTTTTTCAATCAGTTTTTCAACACGCTCAAAGCCAAGCATTTCAAATAAGGCATCGTAAAGTGGGCGTAAGTAAGGGTCTATTTTTTGGCTTAAGTCACCCGGTAAAAAGCCGAGTTTTTCACCCGCTTCAACCGCAGGGCGAGTGAGCAATATACGGCGTATTTCTTGGCGCTCTAGTGCATCAACTGCCGCTGCAACTGCAAGATAGGTTTTACCTGTACCTGCAGGGCCAATACCAAAGGTAATGTCGTGGTGCAAAATATTAGCAACATACAAGCCTTGGTTATCGTTTCGTGGTTTAATAACGCCACGACGGGTTTTAATCATCATTTCTTTGCCATAAGCACTGTGTGCAACATCTTGCTCAAGCGCTTTAGACTCAGTGATGGCTAAATGTACGTTGTCAGGCTCAATTTCGCCAATTTCCCCACGTACAGGTTGAGTATCAATATAAAGGTTTTTTAAGATCTCTACCGCGCCGGCGCTACTGTGTAGTTTACCGGTTACTTTAAAAAAGTTATCACGATGAATAATTTCAACACCCAGACGGCGTTCAATTTGTTTGATGTTTTCGTCAAACGGGCCACATAATGAAGAAAGGCGTTTGTTGTCGGCAGGTTCTAAATAAATCTCTAATGTTTTTAACTGATTACTCAAAATTACTTCCTATTACAGTGCGCCAGAGTTAACTGGCGCAATGAATTTTTGCAACTAAGGTACGAAAGTAGCAACGCCAATTTCGTTAGCTGTCTCGGTTTTTTGCTCACTCGCTGCTTTGGTTAAAATAGCAGAAGGCGCAATTTCGCGGCGTAAGTTCATTTCTGATTCTGTACGAATTAAATCGCCACGTAAAGAGTTTGGTAACGCCTCGGTAATACGTACATCAACAAACTGACCGATCACTGTGTGTGGGCCAACAAAGTTAACTACACGGTTATTTTCAGTTCGGCCACGTAGTTCCATCGGGTTCTTCTTAGAAGGACCTTCAACTAAAATACGTTGCTCAGTATCAAACATTTGGCGGCTAATTTGCTGTGCCATTTGCGTAATACGGTTTTGCAATAAGTACAGGCGCTCTTTTTTCTCTTGCTCGGTTACGTCATCTGGCAAATCGGCTGCTGGTGTACCTGGGCGTGCGCTGTAAATAAAGCTAAAGCTCATATCAAAACCAATATCGTTGATAAGGTTCATGGTGGCTTCAAAATCGGCCTTGCTTTCACCTGGGAAACCTATGATGAAATCTGACGACATGCTTAGGTTAGGGCGAATTTTACGTAGCTTACGAATTGTTGATTTGTACTCAAGAGCAGTATGGCCGCGTTTCATTAAATTTAAAACACGGTCTGAACCACTTTGTACTGGAAGGTGTAAGTGATCAACCAGCTCAGGCACATCAGCATACGCATCAATAATGTCTGGTGTAAACTCTACAGGGTGTGAGGTGGTGTAACGAATACGGTCAATCCCGTCAATTGCAGCCACTAAACGAATTAGATCTGAGAAATAGCAAATTTCACCATCGTGTGTATCACCACGGTACGCATTTACGTTTTGACCTAATAGGTTAACTTCACGTACGCCTTGCTCGGCTAACTGTGCAACTTCTAATAATACATCATCAACAGGGCGGCTTACTTCTTCACCACGGGTGTAAGGCACAACACAGAAAGTACAGTATTTAGAACAACCTTCCATAATTGATACAAACGCAGAAGGACCTTCCGCTTTAGGCTCAGGTAAGCGGTCAAATTTTTCAATCTCAGGGAATGAAATATCAACTACAGATGAACCTTTATCGCCTTGTACTTGTTTAATCATCTCAGGTAAACGGTGCAAAGTTTGTGGACCAAAAATAACATCTACAAACGGAGCACGTTGGCGAATTGAATCACCTTCTTGTGATGCAACACAGCCGCCTACACCAATAATAAGGTCTGGTTTGTCATCTTTTAATAACTTCCAACGACCTAGTTGGTGAAATACTTTTTCTTGCGCTTTTTCACGAATTGAACAGGTATTAAGTAAGATAACATCAGCATCAGCAGCTTCTTCAGTTAGCTGATAGCCGTTGGTAGCATCTAGAAGATCAGCCATTTTCTGAGAGTCGTATTCGTTCATCTGACAACCCCAGGTTTTAATATGCAGCTTTTTGCTCATTGAAATATAGCCTCGTGTTCAATTCGATAGTGGCACAAATATGTGCTAGAAACAGGTATAAGTGGCGGAATTATTAAAATTTCGCTCGACTTAAAGGACGCGTATTTTAGCTGGATACACGCTCAAAACCAAGTATAGATTTCATGTTTGTGATCTGAAATCAATATAGTATGGGTTTAATAATAGAATTAAGCGAAGCGCTCACACTGAGCAAACTAATTACGATACAATCTAAGCAGAGTTAAGTCAGAATTAAAATGATGAAAAACATGGCTAAAAATAATGTAATTGTAGTAGGGGGCGGCATGGTTGGTGCCGCTATGGCTATTAAATTAGCGCAACAAGGCAAAGTCGTACGTGTTATTGAAAAACATCCAATAGATGCACCACAGGTACTTAACAGTGATGACGTTGATATACGCGTTTCGGCTATTAATCGCTTTTCGGAAAAACTGCTTGATCAGCTCGGTGCGATGCCATTACTGAGAGCAAATAGATTGGCTCCCTATGAACAATTAGAGACCTTTGAACGAGGTAACGATCATTTATTATTTGATTGTCATGCTATTAACACCACCCATTTAGGTCATTTAATTGAGAATAAGCTAATTCAAGCCAGTTTATGGCAGCAATTTGAGCAACATAATATTGAAATGATTAATCCTTTGTCGGCTTTAACAGCAATAGAGCAAAACCCTGATAGCATTAGCTTGCACTACAACGAACAAAGCTATACTGCTGATTTAGTCATTGCAGCGGATGGTGGGCAATCACAATTACGTAGCAAAGCCAATATTGGTATAACTGGTTGGCAATATCAGCAGCATTGTATGGGCGTGCTAATAAAGCTCGATGCTCCGCAACAAGTTAAAACATGGCAGCAGTTTACACCTACAGGGCCTGTTGCGTTTTTACCTATGAAAGCACCTTATGCAAATTTAATTTGGTATGACGATGCAAAAACCCTCAAAGCATTTAAAGCCCTACAACCTAGCGAATTAAAGGCTCATATTATTGAAAAGTTTCCAAAGCTTGCAGGTGATTTTGAAGTACAAAGCCATGCTATATTTCCTTTGGCAAGGCAGCATGCCAATAATTATTCACAAGGCAGACTCGTTTTAGTGGGTGATGCGGCGCACACCATTAATCCTCTGGCAGGACAGGGTGTTAATTTAGGCTTTCAAGATGTAGCTGCTTTAGCTGAAGTGTTGCGTACAGCTGATGATGTAGGGTGCCCGCTAATGCTCAAAGAATACGAGCGTAGTCGTCGTAACGCTAATTTGTTAATGATGAGTATGATGGATGCTTGCTACTTTGGTTTCTCAAATCAAATAGCCCCATTAAAATGGGCGCGCAGCACATTTTTAAAGTTAGCTAATAATACAGGGAAGGTAAAAAATTGGGTGCTGAAATACGCGATTAGTGGCAAGTTAGATTAAATTCGCTTACATAAATCTAGATTCTTATAATAATAACAAGTGCCGCTTATGTGGCACTTGTAAACGGAGATAAATTTAGTTCCACATACCTGAACGAGAGTACATATATTCAGCGCTTGCGCACCAATTAACATCTTCCCATGTAAAGTCAGTGTAGTAGATTTTATCAACACATGCTGTCATTGAACTTTCGACTTTATAAACGTCAACTATACATGTTGTTCCATCACAACTGGCTGAACGGTCATATGTACCATCAAAAACCCAAACAACATTAGAAACAGCTTTAGAGGTATTAACCTTAAATGCTATTTTCGGGTGAAAATTAGGGTTACTTTCACCGCCAAAGCACATGTTTTGTGAGTAATTGTCGTAAGCCATTGTGTCTACATAACACGACACTGAGTTTGCAAGTACATTTGCTGAAAAAAGACCCGAAAACAAAGCAATGATTAAATATATTTTTTTCATGATAACTATCCTTATTAAGTTTATATAGCTCTTTATTTGAGCAAAACAAACATTACCATAAAAGGTACACCTGTCAACCTTTCATTAACATGTTTTACATAAATACCTAAATTGGGTCTAATTGCTTTTATCTGAGTGACTAATATCAATACGTAATAATAATTAATCATTTTGAGCGGGTAAGTTAGGCTCTTTAAGCATTAAAAGTTTTTTATTTGGAGTTAGCGAGATTTTTGCTTTGCTGTCGACAATTTCTTTGCTTAAAAATGTTGTATTGGATAATAAAAGTAGAAGTAATGATAAATTATTTTTAATCTAGTGTGGAGGTGTAATCAAAGATGTGTGCAAATTGGCTGGGATACCAGGATTTGAACCTGGGAATGCCAGGATCAAAACCTGGTGCCTTACCGCTTGGCGATATCCCAACTCTAAATTTGGATAAGTTTTAGTTCTAGTTAAGAACATGGTGCGGAAGGAGAGACTTGAACTCTCACATCCTAAGATACTGGAACCTAAATCCAGCGCGTCTACCAATTCCGCCACTCCCGCATACAAGTTTATATTTAGACTCTTAACAGAGTTTTCTTATACAACGTTCTTTGGTAGAAGAAGTTGGCTGGGATACCAGGATTTGAACCTGGGAATGCCAGGATCAAAACCTGGTGCCTTACCGCTTGGCGATATCCCAACTAAGAAATTGCTGATAATTTTAATTCTTATCAAAGAATATGGTGCGGAAGGAGAGACTTGAACTCTCACATCCTAAGATACTGGAACCTAAATCCAGCGCGTCTACCAATTCCGCCACTCCCGCATCGAGTATACAGGTAATACTGTTTTGGAACCTAAATCCAGCGTCTAATTCAAGACAACCGCCAATTCCGCAACTCCTGTATTATCACTTTGAATTAATCAAAGAAATGGTAGTTATTTTAAACTCTTCATTGAGTTGCAATTTAACTCTTGCAGAGCCACTTCTAAAAAAGAAATGGTGGCTAAGACGGGATTTGAACCTGTGACCCCATCATTATGAGTGATGTGCTCTAACCAGCTGAGCTACTTAGCCATTGTTGGCTGGGATACCAGGATTTGAACCTGGGAATGCCAGGATCAAAACCTGGTGCCTTACCGCTTGGCGATATCCCAACAATAAACAATTGATAGTTTTAATTCATATCAAGAATATGGTGCGGAAGGAGAGACTTGAACTCTCACATCCTAAGATACTGGAACCTAAATCCAGCGCGTCTACCAATTCCGCCACTCCCGCATTATTACTTTGAATTAATCAAAGAAATGGTAGTTATTTTAAACTCTTCATTGAGCAACAAAAAATAAATGGTGGCTAAGACGGGATTTGAACCTGTGACCCCATCATTATGAGTGATGTGCTCTAACCAGCTGAGCTACTTAGCCATCTTTTTTGTTAGCACTTCATCGCTGAGTGCGGGGCGTATTATGCTGATATGCCCCAAATTCGTCAACACCTTTTTTGCAAAAAAACACTTAAGTTGGTTTGTTTGCAGGAAAAATAGGCTAACCGGCTACTTTTTAATTAAAACGTTGCTTTTTTAACACTCTTTATCAGCGTGGCATTGTAATTATAGCTTTGTTTTACAATTCTGAGCTTATGATAAAAGTAGCTAATTATTGTTTTTATTCGGCTGAAAAGTAAAAAGGCTCGTAAAAACGAGCCTTTCAAAACAATTAGCCACTCAAGGTGGTGCAGTGTTTAATTATACGTTGAACAAGAAGTTCATTACATCGCCATCTTTAACAATGTATTCTTTACCTTCTTGACGCATTTTACCTGCTTCTTTTGCACCGCTTTCGCCTTTACATGCAATAAAGTCATCAAAAGCAATTGTTTGTGCACGGATAAAACCACGTTCAAAGTCGGTATGGATTTTTCCTGCAGCTTGTGGCGCTGTTGCACCCACAGGGATAGTCCATGCGCGCACTTCTTTTACACCCGCAGTAAAGTAGGTTTGTAAGTGCAATAATTCATAACCGCCACGAATAACAAGGTTAAGCCCTGGCTCTTCAAGACCAAGGTCAGCCATAAACTCTAACTTGTCTTCATCTTCAAGCTCAGAAAGCTCAGACTCGATGGCAGCACACACTGGTACAACAACCGCATCTTCAGCGGCAGCTATTTCACGCACACGATCAAGTAGTGGGTTATTTTCAAATCCATCTTCTGCTACGTTTGCAATATACATCGTTGGCTTGATGGTTAAGAAGTTAATAGGTGCAATTGCTGCTTTTTCTTCTTTTGTTAGTGCTAAAGAACGTAAAGTTAAGCCTTCATCAAGATGCACTTTTACTTTTTCAAGTACTGCATTTTGCTCTTTTGCGTCTTTATCACCGCCTTTTGCTTTTTTTGCATTACGGAAAATTGCTTTATCAGCACTGTCCATATCAGCAAGTACAAGCTCAGTGTTGATCACGTCAATGTCGTCCGCAGGGTCAATAGTCCCCGCTACGTGAATAACGTTTTCATCTTCAAAACAGCGAACTACATGGCCAATCGCATCAGTTTCACGAATATTTGCTAAAAACTGATTGCCTAGGCCTTCACCTTTCGATGCACCTTTAACTAAACCTGCAATATCCACAAATTCCATACTTGTTGTAAGAATACGTTGTGGGTTAACAATTTTAGCAAGTTCGTCTAGGCGAGGATCTGGCACCGGTACCACACCTGTATTAGGTTCAATGGTACAAAAAGGAAAGTTAGCGGCTTCAATACCCGCTTTAGTCAATGCATTGAAAAGTGTTGATTTACCAACATTAGGCAAGCCAACGATGCCACATTTAAAACCCATAGTAAGATACCTTGTTTAGATTCGTTTAAAACGTGTGTACGTATACCCTTAAAAACTAGGGTTTAAACGAATGTAGTCTGTTTTGTGCTTTTAACACACCGTCTTTAGCAAGTATTTCCATACAACGAACTGCTTCATCAACCGCGGCATCCATTTTTTCCTGATCTTCCTTGGCTGCTTTTCCAAGCACCCAACCGGTGACCATTTCACGATGTCCTGGATGACCAACACCTATGCGTAAGCGCATAAAGTCTTTTTGATTTGCCATTTTTGCAATAATGTCTTTTAAGCCATTATGACCGCCATGTCCGCCGCCTTTTTTCAATTTGGCAACGCCCGGGTCTAAATCCAATTCATCATGGGCGACAAGTATGTCTTCCACTGGGATTTTAAAAAAATTGGCTAAACTACTCACCGCTTTGCCACTTAAGTTCATGTAAGTGGTGGGGATCAGTAATTTGAATTCTTTGCCTTGAATAATCACTTTGCCAGTAAGGCCGTGATATTTAGGGTCGTGTTTTAGCGTGCAGTTGTAGCGTGCAGCGAGTTCTTGAATGAACCAAGCACCTGCGTTGTGGCGTGTATTTGCGTATTCGGGGCCTGGATTAGCCAGGCCCACAAGCATTTGAATAGAATTCAAGGTGCGAGACCTTAAATATTATTCTGCAGCGTCTGAAGCGTCGTCTTCAGTTGGAGCTGCTTTGTTAGCTTTGATAGTAACGATAGACTGATCGTGGCCTTCGCCTTTACCAAGCTCAACAGATTGAACACCTTTAGGAAACGCAAGATCTGTAAGGTGGATTGAATCACCAGCTACAAGATCAGATACGTCTACTTCGATGAATTCTGGAAGTGACTTAGGAAGACAAGAAATCTCAACTTCAGTTAACTGGTGAACAACAGTTGCACCTAACTTAGTTACTTTATCTTCACCGATGAAGTGTAAAGGAACCTTAGTTACTAGTTTGTGAGTTGCGTCTACACGTTGGAAATCAAGGTGAGTAAGCTTAGGCTTGAAAGGGTGACGTTGGATATCTTTTAAGATAGCTTCAACTTTCTCGCCACCTACATTTAATGTAAGGATGTGAGTGTAAAAGCCTTCGTCTTCTTGTGCTTTGATCATATCTTTATGTTCAAAAGTAAGCGATAAAGCTTCTTTATCAGCTCCATAAAGGATTGCCGGCACTTTGTCTTCGCGACGTAGGCGGCGGCTCGCACCAGTACCAGTTTCTACGCGAAGTTCAGCGTCATAAGTATAAGTTGTGTTAGACATGATGTCTCCAATAATTAAAAGTGTTAGGGCCTTTGCGACCAAGGTCCCTAGCCAAAAGGCGCGCTATCATACCACTGCGGGTTTATAAAATAAACATCACCTACAAAAAAAGCGCCAAAAGGCGCTTTTATACTCATTAATGTTTAACTTTAATGTTCAAACATTGCCGAGATAGATTCTTCGTTGCTAATGCGACGAATAGTCTCTGCTAACATATCTGCAAGTGTTAATACTTTAACAATATCAAGCGCTTTTAGTTCGTCAGACAGTGGAATTGAGTCAGTTACAATCACTTCATCAATCACAGAGTTACGTAAGTTTTCTGCAGCTGTACCAGAAAGAATAGGGTGAGTAGCGTAAGCAAATACGCGTTTAGCACCATGCTCTTTAAGAGCTTCAGCTGCTTTACACAATGTACCACCGGTATCAATCATGTCATCAACAATAATACAATCACGACCTTCAACGTCACCAATAATATGCATTACTTGAGAAACGTTAGCTTGAGGGCGACGTTTATCAATAATAGCTAGGTCAGTATCGTTTAATAGTTTTGCAATTGCACGGGCACGTACAACACCACCAATATCAGGTGATACAACAACCACGTCATCAAAGTCGCGGTTTTTCATATCTTCTAATAATACCGGGCTGCCAAATACGTTATCTACTGGTACATCGAAGAAGCCTTGGATTTGCTCAGCATGTAAATCAACCGTAAGAACGCGGTCAACACCTACACTTGATAAGAAATCCGCAACCACTTTAGCTGTAATTGGCACACGCGCAGAACGTACACGACGATCTTGACGAGCATAACCAAAATAAGGAATAACAGCAGTGATACGACCGGCAGATGCACGGCGTAGCGCATCAACCATAACGATAAGTTCCATTAGGTTATCGTTAGTAGGGGCACAGGTTGATTGTAAGATAAAAACATCCGAGCCACGAACATTTTCATTAATTTGAACACTGATCTCACCGTCACTAAAACGGCCAACAACAGCATCGCCTAATTCAATATATAAACGTTTTGCAACTTTTTGAGCTAGGTCAGGTGTTGCGTTACCAGCGAAGAGCTTCATGTCAGGCACGGTAGGGTTCCTCAGGCACTGAATTTTTGGACTAACTTACATTGAATGAACAAAGTAGGTTAACTTATGATTACTTGTACGTTACTTCATTTATCAATGATGGCGGCTAACTCCGTGTGAGCAGGAGAAGTATTAACGCTTGATGCGATAAACCCCTGCCAAGTATGGGGGAGGTTAGCAAGTACATCTTGTGCTTGAACTTGACTAGCAAATTCAACAAAACAACATGAACCTGTTCCGGTCATCTTTGATGGGGCGTATTTTAGCAACCACTGCAGGGTTTTTTCAACCTCGGGACACAGCTTTTTCACTAAAGGCTCACAATCGTTAGTTAAAACCTGTTGTTGCCAGTCACCTGAAAGTTTAGGCGTGTCACGTTTTAAATCGGGGTGAGTAAATATTTGTGCAGTACTGACATGCTGGTTTGGAAAAACAACGCAGTACCATTTTTGTGGCAATTTAACATACTCTAATTGCTCGCCAATGCCATGTGCTATGGCGCTTTTACCTTTAATGAATACAGGTACGTCTGCACCGAGCTTCAAGCCTAAATCTGCAAGTTCATCTAGTGTAAGAGCGGTATTCCACAGTGTATTCAGCGCTAAAAGTGTTGTTGCGGCATCGGATGAACCACCACCAACACCTCCGCCCATAGGCAAACGTTTAGTTAAATTTATTTTTGCACCTAAATTCACTTTACACTGAGTTTGCAATAATAAAGCTGCTTTATAAATTAAGTTGTCAGTTAGTGCAATGCCATGAGTGTCACCGCTAATACTAATATTTTTATCATTAGTAAGCGTAAAATGGAGCTCGTCGCCATAGTTTAAAAATGTAAACAGGGTTTCTAATTCATGATAGCCATCATCACGGCGACCATTAATATGTAAAAATAAATTTAGCTTCGCCGGCGCAATCAGCGAAAGTTCAAAGGGAGTATTCATAATTAGTTAAACTGCCAATCGTAGAGTTTGATTTTAATTTTAATCTTTTGATGGGTTAAGGTTAGCGCGTTAGGTAACCAAAAACCGTGTTTTTGTATGTAACTGGTGTAGTTTATTTGCCATTTTTTGCCAGCGTCATCAAACCATAACACGCTTTTAGCACGGCCTAATTGATCGACTTCTAAGGTTTGATCGTCAATAGTGGCTTTTAACCACTGACCGGCGTTATTTACCGGTAAAGTAAACCCCGTTAAGCGTTGTAAAAGTTTACTCGCATTAGTATCAAAAAACTGTTGATCATCAAATATTAATTCAGCCCCCACTGCGGTTTGTTTGAGCGATAAAATTCGGGTGCCAATAAATGTGGTTAACACTAAATGATTACTATTTTGTGTTTGTTGCCAATTTAAGTTAGCAGATTGGCGCTCATCAGGGCTAATAAACGCTAATTTACCTTCCACCTGCCAAGTTTTTTGTGTACTAAGACGTAACTTCCAGTCTTCGTAAGTTTTTGTATTGTAGTTGTTTTTATTGGCACAGCCCGTTAAAAAAATAATTAACAGGGTTAAAATAAAATATTGTCGAGTCAAATGTTGTTCCTTACTTTCCATATTCCTGAGATTTTTGATAAAATTGCCGCCTATGAAGTAGGGCTCAGCAATATTTGGCAGATATGACCATAATAGCACTTGGTATTAATCACAAAACCGCATCCGTAGATTTACGAGAAAAAGTGGCCTTTTCGCCTGAGCAAATTTCAGAGGCGCTACAGCAATTAAGTGGTCATGCCGACTTTAATGAAGCGGTTATTGTATCTACCTGTAATCGCACTGAAGTGTATTGTAGCCTTGCGCAACAAAATTCCCAAACATTGTTGCAATGGTTAGCCAGTTTCCATGGTTTAGATGAACATGAACTGAGTAAAAACATCTACTGTTATGAAGACAGCGCAGCAATAAACCATTTAATGCGTGTAGCCTGCGGGCTTGATTCGCTGGTATTAGGTGAACCACAGATTTTAGGGCAAATAAAGCAAGCGTATAACAGTGCTAAAACCCACGATGCGGTGGGTGTAACTTTTGATCGTTTGTTTCAAAAAACCTTTTCAGTGGCAAAAGAAGTACGCACCGAAACTAACATTGGTGCGAGTGCAGTCTCGGTTGCGTTTGCTGCGGTTAATCTTGCAAAGCATATTTATGGCAAATTAGACAAAACCAAGGTGCTATTAATTGGTGCTGGTGAAACCATTGAGCTGGTAGCAAAACATTTATACCAAAATGAGCCACAAAAAATAACGGTAGCTAATAGAACAATAGAACGCGCTCGCGGCTTAGCGGATGAAGTGTCAGCAGATGTTATTGCCTTGGCACAATTACCAGAACGATTACACCAAGCCGATATTGTTATTAGCTCCACTGCCAGTACTTTACCTATTATTGGTAAAGGGGTGGTGGAACAAGCACTGAAACAACGTCGTTATAAGCCTATGCTATTTATAGATATTGCTGTACCACGCGATATTGAAAGCCAAGTCGGAGAGCTTGACGACGCTTATTTATATTCTGTTGATGACTTACAAGCCATTGTTAGCGAAAACATGGCTGCACGTGAGCAAGCGGCAGAACAAGCACAAATTATTATTAGTGAGCGCACCAAAGAGTTTTTTATGTGGCTGCGTTCACTTGATTCAGTGGATTTAATTCGCCACTACCGTAATGATGTACAAACTACAAAAGCAGAACTTGTAGATAGGGCCCTTAGCCAGCTAAATACAGGTAAAAATGCAGAAAAAGTAATTTTAGAGCTAGCCAATAAGTTAACCAATCGCTTAATGCACGCGCCTACCCGTGCCATCCAAGATGCAGCGAAAAAAGGTGAAGTGGCTCAGCTAAATCAATTAAAAAAAATGTTAGGTATAGATCAGGAATAACAGTTAAATGAAAGAGTCCGTTTATCGTAAATTAGAAACCTTAGTTGAGCGCTATGAAGAAGTACAAGCGTTACTAAGTGACCCATCGGTCATTAGTGATCAAAACCGCTTTCGTGCTCTTTCAAAAGAATACTCTGAGCTTGAAGAGGTGGTAAAAACATTTTTAGCTTACCAGCAAGCACAAGAAGACTTGAGCAGCTCTGAAGAAATGCTTAAAGATTCAGACCCTGAAATGCGCGAAATGGCACAAGAAGAATATAAAGAAGCAAAAGCACAGATTTCGACTTTAGAAGACGACATTCAAGTTTTAATGTTACCTAAAGATCCAAAAGACAATAATAACGTGTTTTTAGAGGTTCGTGCAGGAACAGGGGGCGATGAAGCGGCTATTTTTGCTGGCGACTTATTCAGAATGTACAGCCGTTACGCAGAAACAAAAAAATGGAAAGTAGAAGTTGTTACCACCAACGAAGGTGAGCACGGTGGTTATAAGGAAGTAATTGCTAACATCAGCGGTGAAGGTGTTTACGGACAATTAAAATTTGAATCAGGCGTTCACCGTGTACAACGTGTCCCTGAAACTGAGTCTCAAGGCCGTGTACATACCTCAGCATGTACTGTAGCTGTTATGGCTGAAGTACCAGAAGCAGAAGCCATCGAAATCAATACTGCCGATATTAAAGTTGATACTTTTAGAGCGTCGGGAGCGGGTGGTCAGCACGTAAATAAAACCGACTCTGCCATTCGTATTACCCATTTACCTACGGGTGTGGTGGTTGAGTGTCAAGATGAGCGCTCTCAGCATAAAAACCGTGCTAAAGCGATGTCGGTATTGGCTGCGCGCCTTCAGCAAGCTGAAGATGAAAAGCGTCATGCTGCTGAAGCATCAGAACGTCGTAACTTAGTTGGTAGCGGCGATCGTTCTGAGCGTATTCGTACATACAACTATCCACAAGGTCGTATTACCGATCACCGTATTAACTTAACGCTTTATCGTCTTAATGAAGTGGTAGCAGGTGATTTAGGCGCCGTTGTTGAGCCACTAATGCAAGAGCATCAAGCCGATTTACTTGCTGCAATGGGCGACGATTAATCGTGACCCCTTCTGTTGAAAACGCTATTGCTACAGGTGCTAATTTATTAGCATCAAGTAGTGATAGCGCAAAGTTAGATGCACAAGTTTTACTGCTCAATATTTTACAAAAGCCACGAAGTTATTTATTTACTTGGCCTGAAAAACAGCTCACAGATGAGCAGTATCAGGCATTTCAACGTGCCTGTGAACGTCGCTTACAAGGCGAACCTGTTTCGCATATTACCGGCTGTCGTGAATTTTGGAGTTTGCAGCTTGAAGTGAACCCAACAACACTTATCCCTCGACCTGATACAGAAACCTTAGTTGAACTTGCGCTTGAGTGCGAAGTGCCTAAAAACGCGAAAGTACTTGATTTAGGCACTGGCACAGGGGCAATAGCATTGGCGCTTGGAAGCGAAATGCCCTCATGGGATATTATTGCTGTTGATCGTATTGATGATGCGGTAGCGTTGGCAAAGCGCAACCAACAGCGATTAGCTATTAATAATGTGACTGTTGAGCAGAGTAACTGGTTTAGTGCGTTAAAAAGCAAGAAATTTGATCTAATTGTAACCAATCCACCCTATATAGAACATGACGATGTACACTTGCATCAAGGCGATGTTCGCTTTGAACCTTTGTCTGCATTAGTTGCGGATGATGCAGGATTAGCTGATATTAAACAAATAATTACACAATCACGTGACTATTTACATTCTAATGGCTATCTTTTAATTGAACACGGATTTGAGCAAAGTGCAGCTGTACGTCATATTTTCAATCAAATGGCGTTTATAAATGTAAGCACAGTGAAAGATCTTGGTAATAATGACCGCGTAACGTTCGGACAATGGCCTTAAATTATTTTTAATAGCTCCGTTGTTTGTTTGCATATGGTTTAAGGAATTCTATGTGATGGAAGATTTTTTATTTTCAAATGAACAACCACCTGAAGTAGCATGTGAAGAGCAAGGGACATGGAAAGTTTTAATAGTTGATGATGAGCCTGAGGTTCATGCTGTTACACGTTTAGCTTTAAGTGACTTTAAGTTCCAAGATAAACGGTTGGAATTTATAAGCGCATATTCAGGCGCAGAGGCAAAAAAGTTAATTGATGAGCACCCAGATGCAGCCATCATCCTACTCGATGTTGTAATGGAAACAGACGACGCTGGTTTGCAAGTCGCGAAGTACATACGCGATACCGTTAAAAATAATTACATTCGTATCATTTTACGTACAGGGCAACCAGGTCAAGCGCCGGAGCGTCAAGTCATTGTCAATTACGACATAAATGACTACAAATCTAAAACAGAACTCACCGCACAAAAACTATTCACCGTTATGATGGCTAGCCTTCGTTCGTATCGCGATATTATTTCTATTGAGCAGTCACGTGAAGGCCTAGAAAAAATAATCACTGCTTCTCGCAATATTTTTGCAACTCATTCAATGGATAATTTTATTGAAGGAGTGATGCAGCAGCTAACCTCCTTGCTTAATGTGGCCGACGAAGCTATGTATGCCACTACCTTAGTAGCGCAAAATCCGTCAGAGGAATTAAATAAAAAACTGATTGTTTGCTCTGGCACCGGTGACTTTGCTAAGCGCGAAGGAGAAGAGCTAGAAACAGTATTAGCAGCAGATCAACTCTTAGCGTGCCAAGAAGCCCTAGCCAACAAAGCAATTGTTTATAAAGATGACTATTTGTTTGCTTATTGTAGTAGTAAATTTAATCATAATTCGATGTTATTTGTATCCGGTGTGCCATCGAAACTGACAGATACGCAACGAAATCTAATTGAAATTTTTTCTCAAAATGTGCAGTTGGCATTTGAAAATGTACAATTACATACTGAAGTTGAAGCTACCCAACAAGAACTTGTTTATCGTTTAAGTGAAGCGGTTGAACAACGCTCATGCGAGACGGGTAATCACGTAAAGCGGGTTGCTTATATTTGTTATGAGTTAGCAATAGGATATGGATTATCTGAAGAACAAGCGAATTTAATTCGTTTTGCATCGCCTTTACATGATGTGGGTAAAATAGGTATTCCGGATGCTATTTTAAATAAACCCGGTAAATTAAACAGTGATGAGTGGGAAGTTATGAAAACCCATGCAGGCAAAGGCTACGCCATTTTAAAAGATTCACCGCGTAAAATAGTCAGTGCAGGGGCCTTAATTGCACAGCAACATCACGAAAAATGGGATGGGTCTGGTTACCCTTGCGGCTTAAAAGGCGAGAGTATCGATATTTTTGCTCGCATAGTGGCATTGGCCGATGTGTATGATGCACTGCGTCATAAACGGTGTTATAAAGGTGCGTGGACACTTGAAGAAGCCGTTGCTGAGATCAATGCAAACAAAGGTACGCATTTTGATCCTAAACTTGTTGATGTATTCAATGATAAACTTGAAGAACTTGAAGCGGTAATTTTACGCTTTCCTGATAAAACACATAACTAAACAGAAGTAAAAATAAACATGGATTATTTAGCATTAAAACATACGCACATGGCGATTGCGCTAGTGAGTATTATTTTATTTTATGTACGTTCTTTTTCTCGCATGGGCAGTGGCAGCCTTGCTAAAAATAAAGTGGTTTTCATTGGTAGCCACAGTATAGATACCTTACTAATTATTTCGGCTATTACTTTAATGGCCATGGCTAAAATAAACCCACTAGAGCAACTTTGGCTATTAGAAAAAATTGTGCTGGTGGTTATTTATATCGCCGTTGGGATTATTAGTGCCAAGCAAACCACAACATTACCTAAAGTTATGTTTTTAGTGTTTAACACTGCGGTTATCTTAGCTATTGGCTTTTTAGCAACTGCTAAAGCCCCGCTATTGTTGTAATTAACAATATTTGCTTAAGCTTTACACCTATGGTGTAAAGCTTGCCTCTTTATTTCATTTCTGATTATTGGTATCTAACCTTAAAATTAGGTAAACTACGTGTTCGTTTTCTAGAATGTTGTAGTATGAATGACCACCCTCGGGTTTGATGAACACGATGAATCTTATATAGAAGATGCCTACGATGATTTTTTGCCACCGGCAATATATCGTTGTATTAAAGCAGAAGCTAAATGGGACCCTCAAATAGACTTAACACCAAGTCTTGAAATATTGACTGAGTTTGAGCAACAAATAGAGACTATTTGTTCGCAAACACGCGATGCACATGATCGTTTAGAACAACTACTTGATTGCTTTTACAGTCAGTGGTTATTTAGTGCGTCAAGCCTTAAAGTACCTGAGTACAAGCTAAACAGTATTAGCTACACCTTATCTATGCGCAGTGGTACACCCACGACCTTAGCTATTTTGTTATGCCATTTTTTACAGCATGCAAAACTTGATGCTAGTGTAAGCATAACTCAAGGCGAAGTGGGCATTCACGTCGCAATGAGCGATGATGAAGGGTACATTGTTGAGCCAAGTAGTGGTCAACAAAGCTGGTATATCATTCCTGAAAATACCAACGAAGATAATGCACAAGAGCAAGAGCCTCTTGAGCTTATTTTTGAAGACGAAGTATATAAATTATTTTTAGCGCAACAAAAATGGTCTTTTATTAGTGAGAACAAATTTGGTCATGCGTTAACTTGCGTTGATTTGTTAATGGAAATGCTAGGGGATGATCCCTATGAGCGACGCGACAGAGGCTATTTACTAAATCAGCTAGGCTGCCCTAAAATGGCACGAGATGATTTACAATTTTTTGTTGATGAGTGTCCCGACGACCCTGCTATTGAAGTCATCCAACATCAAATCGAAGAACTTGAAGATAATCATAAGACCCACCATTAAAAATAAAAATAGGAAACGTTATGGCTGATCCCCAAACTGCCTTAATCACCAATGATGCTGTTGTACTTGGCTTACTAGCGATTATTTTAGGCTTTATTTTTAAAACCTCGTCAAGTCAGCGCCCAGGGCTGGTCGCATTTTACAAATATGTGCCTGCATTATTGCTGTGTTATTTTTTACCATCGTTGCTAAATACCTTTGGTATTGTTGATGGCTCGCAATCGAGTGTGTATTACGTTGCCTCGCGGTATTTATTACCTGCGTGTTTAATTTTATTAACCATTAGCATTGATTTAAGAGCGATTATTAACCTAGGTCCTAAAGCATTAATTATGTTCTTAACAGGAACCGCTGGTATTGTGATTGGTGGCCCATTAGCTATTTTAATCATGAGTGCCGTCTACCCTGAAGCAGTGGGTGGACATGGCCCAGATGCGGTTTGGCGCGGTATGACAACTATTGCTGGCAGCTGGATTGGCGGCGGCGCAAACCAAGCGTCTATGAAAGAAATGTTTGAAGTTGGCGGTGATATTTTTTCTGCTATGGTCACTGTTGATGTAATTGTGGCTAATTTATGGATGGCGGTATTATTATTAATGGCGGCTAACCATAAAGCGATTGATGCCAAAGCGGGGGCCGATACCACTGCGATTGAAGATTTAAAACAGCGTGTTGAAAAATACCATGCAGAGCATGCCCGTATGCCAACGCTGAATGATTACATGATGATTATTGCTATTGCCTTTGGTATTACTGGTTTAGCACATTTTTGTGCTGATATTTTAGGACCGTTCTTTGCCAATAACTATGCATGGGCAAAAGAATACAGCTTAAATAGTAAGTTCTTTTGGCTTATTGTTATATCGACCACGATTGGCATTAGTTTATCGTTCACTAAAGTGCGTCATATCGAAGCCTTTGGCTCGTCTAAAGTGGCATCAGCATTTTTATATATTTTAGTAGCATCAATTGGCCTGCATATGAATGTGATGGCGATTTTTGATTCACCGATGTATTTTGTGCTTGGTGCTATTTGGATGCTAACTCATGCCAGCTTAATGCTGATTGTTGCTAAACTAATTAAAGCGCCATTATTTTACATGGCTGTTGGCTCACAGGCCAATGTTGGTGGCGCGGCCTCGGCCCCTGTTGTCGCCGCTGCGTTTCATCCATCACTGGCACCGGTAGGCGTTTTATTAGCGGTACTAGGCTATGGTGTAGGTACATATATGGCGTATATTTGTGGATTAATGATGCAAGCAGTTGCACCATAAGGAATTAAAATGAACAACCAAGTTATAAATATTAATCAAATAGAACTGGCAAATGATAAACCTTTCGTTTTATTTGGTGGCATGAACGTACTGGAATCACGTGATTTAGCGATGCGTATTGCCGAGCATTATGTTGAAGTGACCACTAAATTAAATATTCCTTATGTATTTAAGGCGTCATTTGATAAAGCCAATCGCTCGTCAATCAATTCTTACCGTGGTCCAGGCATGGAAGAAGGCTTAAAGATATTTGAAGAGATTAAAAATACCTTTAATATTCCGCTGATCACCGATGTGCACGAACCTCATCAAGCAGCACCGGTTGCTGAGGTTGTTGATGTTATTCAGCTACCGGCATTTTTGGCTCGTCAAACAGACTTAGTGGTTGCAATGGCAAAAACAGGCGCGATTATTAATGTGAAAAAGCCACAGTTTTTAGCCCCACATGAAATGCGTCATATCATTACTAAATTTAATGAAGCGGGCAATAATAATGTGGCCTTGTGTGAACGTGGTTCAAGCTTTGGTTATAACAACCTAGTGGTTGATATGCTGGGCATGGATGACATGAAAACCATGGCGCCCGTTATATTTGACGCTACTCATGCGCTACAACGTCCTGGCGGTCGAGCTGATTCAGCCGATGGTCGTCGTGCTCAAGCAGCAGAACTGGCTCGTAGTGGCATGGCACTGGGTATTGCAGGCTTATTTATTGAAGCACACCCAAATCCAAATGAAGCAAAATGTGATGGCCCTTGTGCATTAGCACTGAGTAAATTAGAAGGGTACTTATCGCAAATGAAAGCGGTTGATGATTTAATCAAAAGCTTTGCTCCGCTTGATACCAGTGCTAGCGATTTATAAAAAAGTGATTAACTCATTAAAAAGCGACTTAGGTCGCTTTTTTTGTGGCTTGAATATACTCTTTCCCAGCATAGGTATATAATTCACCGCATAAGAAAAACTAATTCTAAGCTTGGTTGCCATGTCAAGACGAGTTCCTCCATTAAACGCGCTAAAAGCTTTTGAAGCTGCAGCCCGTCATTTAAGCTTTACTAAAGCCGCAGAAGAGTTGTATGTGACGCAGGCTGCGGTAAGTCATCAAATTAAAACCCTCGAAGAGCACTTAGGGTTAAAGTTGTTTTTGCGTAAAAATCGCTCGTTACTTCTAACCGAAGAAGGTCAAGGCTACTTTTTAGATATTAAAGAGATTTTTACTCAGCTAATTGACGCAACCGAAAAGCTACTAGCCCGTGGTGCAAAAGGCTCGCTAACAGTGAGTTTAACCCCGAGCTTTGCGATTCAATGGCTTATTCCTCGATTGAGCTTATTTAACGAGTTACACCCTGAAATTGATGTGCGAATTAAAGCCCAAGATCAGGACGAAAACTCGTTAACAGACGATGTTGATATTTCAATTTATTATGGTCGCGGTCATTGGAGTGGCGTACAAGCTTATAAATTGCACACTGAATACTTAGTGCCACTGTGTAGCCCATTATTGTTAAGTGGCCCTAGAGCGCTTAATCAACCAAGTGATTTAGCAAACCATACCTTGTTGCATGACACCACTCGTAAAAACTGGAAAACGTGGATGAAAACCGCGGGTGTTCGCAACGTACAAGTTAATCAAGGGCCTATTTTTAGTCATTCATCTATGGTGCTGCAAGCTGCGGTACATGGCCAAGGTGTTGCAATTGGTAATAGTGTTTTAGCAAAACCAGATATTGATGCAGGTCGATTAGTGATCCCGTTTAATCACAGTTTAGAAAGTAAAAACGCCTATTACTTGGTGATCCGTGAGTCGCAAAATGAATTAGGTAAAATTGTGTCATTTAAAGATTGGATGTTAAGCCTAGTTGAGCAGGAGCAAGAATATTAATGAGCATTGAATGGGTTAAAAGCAGTCAGCAACCTGCAATCGCACAGTTTATATTTGCGCATGGTGCAGGGGCTGGCAGTGATTCTGAGTTTATGCAAACCATGGCCAAACAGCTCAGTGAGTATGGTATTGACGTTGGGCTGTTTGATTTTGAATACATGCAAATTGCTAAACAAACCAATAAACGTCGCCCACCAGAGCGAGCACCAAAATTACTTACATATTTTGAGCATATACTTACTCAAGCTGATGCAAATTTACCGCTATTTATAGGGGGTAAATCAATGGGCGGGCGCATGGCGTCTATGCTTGCTTGCTCAGCCTCGCATACTGTTTTAGGTGTACTTGCGTTTGGTTATCCGTTTCATCCACCGGGCAAGCCAGAAAAGCTCCGAACAGATCACTTTGCAGACATACCATGTCCTTTTTTAGTACTACAAGGTGAACGAGACACCTTTGGCACCCGTGAAGAGCTTGCCACAATGGCAATGCCAAAACAGCCGCAGTATATATGGTTAACTGATGGTGACCACTCACTAAAACCACGTAAAAAAAGTGGTATAACCGAGCAACAAAACCTTAATGTTGCAGCAATGCAGGCGGCTAACTTTATCAAAAGCACCATTGAGAATGTAAAAGAGGAAAAACATGATTAAACTATTTTTACTCGCAGGCAGCTTTTTTTGTATGCTTTCAGTGATACTGGGCGCATTTGCTGCCCATGGTTTAAAAAGTCGCTTATCAGATTACGCTATTGGTATTTTTAAAACCGCCGCCGAGTATCAAATGGTACATGGGCTGGCACTGATTGCAGTGGCAATCTTAATAAAGTGGGGCATTAACTTAAGCATGGCAGGTGGTTTTTTTATAGCGGGTACACTGTTATTTAGTGGCAGCTTATATTTACTGGCTTTAACCGGCTTAAAGTGGCTGGGCCCAATTACACCTCTAGGTGGACTGTGTTTTATTATTGGTTGGATAGTTATTTTAGTGCAAGTTGCACGATTTAAGTTTTAAAGAGTTTAAGGGTTAATATGTCTAGTGTTGTGATTTACTGTCGTAGTGGTTTTGAAAGCGATGCCGCTGCTGAAATAACGTTTCACGCCGCCGAGCAAGGGTTTGCAGGGTATGTAAAAGCAAAACCAAATACCGGTTATGTTATTTATGAATGTTTTGAAGCGCAGCACAGCGACGAAATAATCAAAAAAGTTGATTTTAAAAATATGGTATTTGCACGCCAATGGTTTGCCGGTAACCTGATAGAAAATATGCCATTAGAGGATAGAGTGGGCGCTATTGTAGATGCCGCAAAAGACTTTACTTTATGCTCTGAACTACGAGTAGAAACACCCGATACCAACGAGGGCAAAGAGTTACTGACTTTTTGTAAAAAAATATCAACTCCGCTTAAAAAAGCGCTCGAGAAACAAAACACCGTATTGCGTGAACCAAAAGCCAATCGTCCAGTAATGCATGTGCTGTTTTTAGCTAATAATACTGCGTATGTGGGTCACTCTTATAGCTATAACAACTCACCTTTCTTTATGGGGATTCTGCGTTTACGTATGCCAAACGATGGCCCAAGCCGTTCAACCCTTAAGTTAGATGAAGCATTTAATGTATTTATTCCTGAGCAGCAGCGTGAGTCAAGAGTACAAGCTGGGATGCGCAGCGTTGATTTAGGTGCTTGCCCAGGTGGTTGGACTTATCAGTTGGTTCGCCGTGGTATGTTTGTTAGCGCGATAGATAATGGCCCAATGAATGAAAGTTTAATGGAAACAGGACAAGTAAAACATTTTAGGGAGGATGGTTTTAAATACCGTCCAGAAAAAAGAAACATAACTTGGTTAGTTTGCGATATGGTAGAAAAGCCAACGAAAGTAACTAACTTGATGATTGACTGGGCAGTAAATGCCTATGCAAAAGAGCTTATTTTCAATCTAAAATTACCGATGAAAAAACGCTTTGATAGTGTGTATGAATGTCTAAAAATGATTAGAGAAGAAATGGCGAAGTTTAGTATTAGCTACGAATTACAAGCTAAGCATTTGTACCATGATCGTGAAGAAATAACGGTGCACTTAAACGTAATTAAAGTACCACAAAGCTTATATAGTTAATCTATTGGCGAGTATAAAAAAATGGGCCGGCTGGCCCATTTTATTTTAACTACGATATTGTGGACGGTAATGCTCAACCCATAGCCGCGTAGCGCCGCATACTGCCACAGGCATCACAATTAAATTTATAAATGGGATAGCGGTTAGCAGCATCACTGCAAAACCAAACCCGTAAGATAAGCCTTGTTTGCTTTTTAGATCATTTTTCATTTGGGTAAAGCTGATTTTGTGGTTATCAAAAGCATAATCTTTATATTGCACCGCATACATCCAGCAGGTAAAAAGCACCCAGAGCACTTGGCCTATTACCGGTAACACCCACAATAGAATAAAAAAGCCGATTGCGCGTGGGAGGTAGTAGCAAAGCTTAGTCCATTCTCGGCCCAGCATTCGCGGCACATCTTTTACTAAATCAGCTAATCCGTCATCGTTAATTTTTTGACCAGTTAAGTATAGCTCAACCTTTTCACTTAGTAAGCCATTGAAAGGGGCGGCTATAAAATTAGTAATAACGGTAAATAACATACTGTAACTAAACAGCACCACCAGTACAGCAATTGGCCACATTAACCATTCGAGCCAACTAAGCCATTCTGGAAGCATTGAATTTACAGCGTTAAAGCCATCACTAAGCCAGCCAAATAAAAAGAATAAGGAGCTACCAAATAATAAAATATTAATAAGTAGGGGTATAAGCACAAAGCGTTTTAGCCCTTTTTGACTAATTAACTTAAACCCGGAAAAAAAATATTCCATACCTTGTGTTATTTGCACACTAACCTCACCAATTATTTATATTTTAGCTATTATAAATAGCCTGATGATTTTAAACAGTACTTTTAAGTAACAAAGTATTTAATAAATGGAATTTCAAATAGAATGATAATAAATTGTTAGCTTGGGCAATTGCTTTGAATTCTTCGAAAGTGCTTAATGAAATAAAATGCTCGGCAATAGACAAAATTACCATAGATGCTAATTTCAATATTATGTATAGTCAAAAGACTATAATAAATTATTATATAGAATATAGCGGCGTATTTAGCGTAAGTGACTGTTGAGGAATATAATTTGATTGAAATAATGAGACTCAGAAAGCTGCTTTCTCAGCAACAAAATATATTATCTAAAATAGCCTTGGGTGCGCCACTTGATGAAGTACTTGAAAATATTTGTTTATCTATTGAGGAGCTTATTGAAGACTCCTCTGCAAAGTGCTCTATATTAACACTCAAAGGTGAACAGCTATTTCATAGTGCGGCCCCGAATATTGCAAAGGGTTACTGTGAGGCAATTAATGGCGTACATATCGGCCCCAGTGTTGGCTCATGCGGTACTGCAGTGTATGAAAAAAAGCGAGTAATAGCCTCAGATATTGCAACATCACCCTTATGGGAAAACTATAAAGCGTTGGCATTGAGTTTTGATTTAAGGTCGTGCTGGTCAACCCCTATTATTTCAACACAATCAGACATATTAGGCACTTTTGCAATTTATCATGACAGTGCCAAGTCACCGACAACTCAAGATTTAGAGTTAATAGACTTTTTTGTTGATTTCACCAGTATTGCTTTAGAAAAGCACACAGAGTCACTAAAATCAAAAGTGTTACTTGCAGAATTACAGCAAAGTAATGAAAAGTTTAAAGCCTTCGCAAAAGTACTTCCCGATCTAACCCTCATTTTGAGTGAAGAAGGGGAGTATACCAACGTTTACGGCACTGCTAATGAAAGTTTATATTTAAGCAAAGAGCATGTGATTAATCGAAATGTCAGAGATATTATGCCTCCCGAGGATTCTAATCCTATTATGGAGGTAATTGCCAAAACGCTTCAAACTAATGAAGTTCAAGTGTTTGAGTATCAGCTAAATATAAAAGGTAAGCAACTTACATTTGAAGGGCGAACAGCCCCGCTTGAAAGTTACCAACCTAATAATCCCTCTCAGCGACATGTAGTATGGATGGCCAGAGATATCTCTACTCGTAAAGCGGCAGAAGAGGAAGTGCAACGGTTAGCATTTTTTGACCCGCTTACAAACCTCCCGAACCGCAGAATGCTCAATGATAAACTCAGTATGTATGTTGAACAAATTAAGCAGTCTGATCACACGGGCGCACTCTTATTTTTAGATTTAGATAATTTTAAACGTATAAACGACTCATTAGGGCACAATGCCGGTGATGAAATACTGGTTGAGCTATCACAGCGACTAACGCGTGTTTTAAACCCAACAGATACCCTTGCCCGTGTTGGCGGTGATGAATTTATTATACTCATTGAGAATGTAGGAGATAGCCATAAGCAAGCGAGTCTTGAATCAGAATTAATGGCTAAAGTGGTACAAAGCGTTTTTTATGACAAGTTTGAGATAGGGGATTTGGCGTTTCAAGTAAGCTGCAGTATTGGTATATGTTTAATTAATAACGCCAATGCCATTAGCGAAAATATTTTAAAATTTGCAGATACCGCTATGTACCGCTCTAAAATGAAGGGTGGAAATAGCAGTAGCTTTTACGATCCTGCATTGCAAACCTTACTGGAAAATCAAACTGAGCTTGAAACAGATATAGTCAGAGCGATTGCATGTGATGAATTTTGTGCTTACTTTCAGCCTCAATTATCAATTGATGGCAGTATTATTGGTGCAGAAGCACTCATACGATGGAATCACCCAACCAAAGGACTAATCTCTCCTAATTCGTTTATTCCGATTGCCGAGCAATTTGGCTTAATTCAAAAGTTACAAAACATTGTATTGCGCGATATTTGTATTTTACTGGAAACACTTCGAGCTCATAACATACTGAAAACCCAGTTTAATGTGTCTATTAACATTAGCCAGTGTCAGTTTAATTCTTCTACTTTAAAAGGAGAATTGTTTAAAGCGATTGAGACGTATGATGTATTACCCTCACAAATTAAATTAGAGATCACTGAGTCCATGTTAGCGGGTGATTTAATGAGTACGGTAAAGCAAATGAAAGAGCTAAAGTCGCAGGGATTTGTATTTTCAATTGATGACTTTGGTACTGGCTACTCGTGTTTAAAGCACTTGAGTGTTTTACCGATAGACGAACTAAAAATAGATAAAAGCTTTATTGATAAAGTGTTGGATAACGCATCGGGACAAAGCATTGTTCAGTCTATTATTGGTTTAGGTCATAGTTTAGATATTAATATTGTAGCCGAAGGGGTCGAAAGTGCTGAGCAACTACATGTATTAAAGTCTATGGGTGTAAACGCAGTGCAAGGGTTCTTATTTGCAAAACCATTAACACACAGCAATTACTTAAAATGGCATAAAGAGCACCAATAACATCGTGCTTGTTACTAACTGAGGCGACAAGTTTAGTTACCCCAATCGATAAGTCGCTTTGTTTAACCTCTAATTGGGGAGTAACGTTTGCTAACTTACTGCGTTTTAGCTCAGACAGAAATGTATACTTTTTGTTTGTTTGCTAGCTAAGTGTAATGAGTTTTTTACTATTTTGTAACAGTTGCACAAATCATTGCTGTGGCATTGGTTTAGTGTTTTTAACGCGTTAAACTAGCCATTAATTGGCAATAAGTCTACTTGTTGTGACATTATCTAAGCGTAAACACGACAGGTACTTAAAACTTGCTTTTGAGTTGCTTTTTTGTTCGTTGTAACTATGGTTTAGGGTTATGTCATGGTATGTCGCTATGTCGGTAACTGTAAAAAACCATTAGGAGCGATAAATGAATACCACGAAAGCAGCTTTAAAGTCGGGTGAAATACACTCTCCCCGAGTAAAGTTTCTGGAAGGGGTTGATATACCCGTTTTTTTAATCAGTGGCGGTATATTAGTTTTATTTGCCGCGCTGGCACTGTACGACATAAAACTGATGTCGGATTGGATAAACTCTGCCTTTGCCTTCTCCACCAAAATATTTGGCGCCTTTTGGCAAGTTCTGCTGTTATTAACCTTTGTGATTGGCATATTTTTAGCCGTAGGCCGCACCGGTTCAGTGGTGCTCGGCGGTTTAAAAACCCCTGAAATATCTACCTTCAAATGGATAAGTATAATTATGTGTACTTTGCTTGCAGGTGGCGGTGTATTTTGGGCCGCAGCAGAGCCAATGGCACACTTTATTTCTCCGCCCCCGTTATTTGGTGGTGAAACCGGCACAAAGGATGCCGCCTACAATGCTCTTGCACAAAGCTTTATGCACTGGGGCTTTTTAGCCTGGGCTATTTTAGGTAGTTTGACCGGTATTGTTTATATGCATCTCCATTACGAAAAAGGCTTACCGCTTAAACCACGCACTTTGCTTTACCCCGTATTTGGCGATCGCGCAATGAAAGGTGCGCTTGGTACTATTGTTGATGCATGTTGTGTACTCGCTGTGGTTGCTGGCACTGTTGGTCCTATTGGTTTTTTAGGTTTACAAGTGAGTTTTGGTCTAGAAAAATTGTTTGCCATTCCTGATACCTACACCACGCAGGTGGTTATTTTATTTAGCTTAATTGGAATTTACACACTTTCAGCGGTAAGTGGGGTTACCAAAGGTATTCAGCTACTAAGCCGTTTTAATGTTGTACTGGCAGTGTTGCTGATGTTGTTTATATTACTAATGGGGCCAACTGCGTTTATTATCGACAGTTACATTCATTCCTTTGGTTTGTATTTAGATAACTTTATTCCTATGGCTACATTTCGTGCCGATAAACCGTGGCTAGACTGGTGGACTGTATTCTTTTGGGGCTGGTTTTTAGGTTATGGCCCATTAATGGCTATGTTCGTTGCACGTATATCCCGTGGACGTACTATTCGTGAAATGATTTTACTTATTTCTGTGGTTGCCCCTGTGATCACGTGTTTTTGGTTTACTATTGTTGGCGGCTCAGGCATCTTTTTTGAATTAAATAATCCTGGCGTTATATCAGAGCCTTTTGCTGGGCTTAATTTGCCAGCGGCATTGTTAGCCATCACTGAGCAGTTACCTATGGGATTTGTTGTGTCGGTGTTATTTTTAGTACTGACCACTATTTTTGTGGCAACAACAGGTGATTCAATGACGTATTCGGTATCTATGGTAATGACG